>CAZNOK010000059.1:0-24031 GCA_964574605.1 uncultured Verrucomicrobiota bacterium
GTGCCGCCCATCTCAGTGACGGTTCGTTGTTCTTCGAGCAAACAAATGACGGGGTGAGGCGTCTTCGGATTGAACTCGGTGGAGTTGGCGTTCTTGAGTTTGCAGACGTGGCGGGCAAACTCGATGACGGCGATTTGCATGCCAAGGCAGATGCCAAAATACGGAATCTTGTTCTCGCGGGCGTAACGGGCGGCGGCGATCTTGCCTTCGATGCCGCGATTGCCGAAGCCGCCGGGAACGAGGATGCCGGCCATGGCGCTGAGATGCTTGGCGGCTCCGTCGCGCTCGATGTCCTCGGCGTCCACGCGGACGATGTCCACGGCAGAATCGTTCGCGGCTCCGCCGTGCTTGATGGCCTCGTAGAGGCTCTTGTAGGCGTCTTGTAGGCCGATGTATTTCCCGACGACAGCGATTTTGGTTTTGTACTTCGGTTGGATCAACCGCTTCAACATCTTCTCCCATTCGGTCATCGGCTTGGCGAACGCGAGCAGGCCGAGATAGCGACAGACGAGTTCGTCCACGTTCTCCGCGCGCAATGCCATCGGCACTTCGTAAATGGAATTGGCCACGTCGAGTTCCTCGATGACGCATTCGACGGGGACGTTGCAGAACATGGAGATTTTCTGACGGAC
The DNA here is from genome assembly GCA_964574605.1 of uncultured Verrucomicrobiota bacterium. Taxonomy (GTDB): domain Bacteria; phylum Verrucomicrobiota; class Verrucomicrobiia; order Palsa-1439; family Palsa-1439; genus CAIKAP01. The sequence goes on from CAZNOK010000059.1 coordinate 633, forward strand.
GTCCTTGCTGAGCGGCTTCTCGCTGCGGCAGATCAACATCTGTGGCTGAATGCCGATCTCGCGAAGCTTGGCCACACTTTGCTGGGTCGGCTTGGTTTTGATTTCGCCGGCAACGCGAATGTAGGGCACGAGGGTGACGTGGATGAAAAGCGCGTTTTTCGGGCCGACTTCGAGCGCGAACTGGCGGATGGCTTCGAGGAACGGCAACCCTTCGATGTCGCCGATGGTACCGCCAATTTCGATGATGACAACGTTGGCGTCGCTGTTGTTACCAACGAGTTTGATTCGCTCGATGATCTCGTTCGTCACGTGCGGGATGACCTGCACGGTCTTGCCGAGGTAATCGCCGCGGCGTTCTTTCTCGATGAGAGTGGCGTACACGCGACCACTGGTGAGGTTGTTCAGGCGCGTCAACGTCGCGTGCGTGAACCGCTCGTAGTGGCCGAGGTCGAGATCGGTCTCGGCGCCGTCGTCAGTCACATAGACCTCGCCGTGCTGGAACGGGCTCATCGTGCCGGGATCCACGTTCAGATACGGGTCAAACTTTGCGAGCGTGACTTTGAGGCCGCGGTTCTCGAGCAACGTGCCAAGCGAGGCTGCGGTGAGTCCCTTGCCGAGGGAACTGATGACGCCGCCTGTGACAAAGATGTATTTCATGGGGTCCTTCCTAGAATCTCTTCAACTCGTTTGACGTCTTCGGGTGTGTCCACGCCGACGGAATCGTGCGGCGTGACCAATACTTTGATCGCAAAACCATTCTCCAGCGCCCGCAACTGTTCGAGTTTCTCCGTCTTCTCCAGCGATGACGGAAGCAGCGTGACGAATTTGAGCAGAAACTCGCGGCGGTAGGCGTAGATGCCGAGGTGTTTGAAGTGGTCCGTTTTTGTTCCGGTATCCCGGACGTAAGGGATTGGATGACGGGAGAAGTAAAGCGCGTTGCCATTGGCGGCGAATGTGACTTTGACGATATTCGGGTTCGCCAGTGCATCGGCTGATTCAATCCGTCGGGCGAGTGTCGCCATCGCGCAGTGCGGGTCGGCGGCCAACCCGTCCACGAGCTGGTCAATCATCTCCGGACGCATCAACGGCTCGTCACCTTGGATGTTGACGATGAACTCGCAAGCAAACTGGCGGGCCACCTCGGCGGCGCGGTCGGTTCCGGAAGGACAGTTGGGCGAAGTCATCGCGACAGCGCCGGCGAAGCCGCGGACGGCGTCGGCGATGCGTTGGTCATCGGTGGCGACGACCACGGCGTCGAGCCGGGTGGCCTTGCGCGCCTGTTCATAGACGCGCTGAACGAGCGGTTTGCCGGCGATGAGCGCGAGCGGTTTGCCGGGAAACCGTTTTGCGCCGTAGCGGGCGGGAATGACACCGAGCGTTTTCATCGGGCACACTCTATCAGAAGGAGCGCATCGCTGACAACGGGCAAAGCGCTGGAAAAAGGATTGCATTTGCAGGGCTGCGCACTATCCTGCGGTCGGACCGTGTGAAACCTCAACCTCAGAGGAGGGTTGTATGAAGAATCTGTTACCGTTTGTCATTGCGGCGCTGGGTGTGATCATGCTCGGTTTTGAGCTACAGATTATCAAACTCCAGCAGCGCGTAAAACAACTGGAAGGCGGGAAGAAGTAAGTCGGCTGTTCCTCACAGAGCCGATTGAAGAAGCTCGCGGTTGGCAACGAACAAAGCAGTAGGAAAAGGATTGCATTCACGGGGTGACGGATTATCCTGACGGCGGCAGTTCAAAACCAAAAACAATACCCCGGAGGCCAGATATGCAGTACGTGCATTATATACTTGCGTTATGCGTCGTAGCGTTGGGTGTGATCGTGATTGGCTTGGAGGCGCAGATCGTCAAACTTCAGCGGCGCATGACGAAACTGGAAGGCGAGAAGAAGTAGCGGTTTGTTCGTCGTGCGCGATGGTTCGAAGAAGCGCGGCGTGTGACAAGGAGTTGGTCTTTTCATCATGACAAAGAAGGCATTGGGTAGGGGGCTTGACGCATTGATCAGCGGCGGCGTTGTCCGCAGCGTGGCTGCCACAGCCCCGCATGTCGCGGCTCCGGTTCCGGTGACGCCGCCTGCGTCGGCGGCGCGCGGCGACGAAGTGATTCAGATCGACATCAGTTCCATCGAACGCAGTCCATTCCAGCCGCGCACAGATTTCGACCCGGAGCATCTGAAGGAACTGGCCGACTCGATCAAGCAACGGGGCGTGATCCAGCCGTTGCTGGTCCGCGCCCGTTCCGGCGCGGACGGCGCGACGCGCTATGAGTTGATCGCGGGCGAACGGCGCTGGCGCGCGGCGAAGGATGCGGGTCTGACGACGTTGCCGGCCATTCTCCGCCAGGCGAGCGATGAGGAAGTGCTGGAGATGGCGCTCATCGAGAACCTGCAACGCGAAGACCTGAACCCTATCGAAGAGGCGCGCGCCTTCGAGCAACTGGGGTCGCGCTTTCGCCTGACACAGGACCAGATCGCCGGGAAAGTCGGTAAAAACCGCGCGACCGTCGCGAACTCCATCCGTCTGCTGGCGTTGCCGGACGAAGTGCAGTCGTGGTTGATCAATGGGCAGATCAGCGTCGGCCACGCGAAGGCGATTCTGGGTTTGACGATTGCCGAGGAGCAGCGTTTGGTCGCCGAGCGCGTCCTGCGCCGGAGCCTGACCGTGCGCGAGACCGAACAACTTGTCGAACACCTCAAGGGCGAGGCGAAAACACGCGCTGCGGGCAAGACGCCTGTGGGCAAGTCGGCGCAAGTCGTGGCCATTGAGGAGCGGTTGCGCCAGAAACTCGGCACGCACGTCAACCTGCGCCACGGCAGGAAGAAGGGTCGCATCGAAATCGAGTACTACGGGAACGACGACCTGAGCCGCCTGTTGGGAATGCTGGGCATTGACGATCTGTGACGGATCCCTCCCGTCAGGAGCGCGCCCGGCAGTACGAGAAGATTCACAACTTTCTTTACGTCGTGGAAATCAACTACACCGTCGCGATGCTGGTGCTGTTCCTAATCACAGGGGCTTCGCAACGGCTGGCGGGGCTGGCGCAGAACCCCTGGCTGGCAACGACGTTGTATGCCGGCACGGTGATTATCGGAATGAAGGCGCTGTTTCTGCCTCTGCAATGGTTGGGCGGGTATTTCCTTGAGCATCGGTACGAGTTGTCGAACCAAAGTCTCGGCGCATGGCTGTGGGACGAGACCAAATCACTTGGCCTTGGACTCGTGTTGGGCGTTGGCGCGCTCAATGTGGTCTATTTCCTTTTGCGGCGGTTGGAGTCGTGGTGGTGGGTGGCAGCCGGCGGTTTCTTTTTGTTGTTCGGTGTTGTGCTCTCGGCGTTGTTCCCGGTGTTGCTTCTGCCGATGTTCTACAAACTCAAACCGCTGGAGAACGAGTCGCTCGTGAAGAAGCTTTCCGATCTCGCTTGTCGCGTCGGCGCGAAGGTGCTCGGAGTCTATCGAATGGCCATGAGCGAGAAGACGAAGAAAGCCAACGCCGCCTTTGCCGGTCTCGGCGCGACCAAGCGGATCATTCTTGGCGACACGTTGCTGAACAATTTCACCGAAGACGAGATCGAGGTGGTGATGGCGCACGAGATGGCGCACTACCGTCACCGCGACATGTGGTGGATGATGGGCTGGAGCGCGCTGACGACGTTTGTCGCGCTCTGGATTGCTGACGGAATCTTGCGTCGAGCGTTGCCGCAATTTGGCTCCGCGCGGGTCAGCGACCTTGCTGCATTCCCGCTGCTGGCGCTCTGTTTGTTTGGATTTGGATTGGTCGTGATGCCGTTGAACAACGCATTCTCCCGCTGGCGCGAACGCATGGCCGACCGCGCCGCGCTGGAGTTGACGCACAATCCCGACGGTTTCATCCGCGCCATGCGCAAATTGGCCGACCAAAACCTTGCCGACCTCGCTCCGCACCCGTGGATCGAGTTTCTCCTGCACGACCACCCGGCGTTGGCCCGGCGAATCAACATGGCGGAGCAATGGCAACCAAGTTGACCATCCTGTCGCTTGTGCTGCTGGCGACCGGTTGCATTCCGAAACCAGTGTCGGAAATTGACTGGCAGGCGTTCAGCGGCAAACGCGCCTATGAGCATATCGAACGGATCGTGGAGTACGGACCGCGCCCGACGGCGAGCGACGGCTTGATCAGGACTGCCATTTACATCGGCACGCAACTGCAGGAGTCCGGACTCGATGTTGACGATCAGGTGTTCATGGCGCCAACGCCTCGCAAGCCGCTGCAATTCCGCAACGTAGTTGGCAAGACGCGCACACGCCGCGGCAGCGCGGGGAAGATCATCGTTATCGCCTCGCATTACGACACGAAGTACCTGCCGAAGATGCAGTTTGTCGGCGCCAACGACGGCGGTTCCAGCACCGGTGTTCTTTTGGAAATGGCGCGCATCGCCTCCGGCGTGCCGGACCTCTGGTTTGTCTTCTTCGACGGCGAAGAATGCATCAAGGAATACACCACCAACGACGGACTCTGGGGCAGCGCGTATTTTCTCGATGCCTTGAAGGGCAAGAAACAACTCGATCGGATTCAGGCGTTGATCCTGCTGGACATGGTCGGCGACAAGAACCTCAACATCGTCATGCCGGGCAACAGCAATCGCGCCCTTGTCCAGCGCGTGTTCGAGGCGGCGAAACTGACCGGTCATCGCGACTATTTCAACTTCAATCCAACACCAATCATGGACGATCACGTTCCATTCGCGCTCGCCGGGATCCCAACGGTGGACATCATTGACTTCCAGTACGGCAGCGCGCCCGGCCTGAACGACTACTGGCATACCGACAAGGACACACTCGACAAGATCAGCGCACGCAGTTTGGAGATCATAGGCCAGACAATGTTGCGCCTGGTGGACGTGCTGCGCAAGAACCCGAAGCTGTAGCAGTTCCACGGAGGAAAATCGCGGCAAGTGCATGCCACGCCCTGTCAGTCTGGCGGGCGCATGGTAATCATAGGCCAAGAGGATTTCCTGTTCGACATCAGCAGTTTCTTCCCAAGCAGGGGACGGGCATCGTTCGAACCTGCCAATCGTGGCGCGCTGATTTTTTTTCTGGTCGTCACGATTATGTTCGGCTTGCTGGGCGCCGCCATTGCCTTCGGGCCGATGCGACGGTTTGCAGACGAAGAGTCCAGCCGCGCGGGCTACATGGTTCTGGCGCTCAGCGTCGTCGGGGTACTGGTTCTGTGCCGTCGCTTGGCACGACGTTAGGAATGAGGTCGTTTTCCGGTTGCATTCTGGCGAGCGCGGCACGGGCGCGCTCGTCGCCGGGAAGCAGTACAAGGACTCGGCGGAAACACTGGCGGGCGCGTTCGGTTTCGCCCTGTTGCTGGCGCAAGAACCCCAACGCCAGATAGGCGTCGGCAAAGTGCGGGTCAAGTTCCATCGCACGCAAGTACTCCGGGGCGGCGTCGCGCAGGTTGCCTTTGCCGGCATGAGATTTCCCTAGCCAGTAGTGGAGCTTGCTGTCGTCGGGGTGTTCGGCGAGAGCGTGTTGGAACTCGACAATCGCTTCATCGAACCGACCGAGTTGCGTGAGCGTCATCCCCAAGCCCAAGCGCGGTTCCATCGCATCCGGTCGTCGGCGGTGTGCGTCCTCAAAAACCGGCAGGGCTTCAGCGGGGCGGCTTGCGTTCAGCAAGGTCTTACCGAGGTTGATCGGAGCCTGCCAAAGCGTGGCGTTCAATCGCGTCGCAGCACGGAAATGAGCGCACGCGGCCTGCCATTCGCCGCGATCGCGTAAGACCAAGCCGAGATTGTTGTGCGCGATGGCGGCCTCGGGGTTCTTTGCCAGCGTGTCGTTCCAGAGGGTTTCATCGTTGCGGAACACCGCCGCACGCGTCCACGTCAATCCGCCGCACACGACCAAGACAGCGGCAAGCGCGACAATTTGCAAACGGCGGTCGGCGAGCCATCGGGCGCTTGCGGCTGCCATCAACGCCAGCCCGGCCGTGCTGCCGAGGTAGTTGAAGTGGTCGGCGACGAGCGAGAATCGGAAATAATAAATGTTCAGGAAACCGAGCACGGGAAACAAGGCCACCACGAAGCAACCCGAACCGAAAAGTCCTGCCTGCGCTTCACGGTGGGCGCGTTGCCACCACAGGAATGCAACCACGATGCCGATGCCGACCAACGGCAGCCATGCGCTCGCCGTTGTGACGTTCAGGTCCCAGCGTGGATAGACGAAGATCAGCGGATGCGGATAAAGCAGTTTGCCGGCGTAGAACCAAAGCGCAGTGCTGGCCATGAGCAGTCGTTGTGGAATGCTGAGCTGCCACTCGTCCGTGCCTGCGCCGAGCACGTGCCGGTGTTGTTCAGCCACCGCCAACAACGAGATGCCGATGCCAAGCGCGACAAACGGCGCGACCCACCAGGCATCGGCGCGCCGGCACCGGCCCTGTTGCCACCACAGACACAACAACGCGAGAGCCGGGAGGCAGACGGCGGACGGTTTGCTCAGCAGGGCAGCCGTGCCTGCCAGCAGACTCAGCCAATACCAGCGCAAGCGCCGTTCCGCCCAGAACCGCATGAATGCCAGCAGCGAGAGGAGTAGAAATAATGTGGACTGCGTGTTCTTCAATTCGGTAATCCACGCGACGGATTCAACGTTCACCGGGTGGAGCGCCCAAAGCGCGGCACCGGCCCACGCGCCGCGCACACCGAGACGGCGCAGCAACAGGAATAACAACACGGCGTTGACCGCGTGGAACACGATGTTCACGGCGTGGTATGGCAACGGGTTCAAGCCCCAACAACGCCGCTGCAACCAAAACGTCGTCAATGTCAGCGGGTAGTATCGCGAGACAGCCAGCGATGTCCAGATGTCGCACAATCCCGACGGCGAGTTGACAGACGGATTTGCGGTGAGATGATCGTCGTCATCCCAGATGAATCCGTTCCGCAACGCCGGCAGATAGACGAGCGCAGTCAGTCCCACCAACACCGCGATCAAGACAACCAACCGGTTGCGGTCGTTCATGGCGAGAGCCGCTTCGCGCGGAAGAAATTCTGGAGCAACAGTCGCGCGTCGTCCTCGCGCACGCCGCGAACCACCTCAACGGCATGGTTCAGGCCCGGACACGAGGTGATCTCGAACACCGACCCTGTTCCACCGGCGCGGTCGTCTCGAACGCCAAACACGACTCGCGCCACGCGAGAAAGCGTGAGGGCACCGGCGCACATCGGACACGGCTCTTTTGTGACGAATAGTGAGCAGCCTTCGAGTCGCCAATCGCCGAGCGCGTGAGCGGCTTGGGTGATGGCGAGCATCTCGGCGTGCGCTGTCGCATCGCGGAGCGTTTCGACTTGGTTGTGGGCGCGCGCGATGATGCGGCCTTCCCGAACGATGACGGCGCCGACGGGCACTTCGTCGGCGTTCGCGGCCATTTGCGCGAGACGCAACGCCTCGCGCATGAAGTAGTCGTCGCTCGTCAGGTCAATCCTTGTATCTTCGCTCATGGCCGCAGGCTAACGGTTCCGCTGGCTGGCCGCAAGCCTGCGGTTGGCGGCGTACAACGGCGTTTCCAACACGGCAGGCTTGATTCGACTCACGTGCTTGGTACACTGCGTTCGGGATGGACACATCCACAAAGATCAGCCACGAGGGCGGCGGCAATAGCGAACCGCAACGCATCGGCACTTATGTCGTCCTCAATAAGCTCGGCGAAGGCGGGATGGGTGCTGTCTATAAAGCGCATGAGCCTGCGCTGGATCGCGACGTCGCGTTGAAGCTGCTTCCGCTGCATCTGGCCAGCGACCCGGATTTCGTCACCCGGTTCCATCGCGAAGCCACTGCCGCCGGCAAACTCAGCCACGGCAACCTCGTCCACGTCTATGCCGTCGGCGAAGACCATGGCACGCATTACATCGCGATGGAATTTGTCGAGGGCGAGACCCTGCTGTCGCGCATCCAGAGGCAAGATGTCCTGTCGGCGGAAGAGGCGCTGGCCATCGCCATCTATGCCGCTGACGCCTTGCGTTACGCCTGGCACAAGGGGCACATCATCCACCGCGACATCAAACCGGAGAACATCCTGCTGTCCAACGACGGCGAAGTGAAGATCGCCGACATGGGACTTGCCAAGAGCATCCAAGCCGCCACGACCAACCTCACCACCAGTGGCACCGTGATGGGCTCGCCGCACTACATCAGCCCCGAACAAGCGCGTGGCGACAAGGACGTGGATTTCCGGGCCGACATCTACAGTCTCGGCTGCACCTTGTATCACATGCTGGCCGGCTCGACGCCGTATCAGGGCGACGGCGCGATGGCGGTGATGTACAAACACGTCAACGACCCGCCGCCCGACCTTCTCCAAGTCCGGCCCGAAAGTCCGCCGCGCGTCGCGGCGCTGCTGAAACGGATGATGGCGAAGGACCGCAACCAACGCCCATCGAACTACGACGAACTGCTCAGCGAACTGACCGCGTTGCACACCGAAGTCCAACGAGGCACCGCTCCGTCTGCGAAGCCGCGCCCACAAATGCTGTTGTATGCCGTTGCCGCGACAGTTGTTGTGGCTGGCGTTGTCGGCCTGTTGCTGTGGTCGCCGTGGAAGCAGGAGAAGAAAGTGGGAGGGGCCTCAGCGCCCCGACCGCTGTCCTCCCAAGAACCCGGTCGGGGCACTGAGGCCGCTCCCACACTGGCCGGACTGAAAGAGAATCTCACGCTCGACATCGGCCGCGGCGTGACGATGGACTTCGTGCTCATCAAGCCCGGCACGTTCATGATGGGTGAGGATAAATCATCGCACAAAGTGACAATCACAACGCCGTTTTACCTTGGCAAGTTTGAGGTCACGCAGGAGCAATGGCAGGCAATCATGGGCAGCAATCCCAGCACCTTCCAAGGCGCGAAGAATCCGGTCGAGAAGGTGAGTTGGGAGGACTGCCAAACGTTGTTGCGCGAGCTGCAAGGAAAACTGCCGGGGCGGAGATTCCGTTTGCCGACGGAAGCGGAATGGGAGTACGCCTGCCGCGCCGGCAACGCCGCCAAGTATTGCTACGGCGATGATGACGCGCGATTGAGCGAGTACGCCTGGTACGACATCAACTCCGGCAGCGGGACACATCCGGTGGGCGAGAAGAAGCCGAATGCGTGGGGCTTGTACGACATGCACGGCAATGTTCTGGAATGGTGTGCGGATTGGCATGGAACCTACGATTCCAGCGCGGCCACCGATCCGGTCGGGCCACGCACCGGGTCGAATCGTGTGTTACGCGGTGGTTCGTGGCGCTACAGCGCCACGCTTTGCCAGTCCGCGAACCGCAACAGCAGTTCCCCCTCGAGTCGCAGCAGCACCTGCGGTTTGCGGGTAGTTGTGGAAGCGCGCTGAGGACTTGAAAGGTCTTTGATCCGGAACAAGCCGGCGCACTTGGCGCAGCCGTCGACGCGCTCAGCGCCGTAAGGTTGACTCTAGTTTCGTCGCGCTAGCGTTTCGCTTTGCGACGGACCTCTTCCTTGATCCGCTGGATGTGGCCGCGGCCAAGCGCCTTCACTTCGCAGCCCAACTCGAAGTACCGACGAATCTTCTCGTCGCTCAGGATGCCGTAGCAATCAATCACCGCCAGCGGTCCGCCAGCCCATTTCACCACGTCGTCGGGTTTCAGCTCAAGATACTCTGCGTGCGGCACAGCGAAGATAACCGCTTCGGCGTCGTCCAGCGCGGCCTTGAGGTCTTTCTGGACGCGCGTCTTCGCCAGACCGTCCTGATTGCGGAAGAACCGGCTCCTGGAGGCGCCCGTCGCAGGATAAGAATCTTGGTTCTCCAATTCGTACCAGTGCTCCACGTACGGGTCGTGAACGCGCATCTCGGCCCCCATCTCAGTGAGCTTGCGCGTGACCATTTCGCTGCCGCTGTAGCGTGTGTCGCCCACGTCCTGCCGGTAACTCGCGCCGCAAATGAGCACGTCGGCACCGGCGATGTAGCGGCCCATGTTGCGGAGCGCGTCGCGCGTCAACTCGGCAACGTGCAGGCCGCGGGTGTCGTTGATGTCAATGGCGGTCGGCGTCAGCTTGAACACGTCGTCGCCGTCCTCGAAGCCGAGGATGTGTTTGTAGGCCCAGTAGCCGAGGCCGCCGTCTTTCGGGAGACAATAGCCGCCGATACCGGGGCCGGGAAAGATCATGTTGCTGTGGGTCGGGCGCATCTTGATGGCTTTGATGACCTTGATAAGGTCAACGCCGTTGCGCTCGGCAAAAATGCTCCACTCGTTGAGGAACGCGAGGATTGTGGCGCGGTAGGAGTTCTCGACGATCTTGGTCGTCTCCGACTCGATGGGGCGATCCATCACCGTCAACGGGAAATCGCGCGTGTTCAGCACTTCGCGCAGGAACTTCTCGACGCGCCGGCGCGCCTCGGCGTTGCAGCCGGAGCAGACGCGCCAGAAATCGCGGATGCTGGCGACGTACTCGCGGCCGGGCATCACGCGCTCAAAACTGTGCGCGAGCAGCGGCGTCGCCTTCAGGCCGCGCGCGGCAAATGCCTTCTTCAGGATCGGCCAAGCGACGAACTCGGTCGTGCCGGGCGCGACGGTGGTTTCGATGAGTACGAGGCATTTCGGTGAAATCTTCTCGCCGATGGTGCGCATGGTCGTTTCGAGCGCCGCCATGTCGGCTTCGCCGGTCTTCATGTTGCCGAGGCTCTGCTTGGCGTAATCGCATTGGACATCCACGACGACGCAATCGGCCAGCTTCAGGCAATCGCTGTTGAAAGTCGCGGTGAGCGTTTTCTTCTCGCTGACCGTGCGCGCGATCATGCTGTCCACTTCCGGGTCCTCGGCCTTGACAGGGGACTGGCCGCGGCTCAGCAACGGAATCTTCCAGTAGCTTCGCGTGCTCGGGCGCTGGCAACCGATGACAAACTTGCTGGGCTTGCCTTTCTTGTTGGTCGTGTCCGCCACGATGGCGGCCATGACGGCGCCGACAAAGCCGACGCCCATGACGACGACGATTTCCTTGCCTTCCGCGCGGGCAGCGGCGGCAAGTTTTTCCAGCCGGTTCATCTCCGGCGCGTAGTCGGCCTTCTGTGGAATCGGAAAGTTCTCGCCACCGGGTGCAATCGAATATTGGATTTCGCTCATGGCGGCGGATTAAACACAAACCGTCAGGGTGGGGCAAGCATAATGGGCAGAACAGTCCGGTGAAAGAAGTCGTAGCACCGGAACACTGGCTATATCTGGTAGAGTTTGAGACGAGCGATGAATGTGCTATGTTTGCTTGCACGAAACGGAGGTAAGAAATGTTCACAACGCGTAACTTCAGCAAGGTAGCGATCTGTTTGGGAGCGGCGGCGTTTGCGGTCATGGGGCAGGCGCCCGCCCCGACGCTGGACACGAAACCGGCGTTCATGCAGATTGTGACGAACTTCGTCGTTCAGACCGCCACGGTCATTGTGACGAATTATATGACCACGACCAATGCGGTGGCGGTGACAAACTACTACAACGCACAGGGACAACTGTTGCAGCCCGTGCCTCCCAGCAAGCCAGCCATCCCGGGGTTGATCCCCATTCCGCAAGCTGCGGCGGCCACACCCGATCCAGCCATGGTCAAGGCGACACAACTGCAGGCCGTCCGCGACCTGTTGACGCAAGGGCTGCTTGGGTCGTCGAATAATGTCTGCGCGGCAGGGAGCTTTGCCAATAATAGCGCACAGCAGATCCAAATGCCGCAAGGTGTCACTTCCTTTGATTCCAAAAAAAACCAAGCACTGGTGACGGCCATGAACCTCACGGCGGAAAAGGCCGCACCGGGAGCGGTGGCTCTATTGCTAAAAACCGCTTCCCAATTCCAAGTGGACGACCCGGCCACTGTGATCAAAGGAACTTCCGACGCTGCCACACGCGCATTTCTGGACGCCAACAAAGAAACACTTCAGACCGAGGTCACCGCCCTCGTGCGCTTGGCTGCGGTCGAACCCAAGCTGCGCGAAGCCTATAGCAATGTGATGCTCAAGGGCGGGGGCTTGCTCGGTTCGGTGCTGGGCAATCGCCCCTCCGTGGACATTGACGCGCATGTTGCTCAGGGATTATGGGAAGCAATCATCAAGCAGCTTACCGCAAGGGAAGCTGTCATCCGAACGGATCCCACAGCCCGCACTACATCGGCCTTGCGGGACGCATTCGCGAAGTAAGACCCTATCACACGCTTGAAATACGGACGGCGCTCGGTACAGTCAGCGCCATGCGTTATTTTCGCATGTGTCTGTTGGTGGTCGCGGTGGTGTCCGCAGCCGGCGCAGAAGAGAGTCCGGCGCTGACGTGGAAACATCTTACCAGCAAGAATGGCGACCTGCCCGCGCCAAACGGCGGCTCGGAACAAACGGCCTGCGTCACATTCGATATTGACGGTGACGGTGTTGCCGACATTGTGCTCGCTGAGCGCACACAGGCGCCGGCGATCATCTGGATGCGCCACACGGCGAAGGGCTGGGAGAAACTCGTCATTGACGACACCGCTCAGCGTCCCGAGGCCGGGGGCGCGGCATGCGACGTGGACAGTGATGGCGATCTTGATCTCATCATCGGCGGGGATTCGCGCAGCGACGAGTTGTGGTGGTATGAAAACCCGAAACCGAACTTCGATCCGAAGACGCCGTGGAAACGGCGCTTCATCAAGAGGGGCGGCGGCAAGGCGCACCACGATCAGGCCATCGCCGACTTCAAAGGCGTCGGCAAACCGCAGCTGATGTTTTGGAATCAGGGCGCGCGCAAGTTGTTCATGGCCGAGATTCCCGATAATCCGCGTGGCGCGGAATCGTGGCCGCTGACGGAAATTCTCAACACCTCGAAGGTGGCTGCTGCCATTAAACAGGAAGGGATGGCGGCGTTCGACGTGGACGGCGACGGCAAGACGGACCTGCTCGCCGGCATGTACTGGTTCAAACACGAGGGAGGCAACCGTTTCAAGCCGATCCAAGTCGCCGAGCACCCGGGCCGGATTGCGGCCGGACATTTCAAGGCAGGCAAAGTCGCCCAAATCGTCATGGCGCCGGGCGACGGCGACGGGCCGTTGCTGTTGATTGAATGTGGGGGCGACCCGGTAAACCCGAAGTCTTGGACGCGCCGCGACCTGCTGGGGCGAAAGGTCATTCACGGTCACAGCCTCGCATTGGCCGACATCAATGATGACGGCCACTTGGACATTCTTTGCGGCGAGATGGCGAAGTGGGGACGCAAGGCGGAGCCGGACAATCCCGACGCGAAGTCATGGATCCTTTACGGAGACGGGCAGGGGAATTTCAAAGTCACCGAGTTCATCACTGGTTTCGGCTTTCACGAAACCCGTCTCGCCGACGTGAACGGCGATGGCAGGCTCGATGTCGTCAACAAACCGTACAATTGGGACACGCCGCGGCTCGACATCTGGTTGAACCTTGGCGCGAGGGGTCGCTGAAAGCGATTCGCACGCTTGCAATGCCGGCCGCGTTCGGTACAGTGTCCGTCATGCGCACTGCACACATTCACTTGTTGATAGCCGCGTTAGCGTTGGTCGCCTGCGGTCAAACAGCCCCACAAGTCAAAGAGGAGCCGAAAATGGACACGAAAAACGAAGTCGCCGTGCTGGACACCACGTACGGAACGATGATCATTGAGTTCTTCGAGAAGGACGCGCCGAAGACTGTCGAGAACTTCAAAAAACTTTCTCGTGAGAAGTTCTACGAGGGGACGGCGTTTCACCGGATCGTGCAAGGCTTCATGATTCAAGGCGGCGACCCGCTCAGCAAGACGCCGAATAATCCCGCCGTCGGCACCGGCAACCCCGGTTACCGGATCAAGGCGGAGTTCAACTCGAACAAACACGTCTTCGGCGTCATCTCGATGGCGCGGTCACAGGACCCGGACTCGGCGGGTTGCCAGTTCTTCATTTGCACCGGCGATGCGAACTTCCTCGACGGCCAATACACCGCGTTCGGCAAACTCGTCAAGGGCGACGACGTGCTCCGGAAGATTGACAGTGTCCCGACTCGCATGAACCGTTCCGGAAACGAAAAGAGCGACCCGACCGAGCGCGTTGTCGTTCGCAAGGTGACCATCAGTACCCGCGCCGAGGCGTTGAAGTAGGGAATTGTCGGGGCGGGATCCAGCCGCGTGCGCTTCAACGCCGTTGTTGGGCCGACTTTTCCGCGGCGAGTTGCTTGAGGTATCTGGCTTCCGCGCCATTGACGGCGCGCCGGTAACCGTCGGGATCAATAAACGGATTCGCCGAGGAACCGGCCTGCAACAGTTTCAGCTTCTTCGCCATCCCATACGCGCTCGGATGCCCGGCGAGAAATACGTCCGGCTTCAGCCCCTTCAACAATCGAAACGACTTCGCGTAGTCTTCCGCAATCGCGGGGTGCCGCGTATTTCCCAGAAGCGTAACGCCCTTGTTGATGCCGACCGATCCCAGAAAGATCACCAGATACGACTTTCCATTCTCCGTCACGGTGGTCGTCCATGTGGTGCATCCCTTGGTGTGTCCGGGCGTCAAGTGCGCCTGCAGGGTGACGTTGCCGAGCGTTACCGTGTCACCGTCCTTGAGGACACGATCCACTTTGACCGGTTTCCAGCCCCGCCCGAGAAACCCGACGGCGGAAATGTCAATCCCGCTGGCAAGGGCGGCCGCGTCCTCTCCCATGCCAATCACTTGTGCTTTGGTCAACTCCTGCATCGCCGCGTGTCCCTCCACGTGGTCCCAGTGGGCGTGGCTGGCGAGGATGATTTTGATGTCGCTCGGGCAATGGCCGAGTTTTTCGAGATTGGCCCGGATGATGGGCAGCATCTCCAGAGTGCCGGTATCGAGCAGGATCAGTCCCTGCGAGGTGACGATGATGTGGGAGGAGACATCGGTGGCGCCCACGTAATAGATGTTGCCGATGACCCGATAAGCCTCGACCGGCTTGCGGCCCAGCTTCGGTTTCGGAGCCGTGGATTGCGCCGAAGTGGAAACGGCGACCAACAAAACCACGATGACCAATGCTTTCATGAATCGCAGAGTGTTGAAGTTCATTTCTTGGCATTTTATCGGCGGTGATGTTCTCCACAAGTGTAATTCTCCCGTCCCGAGGCCGGACGGAGGACCGGAACCGAGTAAGTCGAGGCGCTACAATAACTACGGCACTAGTCGCACCCGGTAGAAACGCGCCGGGAAATTGGCTGCCGCGCCGATGTCAACGTAATTTGTGTTCGTCTCGCCGCTGCCCGGCACGTCGATCACCGTACTGAAATCTGCAAAGCCAGCCGAATCAGGTGTCGAGTTCGTCTGCAACATGTAGCTTTTCCCTCCGATCGCCTGCCATGTGACACGGACATCGTTGCCATCCACAGCGACCGCGGAAATGGCAAGGCGGGAACGACTGTCGAGCGGATCGGTGCCGGCTTGGTCTTCTTGTAGATTGCTCATCCCATCCCCATCGAAATCGTCATTGGCTGTGAGGACGATGCCGTTGTTCACGAAGGTCGAGTGGAAATCCGCATCGCCATGGATGAGATTCAATACTCCATTGTTAGTGACGGCGTTGTTGAAGACCACGATGCCGTTGGCCACCAACGTTCCCGCCAACAGCACGCTTCCATTGATTGTCCCGGAGCCGGTGACAGATGCGCCGTTGCTGATGCTTAAGCTGTTGACGGTGACAACCCCTCCGGCAAGTGAGAGCGCACCGCGGCGGATGTCAATGGTGCCATTGCCTTGTGAGTTGGTCGCGATCAGGTTGCCACCCTCCACCACGATTCGGTTGTCATCGGCACCCGCATTGGCGCCTACGACCACGTTGCTGGCAATCACAGTCCCGCAATCGAGGATGAACAGCGTGTTCGTGTCGCCTGAGTTGCCGACAATCAGGTTCCCCAAGTTGCGCCACGTGGTACTGGCACCGGTCACCGCTACCGTGTTGGTGCTGCTGCCATTCCCGATGGTTCCATTGATATCCTGAATACTTCCGCCATTGCTGATGGCAAGGCTGCAGTTGCCGCCACTGTTGCCGACGACCAGATCTGACTGATGGATCCAAGTCGAGTCAGGACCGGAGACGAGCGCCCTGTTGTAATGGCCATTGCCGCTGTTGCCGATGTAGGCAGAGCGATCGAAAACGTTGCCGCCATTGCTCACGGTCAGTGAACAACCCACACCGTTGTTCCCCACATAGACGTCCTGCCAATTGGTGAGGACGGTGCCCGGTCCAGTCGCGAGCACCCAGTTGCCGTCCGCGCCTGTCATGTGTCCCATGGACGTCCAGTTGTGATCAAAGCGTGCGCCATCGGCCACGACCAGCCCGTTCGATTTCCCATAGGTGCCGACGTACAAGCTGAGGCTGGTGTAGCTGAACGACACGGTTGTGTTGGTCCCCGTGATGACGAGCTTGTTTCCGCGCGCCTGCGCATCGTAACCGATGGTCGCGTTGATCGAGGTGACCGTCGCCCCGTTGCTGAACACCATTTCGTTGTCGGAGCCGACCTGCCCGACAATGAAGCCGCTTCCGGTAAATCGTCCCGTCCCGGTCACCTCCATACGGTTGCTGGAGGTTCCGGCTTGGAACCCCAGATACAACACGCTGTGGAGTAAGCCGCCATTGCTGACGGTGATGCTGTTCTCGACGCCATTGATGATGAGGGAACTCGAATTACTCCAAACCGAGTCGGAATCGCTGACCAACACCCGGTTGCCGCTCGTGGCGATGGTGCCGCCATTGCAGACCACAGTGCCGCCGTTGGTGATGATCAGGCTGTTGCCGACGCCAGCCAACCCGATGTTCAGACTGCTTCGCGAAATCCAGATCGAATTGCTGCCGGTGACCACAACGCTGTTGTTGGTCGCGGTGGGCTGGCTGCGGCCAAGGTAACCGGCATCGTTCACCACGCGGCCGCCGTCGCTGATGATCAACGTGTTGAACGGCGCGTAGCCGCCCACGGTCAGGTGCGACGTGTTTGTCCAGAGCGAGCCATCCCCCGTGACGACGGCACGGCTGTAACTTCCAAATTGCCATCGCCCCAAATACGACTCGGAACGATTGACGACGCGGGCTCCGTTGCTGACGAGAAGCTCGTTTCCCGGTCCGCCGTACTCGCCGACCGAGAACGCGCTTGAATTTGTCCAGACCGAACCGCTCCCGATGACCGACACCCTATTGCTGGCGCTGGAGTTCAGAAAACCGATGGTGGCCCATCCGGTAACCAACCGCCCGGCATTGCTCACGACCAGCGAATTGCACGACCCGCCGCCGACACTCAAGGTTATCGGCACCTTCCAGAGCGAGCCGCTCCCGCTGATCAGCACAACGTTATTGCTCGCGCCGCTGGCGTTCCCGACGTAACCGTAGCCGCTTGACGACAATATCAGTGCGCCGCCGGTTTCGATGAGCAACACATCGCCGACCGTGGTGTCGCCCACATAGTAGTTGCCGTTCCAATTACTCGTCACACCGCTGCTGATGACGTTCGTCTGGTAGTCAGCCGTGAACTGCGCGAAGCCCGTTAGGGGCTGCGCGAACAACACAATGCCTAAGAAAATAAAAGCATAACGCATGATTCGGACTGCGGGTCATCTGGTCTTCAGGACAAATGAACAACCTTACCGTGATGCCAACACTACACGCGATTTTCGCTGCTTGCAAGTGGTTTACGCATCATGCTTGCCCGTTGCCTCGTGGTCGAAGCGCGTGATGCCTCACCCAAGCCGGTCTTGTGGCGAAACGAAGCAATTCTCCCCGCACGAACTCACCCGTGCAACGGAAGCCTGTGACTAATCGCGCCATGTTCCGGGTACGCCGACACGGCGAAGCGGCACGCGCTAGTCGCAGGTGGGCAGATTATCGAGGTTGTTCTCCGTCACGGCATCGGGGGTCGTTTTGATGTGCC
Source organism: uncultured Verrucomicrobiota bacterium (assembly GCA_964574605.1). Taxonomy (GTDB): domain Bacteria; phylum Verrucomicrobiota; class Verrucomicrobiia; order Palsa-1439; family Palsa-1439; genus CAIKAP01. The sequence goes on from CAZNOK010000059.1 coordinate 18,496, forward strand.
AGCCGTGACAGACCGGGCATTGATACTTGATGATCTCGGTCGTTTTGCGTCGCGCGTCGCTGTAGGTGTAAAACGTGTGGCCGGCGTCCATCGCGCTGACGGAGAAGCTGAGTAGGAAGGCCAAAGCCACTCCTGCCAGTTTCGAGTTGCCCGCGTTTGTAGGCTTCATCGCCACACCTCATTCGCAACGAAGCCGAGTAACCAAATTCCGATTCCCTTGTCGGGGGAAAAACCGCTTGCGGGCCGCCGCGAGCAGGCTCGCAGCTACAAGGAAACGTGTGCCACCTCATATCAATCCTGCCACTTTCCTTCCGATCCAATAGACCGTCAACATCCCTAGCAACATCGCACCCCACCACGGGTTTGACCAGAGCCGCACTCGTCGTTCCACCGGCGCCGCCTCGGGCAACGCCGCGAGTTGGTTCACAAATCCCGCCAACTCCTCCGGCGCGCCGCAAACGCCGCGCGTGATCCCGGCAATCTCGCGCAACACCTCGACTTGCGCCGGCTTGCCGGCTTCTTCGCGGACGACGCCGCGCACGAGCAACTCGGAATCCATCGAACGACCTGTCTGGTCACACTGGAGTTTGACACGGAATTTGCCGGAAAGTTGCGGCAGGAACGACGCTTGGTAAACGCCCCAACCGCCCGGCACTGCCGTGAACGTTAACCGCTCGCTCCGTCCATTCGGCGCGCTGATTTCAGCGGTCACACGCCCTTCGCTGAGTGGCATCCCGCCGGAATCGAAGACGGTCGCCGTCAGGAAAACCGTCTCGCCTTGCGACGGACTGTCGGGGCCGAATGCGAGGCGGAAGCCTTGATCGTAGGCGCGGTGACGTTGGTAGCTCATCCAACGCACGACCTGTCCCCAGAAGCGGTAGTGATACAAATCCTCGACGCCGGCGCGCCAACGCCACGCCGAGTCGGTGCCGAGGAACAGCACTTTGCCGTTGCCAGCCGCGCGTGTGACCAGCAGCGGCAGCTTGCCCCATTGGTTGCGGTGCGTTTCGTGGACGCCGAGCACCTCGGTGCCGGGCTTCGCTTTCGTCACGCCGGCGCACCACCAGAAGCCGGGTAACTGTTGCCATACCGCCGCGTTCGCTTCCTCGGAGTTCGCCAGCATCGTCAGCCAGTGACCGCGACCGAGCCGCGTCAACTGCAACTGCGACGGCGTCGGCAACGTCACGCCTTCCGTCTGCGTCTTGTCGAGCACGACCGGATACAAACTCTCCAGCGGTGTCCTCTCAAACGACAAGTGCCGGCCGCGACGACCCGGAATGAAGACGAGACCGCTGCCTTGTTGCTCGACGAGTCCCTTCAACATCTCCGCGTCGTGCGCCGACAACTCGTTTTCGCCAACACCGACGTCGCCGAGGAACACCACGTCGAACGGCGATAACGCCTCCTTCGTGCTCGGAAATTGCGCCAGATAATTCTTTCCCTCTCCCGCCTTCAACTCCGGATGCAGCAGCACGCACTTCGAGTCCACCATCGGATCGCGTGAGAGCGCGTTGCGCAGGTAGCGATACTCCCAGCGCGGCAACGAATCCACCACCAGCACCCGCAACGTCTCCCGCCGCACCGTGATCTGGAACCGGCGGTCGTTGTTGTCGCGGTTGATTTCCTCCGACTCCGCCGGCACGCGCAACGCGAGCGTTGTCTGCCCCTCGCGTTGCGGATACCAGAGCACCGCATCCTGCACCTGCGCGTTTGCGGGAATCGTCACCTTCTTCTGTGCCACCGCGATGCCGCCGTCCATCAACGACACCGTCGTGTTGATCTCGCGCGACAAATGACTTTGCACCGTGAACGGAATGAAGACCTGTTCGCCGAGCAATCCATACGCCGGCGCGGCCACGCTCACCAAATCAATGTCCGGCAAATACCGGTCGCTGCCGACCGCCACGGCAAACACCGGCACATTCGCCATCTGCAAACGCGTTGCCGCTGCCACGGGCGACTTACCGAGGTTCCAGTCGCCATCGCTCAACAGCACGACCGCACGCAAATTCTTCGAGCGGTTCAACGCACCGTCGAGCGCCGCGTTGATGTCGGTGCCTTCCTCTGACGACACATTGGTCGGCGTCGGCGAGAACTCCTCGACGTGGACCTGATAACGTTTCTCCAGCGGCTTCCACGGCGCGGTGTCGCGCTGTTGTTTCACCCAGTCAGCGCGCGGCAACACGTTGTTGCCCGACACCACGTCGCGCGTCGTCATGCTCCGCGACGCATCGCACAACACCGCAATCTCCGGTTGCGAAGTCGGTTTATACAAGCTGACCCACTCTGGACGCAGCAACGTCACGAACAGCAGGCAGACAATCAGCCACCGGAAGAACTCCAATCCCAACACCAACCGACGCGCCCCGTGTCGTCGCCAGTGTTGCAGCGAAAGCCACGCCGCCGCTGCGACCAGCGCGACGCCGATGGTTGCCGACGGCCATGAGAAGCCGAAGCTGAGGTGACTCACGGCTTCACCTCCTGTAGCCGCGAACCCTGTTCGCGGTGGGGAATGGGGCCGCGAGCAGGCTCGCGGCTACAGACGCGTTTCGGCAACGAAAGCACCGCTTCACCTGTCAGGAAGATCAGCATCGCCACCATGAACCAGCGCCAAATCTCCGATTGCAACGCCGCACTCGTGCCGCCGCCCTTGTCCGTGAACATCCGAAACGAAACCGGACCAAAAGCCGTCCGCACTGCCGCTTCGTCGAGCACGTCCGGTTCGTCCTCGGCGGCAGGGCGATTTACGGCGACGACCTTCTTGCCGACTTGATATACGCCGGCATCCGTCGAAGCCCGGCCCTGAGGCCCGGACAAGCGGGACGCTTGTCCCACGACAGAACCCACTTCGTTGTTGTCGGCTTTGCTGAGACGGCGACCGCCTTCTTGGAGAATGCGCTGGAGCATCGGCACCAACACCGTGCCGTCGTCGAGGCTCGACCACTCGCGCACCGGTAAAGTCGCACACCAATAAATCGCGCCTTTGCCGACTGGTTGCTTCACGAGAAACGGTTTGCCGTCCTCGAATGACGCCAGCACCGTGCCGGGTGTGAGCAAGGCTTCGCGCCGCGTCACCGCGACTTCGCCGAGCGGCAGAATCCGTCCGTCCTTCGCGTTCGCCAGCGGGCCGTCGGTTCGACGCCACGTCGTGACGCGGAACTTGCCGTCCTCACTCTTGCTGCTGGGGAAAACTACAACTGTTCCACCGGTCTCGGCGAAATTTCGCACAACATTTGTCACAGCACCTTGCCAAACCAACATTGCCACGTCGTCTAGCTTCAACGGAGAACCCGGTGCGACTGTGTCTGACGATTCATTCAACGCCGCCGGTGCGGGTGCGGAGGCGATTCGTAACACGCGGCGTGCCGCGTCGTTCTCGGCGACGATCACCGTTTTCAAGTGAAGGTCTTCCGGGTAGCTGAAGAACGCTGTGTTGTCGCGCGGGTTGGCGTCGGCGGGCAACTCGATCCAGCCCCAGCCTTCGGATTGACGCTGACCGAGGTCGAGCGCGATCTGCACACTCTGACGCTGGCCTTCGAGTTGCGCGTTCACCAGCGAACGTGCCCCCTCGTGAACGACCGCGAGAGGCAGAGCTTGTGTTCCAGCTTTGTTCCGGCTGAGTTCGACGGTCATTGCAAGTTCGTAACCGCGCGCCGTCTTGCGTCGCTGCACGTCGCGCACCGCAACGGCGACGTTGTCCGGCACGACTTCTGTCAGCGCGAGCAAACGCACACGCACATCCTGCTGCAACGAAGCGAACCGCGTTCGTACCGCTTCCCAGCGACGCGACTCCGGTTGCCAGTTCGATTGCTGGAGGTCGGAGGCAAGCCAGACTTCCGTGCGACCGCATTGGTTCGCGACGACGTAATCAAGCGCCGCGTCGAGCAACGCTGGAATGTCGGCGGCGCTGTCGGTCGGCGCGGTGGTCGAAAGTGTTTCGAGCGCACTGAGGCTGGCGACTTCCTGCGGTTTACGAAGCGCGCTCTCGATGAGAACGAAGCGGGAGGAACCAACGTATTCCTTACCGGCGTCGGTGAGACGACGGAGGGCGAGCGCGCGTTTGTTCAGGTGCGTCGTTGGGTCTTGCACTTCCATGCTGGCGGAACGGTCAAGCAACAGGATGATCGTGTCGGGGGCCGCGCCCATTGCCCAGCCGAGCCAGCCGCCGACGAGCGGGCGCGCGATGGTGAAGATCAACGCGGCGACGGCGAGGGCGCGGCAGGCGAGGATGAGCCATTCGCGGAGCTTGGCTTGGCGCGTGGATTGGCGCGTCGCCATCCGCAGGAACATCATCGCCGCCCACGGCATCGTGCGGTAGCGCATCCGGTTGAGGAGGTGCACGAGGATCGGGATCGCCATCAACGGCAGCGCCCAGAGGATGAATGGCTGGAGGAAACTCATGTCCGCATCCGGGCAAGAAGAAAGTCGGCGAGCACTTTCTCGTAATCCTCGTCGGCCATCACAAGGCGGTAGTCCACCTTAAACTCGGTGCAGCCGTGTCTCAGCTTCTCCAAGTAAGCGTCGAGCGCCTCGCGGTAGCGCGGATAAATCACGCCGGGCTCGGCGACGATGGTGGATTGGTCTTCCATGTCAACGAACCGGATTGGCCGGTCGAACTTGAAGTCCACCTCGGTGCGGTCGAGAAGGTGAAAGACTGCGAGGTCGTGTTTGCGGAAGCGCAGGTGACGGAAACAGTGGAGCAGTTCTTCCGGATCGTGGAAGAGATCGGAGAAGACCGCGACGAGCGCGCGGCGACGAATTTTTTCGGCGACGGCGTGGAGCGCCGAGACCAACCCGGTCTCGCCGGCGGGTTTGGCGGCGGCCATCGCGTCGAAGATGTTCTTGAGATGTGCCGGTTTACGACGTGGGGCGATGTCGGTGGTCATGCTCGCGCCGCAACACATCAGGCCGACGGCGTCGCCTTGTTGCATCGCGAGGTAGCCGAGCGTGGCGGCGAGTTTGCGGGCGAGCAAGAACTTGTCCGCATACGCCATCGAGCCGCTGGCGTCGAGGACAAGGTAGCAACGGAGGTTGGTGTCAGCTTCGAATTCCTTCAGGTAGAAACGGTCGCGGCGGGCATAGACGCGCCAGTCGAGGAAACGCGGGTCATCGCCGGGGACGTATTTGCGATACTCGGCGAACTCGACGGACGCGCCACGGTGCGGGCTTTTGTGCCGGCCCGCGATGTTACCCTCCATCGGCCAGCGGGATTGGAGTTCGAGGCGCGAGAGCCGCGCCAACACGCCGGGGTCGAGGAACTCGCGTTGAGTACCGTGCAGGCTCATCGGAAACTCGGCCTATGCGGCGGGCGCGGTTTCCTCCATCAAGCGCTTGATGATGTCGCGGCTGCTGACGCCTTCGCTTTCGGCGTGGAAGTTCGTGAGGATGCGATGGCCGAGCACGGGCGCGGCAACGGCCTCGACGTCTTCCTGGCGCGCCATGTAGCTGCCATGCAGCGCAGCGCGCGCCTTGGCGCCGATGACGAGATACTGGACTGCACGCTGGCCAGCGCCCCAGCTTACCCAGTTCTTGATCC
>CAZNOK010000060.1:0-23828 GCA_964574605.1 uncultured Verrucomicrobiota bacterium
CCGTAGGGGCGACGCATGCGTCGCCCCTACCAGCAAAGGGCACCGCAAGCGGCAAAAACTTCTCCAGCGGCATGGCGCGGAGGTATTCGCCGTTCATCCACGTTAGCTTGGTGATGTCGAAGCGGGCGTTGTGCCGGAGAATCTGCGGCAGGTCGAACATCGCGATGAACTCCTCGATTGGCCGAACTTCCTTGCCGTCCTTCGGCGAGAATCCCAGCAGGCACAGATAATTGCGCACTGCCTCGCTCACGAACCCGTCCTCGATGTAGCTCGCGAGCGACGCGAGCCTCGCTTTTGCCGCGTCGGGGTCGCGTTTGCTCATCTTCGAGCCGTCGAGGTTGAGGATCATCGGGATGTGCGCGTATTTCGGCGGTTCAACGCCGAACGCGCGAAACAACGCGATGTGTTTCGGCGTGTTCGACAAATGATCTTCGCCGCGGATGACGTGGGTGATCTTCATTTCGAGGTCGTCCACGACGTTGACGAAATGGAACACGGGATTGCCGTCGCTGCGAACGATGACGAAATCCGGGTCGAGCATTTCCGTTTCGTTGAGCGAGCGGACCACGTCGCCGCAGATGATGTCGGGAATCTCAATCGGTTGGCGGGTCATCCGAAACCGGATCGCGCCCTCGCGTTCGTAGGCCGCGCCTTTGGCAACGAGTTCCTCGACACGGCGTTTGTAGATGTCGGCGCGTTGCGATTGGAAGTAGGGAGCGACCGGGCCGCCCACTTCCGGGCCTTCGTCCCAGTCGAGGCCGAGCCAGCGCAAACCGTCGAGGATGGTGCGGAGTGATTGTTCCGTGTTGCGCGCCGTGTCGGTGTCCTCGACCCGCAAGATGAACGTGCCGCCCGTGTGCCGGGCGTAGAGCCAATTGAACAGCGCCGTGCGGACGCTGCCAATGTGCAGGAAGCCCGTCGGACTCGGCGCGAATCGAACGCGAACATCACTCATGGTGCTGCGCACCGTAACAGATTCGCCCCGCGCCGCGCAAGAGCGGACATTTCGGTGGACAGCCCCCGCGAAATCCGGTAGTAAGTGCGTTGAGGTCCTGAACTTATGGCGGTGCTCGTCTATAAACAATCCAATGGCGCTGAAAAGGTCCTGGAAGCCGGTGATGCTCCGCTGGTCGTTGGCCGGCTGAGGGAATCGGACATCCCGGTCATTGATCCTTTCATCTCCCGCGTTCATTGCGGCATTGCCTACCAGAACCAGCAGTTTCACTTGAAAGACCTCGGCTCCGCCAACGGCACCTACCGCAACGGCGCCCGCGTCTTCGAGTGCACACTGGCCCCCGGCGACCGCATCCAAGTCGGCAACACCACGCTGTTCTTTGAAGTCACCGGCACCGGTCCTGTCGTGCTCCGCCAAGGCGCGCGTCCATGAAAGCGTTGTCCGTCACGCTCTTGCTGGCTGTGGTTCTCCTGCTGGCGGCGTCCGCGCCGGCGCAGACCAACACAGTCGCTCCGTTTGTGCGCGGCGCCATCGTCCGTCTCGACCCGAAATCCGGCGAACTGCTCCTGAAAACCCCCAAGGGTGAACGCACCTACTGGCTCACGCCGCGCACCTACATCTTTCGCGGCGAAGAAAAACTCACCGCCGACAAACTCAAACCCGGCGACTACCTCAAACTCCGCGTCACTTCCAATCTCGTCGTCCGCATCAAAGTGGACACCAACCCTGTCCCGTTGCCGCCGCTCACGCCGCCATGAAAGTCCTCGTCCCGCTCGCGCCCGGCTTCGAGGAGATCGAAGCGATCACCGTCATTGACATCCTGCGCCGCGCCGGCGTCGAAGTGATTACTGCGGGCACAACATCACAACCCATTACTGCCTCACGCGGGACGCGACATATACCAGACTGCGCGCTCGACGATGTGAACGCCGGCGATTTCGATATGATCGTGCTGCCAGGCGGCCAGCCCGGCACGAACAATCTCCGCGCCGACCCGCGCATCCGAAGGATCATTGAGAACATTCAGCAGCGAAACGGTCGCATCGCGGCGATTTGCGCTGCGCCCGGCATTCTCGCCGCGTACGGCGTACTCGAAGGGCGCGCCGCCACGTCGCACCCGGTCGCTCGCGATGAAGTCGCCGCGCGCGCGGCGCGGTACAGCGAGGAGCGCGTCGTCGTGGACGGCCCCGTCGTGACCAGCCGCAGCGCGGGCACGGCGATGGAGTTTGCGTTCAAACTGGTTGAGGTTCTCTGCGGACCCGAGAAGGTCGCCGAAGTCAACAAGGGCGTGTTGGCGCGGTTGTGAACACAACCGACCGGCTACCGATGCCGCGCGAACACGGCGCGTGGGGCATGTTGCTGGTGCCCTTCGCGACCGCTGTTGCTGTCAGCGGTATTTTCGATGGGAAAGTGGCGCTACTGCTGGCGAGCACGCTTTGTTTTTACGTTGCGCGCGCCAGTTGGTTGAAGCGGCAGTTCAAATGGATGGCTCTGTTGCTGGCCGCCAGTCTCGCCGCCGCCGCGCCGTTGTTTCTGGTCTGGAAACTTTGGTGGCTCGCCGCGTTCAGCGCCGTGGCCGCCGCGTTCGCGGCGCGTCCAAATCCGCGCGGGCTTGCGATGCAAGTGGTCGCTGTCGGCGGCCTGACGTTGACGGCGCCGGCGGCGTGGTATGCAGCGACGGGCGCGCTCGATGCGACGGCGTTCTGGCTCTGGCTTTGGAACACGCTCTATTTCGCTGGCGGTGTGTTGTACGTGCGGTTGCGCATCGAGCGGACGGGACCGCGATGGCCGGTGTTGGCGTTTTATGGCGCGCTGTTGTTGTTCGTGCTTGCGTTGGCGTTGGCGGATGTGGTTTCCTTCCGCGTGCTGTTGGCGTTTGTGCCGGCGGCGGCGCGGGCCGCGATTGGGGTAGGGCGGCTGGCGTCGCCGTTGCGCGTGAAACGTCTCGGTTGGTCGGAAGTGGCGCACTCGCTCGTGTTCGGTGCGCTGCTGATGTTTGCACTGCGATAAGTGAAAACCCTTTTGGCAATTCTGTTCGGCACGTTGGCCGGCGCGGGCGGATACACGTTCTTCTACGCGCGCGGCTTGTCCTATCTTTCCGACGACCCGCGCGCGTGCGTGAACTGCCACATCATGCGCGAGCAGTTTGACGGCTGGCAGAAGGCGAGCCATCACGCGCACGCGGTCTGCAACGATTGCCACGTGCCGCGCGGTTTCATCGGGAAATGGCTTACCAAGGCTGAGAACGGCTGGCATCATTCGCGCGGGTTCACGCTTCAGGATTTTCACGAGCCGGTTCGCATCAAGCCGGGCAACGCCGCCGTGCTCAACGCCAACTGCCTGCATTGCCACAAGGATTTCACGCGCGAGATCACCGCGCACCGCGTGTTGAACGATGAGGAACTGTACTGTGTCCGTTGCCACAACAGCGTCGGGCACGGGCCGCGCCGCTAGGAGACGATGCCATGAAGACAATCAAATACATTTTACTGCTGTTGGTGGCTGCCGCTGCGACGGTCGGCGTGATGTGGCTGTACGAGAACATTGTCACCCGCAAACAGGAAGCGAAACAGGTTGCATTCAAAATCGCCAACCTCACCGAGATGACGGTTGACCCCGTCGAGTGGGGCAAGAATTTCCCGCGCCAATACGACGCCTATCTCCGCACCGCCGAACACACCGGCACGAAGTACGGCGGCGGCGGCTCGGATTCGCTCGCGCCCAGCAAACTCGCCGAAGACCCGCGCCTCGTCGCCATGTTCAACGGATACGCGTTCGGCATTGATTACCGCGCCCGGCGCGGCCACGCCTACATGCTCAGCGACCAGCGCGAAACCAAGCGCGTCACCCAGCGCCCGCAGACCGGTGCCTGCCTCCATTGCCACGCCGCCAATACCGTCGCCTACCGCAAAGCCGGCCTCGATGCCGGCGCGCCGGGCAAATTGGATGACCCGCTCGGCAGCGCCAACGGTTATGCGCAACTCCAGAAAGGTTTTGAACTCATCGGCAAGATGACTTACAGCAACGCCACCAAACTCGTCACGCATCCCATCGCCTGCGTGGATTGCCACGACCCGCAAACGATGCAACTGCGCGTCACGCGCCCCGGTTTCATCAACGGCATCAAAGCGCTCGCCGCATCCGCCGACCCCGTGCCGCACCTGCCGTCCGTCGAGAAATGGCGGCGCGGCGACCGCAAAGAAGGCTACGACGCCAACCTTCTCGCTTCGCGCCAAGAGATGCGCTCGTTCGTCTGCGCTCAATGCCACGTCGAATACTACTGCGGGCCGAAGGCCACGTTGTTCTTCCCTTGGAACAACGGCCTGAAGGTCGAGCAGATCGAAGCCTACTACAACGGCTACAAGTTCAGCGACGGCACGCCGTTCTCCGACTGGAAACACGCCGAAGCCGGCACCGAGATGCTCAAGGCGCAGCATCCCGAATTCGAGTTGTGGAGCCAAGGCATCCACGCCCGCAGCGGCGTTTCCTGTGCCGATTGCCACATGCCGTATAAACGCGAAGGCGCCATCAAGATCAGCGACCACTGGGTCCGCAGCCCGTTGCTCCACATCAACAATGCCTGCCAAGTCTGCCATCATTTCCCCGAAGCCGAAATCAAACAGCGCGTCGAGATCATTCAGGACCGCAACCACAAACTCATGTTGCGCGCCGAGGACGCCATCGTCGCGCTCATTGCCGCCGTCAAGGACGCCGCCAAAGCCGGCGCGACCGACGACCAACTCAAGCCGGCTCATGAGTCACACCGCAAAGCCCAGTGGCGGGTGGATTACATCAACGCCGAGAACTCGATGGGGTTCCACGCGCCGCAGGAAGCCGCCCGCATCCTCGGGGAAGCGATTGACTACGCTCGCCAAGGCCAACTCGCCGTGGCAACCCTCGCGCAGAAACATTGACATTCAGCGCAATTCAGGGCAGTTAGGACAACAAGTTTTCAGAAAGGAACAACCAAAATGAAAGAAAAAGCAGACATCGGTCTCATCGGCCTCGCCGTCATGGGCGAGAACATCATCCTCAACATGGAAAGCAAAGGCTTCACCGTCGCCGCCTTCAACCGCACCACCTCGAAGGTGGACGACTTTCTCGCGGGTCGCGCCAAGGGCAAGAACATCATCGGTTGTCACAGCATCGAGGAATTTGTCTCGAAGCTGGAGAAGCCCCGCAAAGTCATGATGCTCGTCAAGGCCGGCAAAGCCGTGGACGATTTCATCGAACTGCTCATCCCGCGCCTCGAAGCCGGCGACATCATCATTGACGGCGGCAACAGCCATTTCCCCGATACGATCCGTCGCGCCGCCTACGTCGAGAGCAAGGGTCTGCTCTACATCGGCACTGGCGTCAGCGGTGGCGAAGAAGGCGCGCTCAAAGGTCCCTCGATGATGCCCGGCGGCAGCCCCGCCGCGTGGCCGCATGTCAAACCGATTTTCCAAGCGGTTTGCGCCAAGACGCCGCAAGGCGAACCGTGCTGCGATTGGGTCGGCGAAAACGGCGCGGGCCATTTCGTCAAGATGGTCCACAACGGCATTGAGTACGGCGACATGCAGTTGATCTGCGAAGTCTATGACCTGATGAAACGCGGCCTCGGCATGACCAACGCCGAGATGCACGCGGCGTTCACCGAGTGGAATCAGGGCGAATTGGATAGCTACCTCATTGAGATCACGCGCGACATCCTCGGCTACAAGGACGAGGAAGGCAAAGAAGTCATTGACCTCATTCTGGACACCGCCGGACAAAAAGGCACCGGTAAGTGGACCGCCGTCGCCGCTCTTGATGAAGGGATGCCGCTCACGCTCATCGGCGAAGCCGTGTTTGCGCGTTGCCTCTCCGCCGTCAAGGAAGAGCGCGTCGCCGCCAGCAAGGAAATCCCGTCCAAGGCCAAGCCGTTCAAGGGCGACAAGGCGAAATTCGTCAACGACCTCCGTCAGGCGTTGTTCGCCTCGAAGATCGTCAGCTACGCGCAAGGTTACCAACTCATGCGCACTGCCGCCAAGACCTACAATTGGAAGCTCAACAACGGCGGCATCGCGCTCATGTGGCGCGGTGGTTGCATCATCCGCAGCGCGTTCCTCGGCGACATCAAAAAGGCGTTCAAGCGCAACCCCGACCTCGTCAATCTGCTGCTCGACCCGTTCTTCCGTCGGGCGGTTGTCAAACGTCAGGCTGCGTGGCGCCGCGTCATCATCCAAGCCACCAAGCTCGGCATCCCGGCGCCGTGTTTGTCGGCTGCGTTGTCATACTTCGACGGTTACCGCAGCGAACGTTTGCCCGCGAACCTGCTTCAGGCGCAGCGCGACTATTTCGGCGCGCACACCTACGAGCGGGTGGACAAACCGCGCGGCGAATTCTTCCACACCAATTGGACCGGCCGCGGTGGTTCCACCACCGCCCGCACGTACACCGTTTAGGAATTGGAAACCACGAAATACACGAAACACACGAAAACAGAGCAGCGGTCACACGGACGTGACCGCTGCGGCTGCTGTCATCTTCGCTGATGGAGATTCTCTATAAAGACGAATGCCACGCGATTATGGGCGCGTGTTTCGAGGTGTACAAAGACAAAGGCTGTGGTTTCTTGGAAGCGGTGTACCAAGAGTGTCTGCAAATCGAGTTCGGTTTGGCCGGTATTCCCTTCCGTGCCCAAATCAAACTTCAGCTTGAGTACAAAGGCCACCGGCTGAAACAGGTGTACGTGCCGGACTTCATCTGCTACGACAAAATCATCGTCGAGCTAAAGGCCGTCACCCAACTCGCTGATGAACACCGCGCGCAAGTTCACAATTACCTCAAAGCCACCAGCTACCGGCTCGGCCTGCTGGTGAACTTCGGCCACTACCCGAAGGTCGAGTGGGAGAGAATCATCCGATGAATCGCACAATGTTTTCGTGTATTTCGTGGTTTCAAACAAAAAGGAACATCCAATGAAAATCGAACTAAAACAGAACTGTAAATACGCGCTCGTCGTGCCGACGAGCATGGGCATCCGCATTACGCCGCTTGCCGGGCAGCCGGTCAATGTTGGCGGGACGTTCATCATGCAGGTCACCAGCGCCGAGTCGAACGTGGCCAGCATCTCCTCGTTCCTCGGTCTGCCGGTCAAGATCCTGACGACGTTCGTCAAGGGCAGCCCGATCGCGCAACTGATCAAGAACAACCTTCGCAGTCGCGGCATGGACTTCGAAGGAGCGGAAGTCCCGCAAGGCGGCCCGTGGGGTTACCGTCACCAGTTCAACATCGCCGACAGCGGTTATGGTTCGCGCGGCCCGCGCGTTTGGAACGACCGCGCCGGTGAAGTTGGCCGCACGCTGAACGTGAAGGATTTCGATCTCGACCGGATTTTCGGCAAGGAAGGCGTCCAGATCATCCATTTGTCCGGACTGATCGGCGCGCTGTCGCCGGAAACCAGCAAGTTCTGTCTCGAACTTGCCCGCGCCGCAAAGAAAAACGGCACGAAGATTTCCTTCGATTTGAATTATCGTGCGACGTTCTGGAAAGGCCGCGAGAAAGAACTCTCCGCCATCTTCGCCGAGATCGCGAGCATCGCGGACGTGCTCGTCGGCAATGAGGAAGATTTCCAACTCTGTCTCGGTATCCAAGGCCCTGAAGCCGGCGGCAAAGGACTCAAGTCGAAGATTGACGGATTCAAAGGCATGATCGAGCGCGTGAAGAAGGCGTATCCGAATGCTTCAGCTTTCGCGACGACGTTGCGCGAAGTCGTGGACGCAAACCATCACCTCTGGGGCGCGATCATGGCGGCGGGCAACGAGTGGCATGTTGTCGAGCCGCGCGACATCACCGTGCTCGACCGCATCGGTGGCGGCGACGGATTTGTCGGCGGCATGCTCTACGCCATTCTCAAGGGCTGGGAGCCGGAGAAATGGATTCAATTCGGCTGGGCCAGCGGCGCGTTGGCGACGACGATGTTGACCGACTACGCTCAACCCGCCGACGAAGACCAAATCTGGAGCATCTGGAAGGGCAACGCCCGGGTGCAAAGATAAGCTTGACGCTGTAGGGGCGCACTGCGTGCGCCCTTTTTGAGTCACATCACGGCGGGGGCGCACGCAGTGCGCCCCTACGGACCAGCAAAATTTTTCGTGTATTTCGTGTATTTCGTGGTTAGAAATCTGCCATGACACTGAAACTCCGCGACAAATACACCTTTGACCAACTCTCGCTTGGCGAAATCATGTTGCGCCTCGATCCCGGCGAGGGGCGCATCCGCACAGCCCGCTCGTTCACTGCATGGGAGGGCGGCGGCGAATACAATGTCGCTCGCGGCCTGCGGAAATGTTTCGGACTGAAGACCGCCGTCTGCACGGCGTTCGTGGACAACGAAGTCGGCCATCTCATCGAGGATTTCATCCTGCAGGGCGGCGTCGCCACCGACTTCATCCTCTGGCGACCCGACGACGGTATCGGGCGGACCGTCCGCAACGGATTGAACTTCACCGAGCGCGGTTTTGGTGTGCGTGGCGCGGTCGGCGTCTCCGACCGCGGCAACACCGCCGCCAGCCAACTCAAGCCCGGCGATTTCAACTGGGAAAGAATCTTCGGCAAACTCGGCGTGCGCTGGTTCCATACCGGCGGCATCTTCGCGGCATTGAGCGAGACGACCGCGGCGCTTGTCATCGAGGCCGTCAAAGCGGCTTCCAAACACGGCACAATCGTCAGCTATGACTTGAACTATCGTCCGAGCCTTTGGAAGAGCATCGGCGGCCAAGCCAAGGCACGCGAAGTGAACCGCGAGATTGCTCAATACGTGGACGTGATGATCGGTAACGAAGAGGACTTCTCGGCATGCCTCGGTTTTGAGGCAGACTTCAAAAAGATTGAGACCGACGTGTTCAAGAAGATGATCGCGATGGCGGTGGCCGAGTATAAGAACTTCAAAGTCGTCGCCACCACGTTGCGCGGCGTCATCACCGCGACCCGCAACGACTGGAGCGCCATCTGCTGGCACAACGGCAAGTTCTACGAGAGCCGGAAATATCCCGGCCTCGAAATTCTCGACCGCGTCGGCGGCGGCGACAGTTTCGCCAGCGGGTTGATTTATGGTTTCATGAAAACCGGAGACCCGCAGAAGGCAGTGGATTACGGCGCCGCGCATGGCGCGTTGGCGATGACCACGCCCGGCGACACTTCGATGGCCACGCTCAAGGAAGTCGAAAAACTCATGGCCGGCGGCAGCGCCCGCGTCCAGCGGTGACGGTTGCTGAGTTGAGGTTCTGCCGATGCCGATGACGTTTCCAGCGCATCAAGGCTTGATTGCGCCATTGTGGCGTCGGTGGCCGGGGCGTTTTGATGTGGTCGCGCTCTGCGTGGGCGCTGCGATGCCGGATATCGTGGACGGAGCCATCGGGATTTTTCGGGGGCGTTTCGGCCAAGGCATCGGGCATTCGCTTTTGGGACTGGTTTTGCTCTGTGTTCCTGCGGGACTGTTGATACGGGCACTTGTCCGGCGCATCGCACCTTTGCATCGCAACGTGGTGTTCAGTCTCGCCATCGGCGTATTCTCGCACCTCTGCTTCGATCTTGTGTCGCACGGGCATTTCCCGTGGTTGTTGCCGTGGGTGCCGAAAGTGGCCATCTATCCGGATTGGTGGTACGACACGTGGTTCAGCATCCCGTTGCCGTGGCGACCCGAGGGACGAAAGATCGGTCCGCACGCGACCATCTGGTTTTTGTTGTCGGTCTGCGGTGCGTGGATGCTGTTCCGTGAGTGGCGAGCCAGAAACAGCGCGTGACGACAGCCGCGGGCTTGCATTTTCATCGGGACAGAGTAGAACGAGACCGAAAATGAAGTTTGAGATTTGGGATGTGCACACTCACCTCGCCGGCGTGCCGGGCGCGACGCCGGAAGAGAGGCTTGAGCGTCTGCTGGAATATGCCGACCGCGTAGGCATCGCGCGGCTGTGTGTCATGATGGGGATGAAATGGAATTATGACCCGACGCCGGAGTTTATGCGGCAGAGCAACGACGAGGTGATGCGCGCCGTCAAACGATTCCCCGACCGCGCATTTGGCTTTGTCTATCTCAACCCGAAGCACACGCAAGCCAGCCTCGACGAACTCAATCGTTGCGTCCGCGACGGCCCGATGGTTGGCGTCAAACTCTGGGTGGCGCTGCACTGCAACGACGCAAGACTCGACCCGATCGTCGAGCGCGCCACGGAACTGAAAACCGTCGTGACGCAACACTGTTGGCTCAAGATCACGGGCAACTTGCCCGGCGAGTCCACGCCGATGGACCTCGCCGAACTCGCCGCGCGGCATCCGAAGGCCACATTCTCCTGCATCCACACCGGCGGCGACTGGGAACGCGGCATCCGCGCGATCCGGCCGTACCCAAACATCTATGCTGACATCAATGGCGGCGACCCGACGGCAGGCATAACTGAAATGGCCGTGCGCGAATTAGGCGCGGAGCGCGTTCTCTACGGCAGCGACGCCGGCGGGCGCAGCTTTTCCTCGCAACTGGCAAAGGTGCTTGGCGCGAACATTCCCGATTCGGCGAAACGACTCATCCTCGCCGAAAACACGAAGCGAATCCTGCAACCCATCCTGCGCGCAAAAGGAATCAAACTGTGACCTCGTTCGAGATTTGGGACGTCCACACGCACCTGACCGGTGTTCCCGGCAGCACGCCGGAAGAACGTCTTCCGCGATTGCTCGAATACGCCGATCGGATGGGTATTGCGAAACTCTGTGTGTTTCTCGGATTTGGAAGACAATACGACCCGACCCCCGACCAACTCCGCCAACACAACGACGAAGTGCTTCGCGCCGTTCGTCGCTGTCCCGACCGCACATTCGGCTTCGTCTATCTCAACCCGAAACACACGCAAGCCAGTCTCGACGAACTCAACCGCTGCGTCCGAGACGGCCCGATGGTCGGCGTGAAACTCTGGGTCGCCCAGCACTGCAACGAACCGACGCTCGACCCGATCGTCGCCCGCGCCACGGAACTGAAAGCCGTCGTGCTCCAGCACACGTGGTTGAAAATCACCGGCAACCTGCCCGGCGAATCCACGCCGATGGATGTGGCGGAACTGGCGGCCCGTCATCCGCGCGCGACGATCATCTGCGCCCACACCGGCGGCGATTGGGAACGCGGCATCCGCGCCATCCGGCCGCACCCGAATGTCTATGCTGACATTGACGGCGGCGATCCAACGTCGGGTTACACCGAAATGGCCGTGCGCGAACTCGGCGCAGAACGCGTCCTCTACGGCAGCGACGCCGGCGGGCGGAGCTTCGCATCACAACTGGCAAAGGTGCTTGGAGCGGACATCCCCAATTCGGCGAAACGACTGGTCCTCGCCGAAAACACAAAGCGGATTCTGAAACCCATTTTGCGCGAGAAAGGAATCAACGTATGAACCCTGAACCATCGCGTCGCGACTTCCTTAAGACCGCCGCGGTCGCCGCAGGAGCGGTGTTGCTCCGCAACGCTGCCGCCGCAAAACCTGCGGAAGGTTTGATAGACACCAACGTTTATCTTTCCCATTGGCCGTTGCGCCGGCTGCCGTGCGATGAGACCGCCAAGCTCGTCACCAAACTCCGCGCCAACGGCGTGACGCAAGCGTGGGCCGGCAGCTTCGACGCCCTGTTGTACCGCGACATCGCCACCGCGAATGCCCGGCTCGCGGAGGAATGTCGCCGGCACGGCGGCGGGCTGCTCGTGCCGTTTGGATCCGTGAATCCGAAATTGCCGGACTGGGAAGACGACTTGCGCCGCTGCGCGGAGCAACACCGGATGCCCGGCATCCGCCTGCATCCGAACTACCACGGTTACAAGCTGGAGGATCCCGACTTCGCGAAGCTGCTGCGGCTGGCGGCCAAACGCGGGTTGCTCGTGCAGATGGCATTCATCATGGAAGATCGCCGGATGATGCATCCGCTGTTGCAAGTCGAGCCACCCAGCCTGAAACCGCTCGCCGATGTCGTGAAGAAAACGCCGGGACTCCGTTTGGAACTTCTCAACTGCAAGGTGCCGCCGCTCGATCTGCTCAAGACCGGCGATGTGTGCGTGGAAATTGCCATGCTCGAAGGCGTGGGCGGCGTCAGCAAACTTCTCGCGCAAGCGCCCACCGAGCGCGTGCTGTTTGGTTCGTATGCGCCGATGTTTTATTTCGAGTCGGCTTCACTGAAACTGAAAGAATCACCATTGAACGAAGAACAACTGCGCGCCGTCCGCTGCGCCAACGCCCAGCGGCTGCTCGCGTAATAGCTCGGCCAGGGAACCGGATCAGATTCGTTCCGCAGTGGCTGAGATTCAAGCGAGAGGCAACGACGCGCCGACGCGCGTGGTGTTGTCGTGCAGCGTCACCAACGGTGCGATGGACGGATGGATTTGCGCGTTGCCCAGCGCCTTCACCAACGCGCAGGTTGCGTTGTTGCGGCTGGCGTCTTGGTAGCGCTTTTCCCACGAGGCGAATTTCGCTTCCGCCTTCGCGTCCGTCCAAGGCCAGCGTACGTCCGGTGGACGCAGCCCGCACCGCCACGGCTTCGGCGTCAGGCGGGCGCGGAAACTTTTCTGCGCCCGGCAAAGCCGGCGATACAACGGATCGCTGCCCAACTCCTCAAACACGACATCCGTCTCCGTTGCATCCGGTTCAAACAACGCGTGCGTGGCCAGTAATCGCAGTCCCGCTCGCGTTCGGTAGATACGCCAACCCCAACCCGGCTTGCTGCGTGTCCATGTCTCGATCCGTGCCAGTGCAGCGGCTTCGGGTGACGGCTCGTTTCCTCGTTCCGGTTTGCCGAAGAGTTTCTTGAATAGACCGCCGCTTGCAGGTTTCGGTTCCGGCAGGTCAATGTCCACGAACAACGCCCGCGTCGTGTTCAGCACATGGCAGCCGTAGGCGTTGCGCGTGACGACGGCGTCGGTGAGTTCCTGCAAGACCGGCTCGCGCAGCGGTCGGTCGCTATAGCCGTAACGCTGCGTCGGCCACCCGGAGACGCGCACGCGGTCGGCGAGTTGTTGCAGAGCTTGATCGGCAAGCTGTTGTGCTTCGTGGAGACTGGCGTTCGACCAGCGCCAGCAAGTCAGCGCCTCATTCGAGGCCTTTGCCCAGAACTTGGGAAAGTTCATAAACACTGATTCTAGCGTGTGCTCAGTTCGGTGACAAGAGCGGTCACACCAAAAAGAAGAATTGCGGACTTCGCGAAGTCCGCAATTCCTTTTGTCTCTTGTCGTTGGCGTTCATCCCTTGGCCGCGGACGGATGATACCTCGTAGTACGAGGTATCGGCCCTCAGTCGCGCGAGCAGTTTCCTTCCCACCCACGACGGGCAAGCCGGCAACGATGGTGTCACCATGCGATGATGCATCGTTATCCGATGTATCATTCCCCGCGCACTGTATTGTGTTCCGGTTTTGTTCCGGCAACGTTGGCGCAGGCGAAGCAAAGCGGGCTGTCAGTCAAAGCCGGAGCAGGATCCGAAGGAGCACTGCCAGGGCAACCTGTTTTGCATCGTCTGCCATCTTCTGGGTATGGTAACGGAGAATAACGTCAGTAAGAGGAGCCATGTTGCCCGGGATGGCGCCAACCAGACCGGCGCTCAGTGGACTGAACTCATTCCGTTTATCGCGCAGCCTTTTTTCAGTTCGGTAGTTGGATTTGGCAAGCGCCAGAAGCATGTTTTGGAGTTCGCTGGCGTCGAGCCAGAGAAGTGCACAACGATCACAACGGTCAATGCTGATCGCCGCCAAACTCATGTAGCCGTATTTCTCCATCGGCTGGAGACAATCGGGACAACGCAACGTCGCCTCGGCTGTTCTTTCGGGCTTCAGGAATGGCGTGGACTCGGCAACCGCTGACGGGATACAGCGCCAACTGCCATCGAGGATTTCGGCTATGTCACGGTGTGCGGCGAGAACTCCCGAACAAGCGGAGCAATGACGAACAGTGTAGTTGTCCACTTGCGCCGGCTCCAGCGGCTTCGCGCAACGAGGACAATCGCTCACACTTTCCTCCCGAACTTCTTCTCCAGTTCGGCGTAGCTGAACTGGATCATTGTGGGACGACCGTGCGGACAGGTGTAGGGCAGATCGCAACGGTGAAGCTGCTGGAGCAATGCGCGCAGTTCCTCGCCGCGCAACGGATCGCGCGCCTTGACCGCGTGCCGACAAACGGTCGTCGCGATTTTGTCCTCGCCGAGACGCCGGGCGTGAATCTGTTCGCCGGTTTGGTGGAGTTCGTCCACGATATCGCGGAACGTCTGGAGCAGGTTCGACATCTCGAAATACGGCGGGACGGCATCAATGAGGAACGTCTTGTCGCCGAACTCGCTGATGCCGACGCCGAGCTTGTGGAGCGTCGCGAGGTTGGCGCGGAGAAATGCGGCATCGCGCGCATCGAGTTCGAGCGTTTGTGGCAAGAGCAGCTTCTGCGAGGGCGCATTGCCGGCGGCGAGTTCCTTGAGCATCTTCTCGAAGAGCACGCGCTCGTGTGCCGCGTGCTGGTCCATCAACACCAAACCTTCCGGCGACTGGACGAGCACGTATAAGTCGCTGAGCACGCCGATGATTCGCCACGTGCCTTCCTCGGTCTGGACTTCGGCGGCGGGCAACGTCTGTTGGTAGGGACGACTCGCCGAGTCGTCCGCCGGTCGCGGCACTGAGGCCGCTCCCACATTCAGTTCGACGGCGGTAGCGGCGGAGACCGGCAGCGGCTTCGCCATCGCGCCTTTTGGTTCGAGCGCGGCGCGGACGGCATCAATCACGGCTTGGCGGACAGCGAACTCATCGCGGAAACGGACTTCGCGTTTCGTTGGGTGGATGTTCACGTCCACCGACGCCGGATCAACTTCGACGAACAGAAACGTGACGGGGAATTGTCCGCGCATCAACGCGGTGTGGTAGCCTTCGCGCAGCGCGTAGTTGATTCCTTTACTCTCGACGGGGCGTCCGTTGACGAAGGTGTGTTGCTGGCTACGGTCGGCGCGGCTCACACCGGGTTTGCCGATGTAGCCGGTGACGCGAATGTCTTGTAGGGGCGCACTGCGTGCGCCCCCGTGTGCGTCGGCCGGAACGGCGGGGCGCACGCAGTGCGCCCCTACAGGGATCACCTGTTCGGCGAGTTGTTTGCCGTACAGCTCGCGCAGGCGCGTCAAAAGGTCGGGCGCGGGCGCGAGATTGAAGATTTCCCGGTCATCCACGGTCAGCCGGAACAAAACCGGAACATGAGCCAGCGCGCAGAGCGTGACGATGTGTTCGATGTGCGCCGTCTCGGTCGGCGGGGAACGGAGGAATTTCCGTCGCGCCGGCAGGTTGAAGAACAGATTTCGAACTTCAACGATGGTGCCTTCGGCGGCACCGGTGTCTTTGACGCTGACAATTCTGCCACCGGCGATTTCGATTTGTGTTCCGGCAAGCGTGCCGCGTTCGCGCGTCGTGAGCGTGAAGCGGGAGACGGCGGCAATGCTGGGAATCGCTTCGCCGCGAAAGCCGAGCGTGGTGATTTCGTGAAGGTCTTCAGCTTTGGTGATTTTGCTGGTGGCGTGGCGTTCGAGCGCGAGCAACGCGTCGTCGCGGCTCATGCCGTAGCCGTCGTCGGTGACGACGATGGCGGTGCGTCCGCCGTTCTTGACGGTGACGGTGATGCGATGCGCTTCGGCGTCGAGAGAGTTTTCGACGAGTTCCTTGACGACCGAGGCGGGTCGCTCGACCACTTCGCCGGCGGCGATCTGGTTGGCGACGTGCTCGGATAGGAGCCGGATGCGATTCACGCTCGGAGTATAGCGTGACCACGCACCGTGGCAACGCGAAGTTTTCGGTTATGGGGAATTGATTTGGATGCGGTAGAAACGGGTGTTGCCGGTGGCGTTGGTGTCAATCAGAGTGCGCTCGGTGCCGTTGTCTGTGACGTTGGTGTCGGTCAACGTGATCCATGTGCCGCTGACGAGATTCGTGCGGAACATGGGCGTGTAGGTCCGTTCGTCCCAGCGCGGAGTGAAGATCAATCGTTTCTGATTCGACTGTCCAACAACGCTCTCGACCCGCAGCCGAAACACGGAAGCTGCATTGGTCGGGTCAAGGCCGGCGACATACTTGAACAGGTTGTTCTGGCCGGTGCCGGTGACATCCACGGAAGGCGCGGCGTTGGGGTTGTCGAGGCCGAAGAACTGGATTTGCCATGAATCGGCAATGCCATCGCTGTCGTAGATGCCGTAGTTGTCGGGCAGCGTATCTTGCACCAGAAGGGAATTGGAACCAACCGCGCCAAGATACCATCCGCTGAAGTTCCCGGCGGTATTTTGATAGACCGCTGCAACCGTCGCCATGCCGTTGCTGTTGATAGAAACGATGGGGGATGAGGGAGCATCCCAGTTCAGGTCGGCGCCCGTCAGCATCGCAACCGTTGCATCATCCATCGTGGCCACGCCGCTGAGTTGGCTGGTGCTGCATTCGCTGACGGAAGCCGGCGACGCGGTGACGGTGAGGGTTTTCACCGATGGCTGTGTCACGGGGCCGCCTCCGTTGTTGCTGACCGAACCGTTGCTTGAATTCCCTCCCACCGGACCGAGGCTGGCTGCCACCCGGAAATTTTCGGAGGTGGAAACTCCGCCGCCGCTGTCAAAGGAGCCGGTCATTTGGACAGCCAAGCCCGGCAGGGTGAGGAACAGAAGCCACAAGAACCATGACAAACCATGATGAGATGAGTTCATCAATCTTGTCCTCCTTACTTGCGACGTTCGCGGATGACCGAGGAGTTCTCGTATCCGAGACGAACGCCTTGAACGAGGTAATCAAACTTGCCGTTGCGCCCCGATGCTTCGCGCACCGTGATCCCGGCAACGGTGGCGTCGGTTGCATACAGTTGCAGCCACGCTCCTCGCGGGGTCAACTGCACCGTCAATGCGTTCGTGGAGGTGACCATGCCAAAGTGATCCGGCAGTCTGACGATCGCTTCGCCGTTGACCAACTCCGCCGACCCGCGAACGTAGGTCCCGGCTTCCGGCCCCTCCAAGCAAACGTATGCGATCTCTTTCGACAGGTCGGACGGATGTGGTTGAATGAAATACTTCGTGCCTTCGCACATGATATCCCCATGTGCGGAAACATTACCACCCGCCGAGAGGTTTCCCCCGGCGTGGATATCACCCCAACTCGACACCTTGGTGCCTGACGAAATTTCCCCGGCCGCCCAGATGTTGGTGGTTGTGTTGATTGAACCGGTGGTGGAAATCGAGGTGGCCCAGAAAGCGCCATTGCAATCAATGCTGCCTTCCGAAACCAATTTCCCAAAAAGAACAAGCATGCCGCTTTGATCCAATATCATTTTTGTTCCCTCACCGGTGGCAAACACCAAAGTGTTTGAATGAACGTTACTCTCGGGATCCGTGATGTGCTGGACGGTCAATGACACACTACCCGGCAAGCCGACACTCTGTGCTGAGATACTCTGGACCGCGACATTCCCCGATGCATCTCTCATGACGACCGTGTTGGCCGTGTTCGCCGGGGTGGCCAGACCGGGGGCGAGCTTGTTCGTGGTGATGGCGCCATCGGGCACGTTGTCCGCCATCATCGCATAGCCGACGGAGGCGATGCGTTGGTCGGGGCTGAGTTGCTGGATGTTGTTGGTGGCCGAACCAAACCATACGCGCAGTCGCACATCGGCGTTTGTGAAGACAGTGGCGGGTATGGGAGACATGCCCGCGTCACCCAAGAGCACCGCATACGCCCCCTTGCTCACGGGAATCTCAAGGGGAGTGGAACCTGTGCTCCAAAATGTGGCAGCGCCGGTGTCGTCCACCAACGCGAACTTGAACTGGCCGGTGCCGTCGTAGTTGGTGCCGCCGATGGTGACACGTCCCTGATAATTGATCATCTGTGGCACTTGGGCATGGGCCGCTGCTGCCAGCACAAGAGACACAAAACACGTTGCGACTGCTTTACGAGAGTTCATCACAACCTCCGTTCTGGGTGCCTTATAAACGGAGGCACCCGACCTGTCGAGTGCAATTAGCTTCGAGCAGAATGGCGTGGGACACTGCGTCTTCGGCGCCGCTAGAAACGTTTCTCCAGCGCGACGCCGATCTCGTGGCCGCCGTGGTGGTCGTAGCGGACGGCGTTGACGCCGTAGCCGTAGGTGACAAGAATGTGCGTGTCCCAGAACGCGGTGAAGCCAAGCCCGGCGCCGACGCCGAGGTAGTTATGCCAGTCGTTGACGGCGCCGGTGCGCGGGTCGAGAGTCTTGGTCATGGCGTCGTCGCAGTAGAGGTGGGCGATGAGTTTGCGGTTGGAGAGGAGCGGGATGCCGATGTCGAGGTTGCCGATGTAGAAGCTCTCGGCGAAGAGTTCGCGGGTGTAGTAGCCGTGGAGCGCGACCGCGTAGTCGTCGGGGCCGGTGAGGTTGCCGCCGATTTTGTAGGCGTTGAGGACATCCACGTTGTGGGTGGAACCGCCGGCGAAGCGGGCGGAGATGGTCACGGGGCCGGCGGGCAATTTGCCGCCGAGAGAACCGAAGAGACGCTGGTAATCACGATGGAGGGGGTAATGCGCAGCGGTCGGGCCGAAGGCGTCGAAGCCGGCGCGGTGGCTGGTTTCGGCGGAGAGGTAGAGTTCGAGGCCGCGAGTCTTCGTGAGACCGGGTTCGATGCCACCGAAACGGATTTCGCCAAGGAAAGTGTGCGTGAAGAAGTCTCGGGGACGATCGAAATCGCGGGTGTTCTCGGTGGCGTGGAACCACTGGAACGTGGGCGAGTAGCTGAGGCGGACGTTGGGGGGGAGGGGGGTGGGATTGGGAATGGTTTGGTTGACGAAGACGCGGGCGTTGGCCGTGTCGCCATCGAACTCCTCCGCGTAGAGGCGCTGTCCGTCGGCGTAAGGGTAAATGCTGTTGACGTAGGCGCCGCCGCCGAGGCCGACACCGAGCGCGGTGTTGGTGCTGCACGACAGGAACCAACTCAGTTCCGCGTCGCCGTAGATGCCGGCGAAGATGACGCGCAGGGCGGTGTTGGTGCAGGGGAAATTGTTTTCGTTGAACCAGAAGTAGCCGAAGCCGCCGAGCCGTTCCTGGCTGGGACCGACCGCGAAACTGGATTGGAGGCTCAAGACGCGGCGGTGTTCGACGTCCACTTGGGCGGAGACCGATGCGGCGGCGACGACGATCAACAAGGTGGCGCAAAGCAGTTTCTTCATGGCGGGCAGGATAGCTTGACCCACCTCCGATGCAATGCTAAAGTCGCCGCGCTTTTGGGTGGTGGATATAGCTCAGCCTGGTAGAGCTCCAGATTGTGGATCTGGCTGTCGCGGGTTCAAATCCCGTTATCCACCCCATCCTTCACCAACTCCCGCAACATGGCAGACACGACCAACAGCGCCTAACAAAATCCAGTGTGGGAGCGGCCTTCTGGCCGCGATCTGCCAGCCCGGTCGTGCCCGGAAGGGCGCTCCCACGCCAGATACCACTAATGCGGGCGCGCCAATTCGGCCAGCATCTCCAACAGCGTCTCGGTCATCTTGCGCGACGCGGTGACTTCCAAGTAGCTGCTGGGCGCGCGCCACGTTTCGTAGCCCCCCAGCGCGTGTTGTTGTGGCGTGGGCAGATAACCGTTGTAGCCATTGGCCAGTTGCATCACAAACACCGGGCGCAGAGGCGACCGACGCTTGATCTCCAACCCAATCTCGGCAAACACTTCGCAGGGCATTGTCACGATGGCCAAGTCACCGAGCCGCAGGGCTTGGAGTTTGACTTTCACCGTATCCGGCCACTGGCTCAATCGCAGGCTGGATTTGGCGTAGTATTCGGGTCGCGGATCGCGGGGCTTCTTGGGATCGGTCAACAGTTCCCGGGCACGCTGAAGCTGTTCGGCGTTGGGCTTGCGCACGCCGAGTTCGATTTCCCGCTCAACCATGCCCAGAGGCACCCATGCCTGATGCTTGACGTGGCGTTGGGCTTGGGTCGCCACGTCGGCCACACGGCTGGCCACCTCGCGGATTCGTTGAAACGGCTCGGCCTTGGGGCGCGGCTTGAGGAAGTTAATGTTGTTGATGTCGCCACTGGTGCCGTTGCTGAGGATGCCGAGGAACTCGCCCGGCTTGGCGTCGGGCGCCAGTCGCTGCCGGATTTGTTCGCAGAATTCGCCGAAGTAATCAGCCGAGAGCATACCAGCGGGAATACCACCTACGTAGTGCAGCGAGTAATTGGCCAAGAGCACCCGAGCACGACCGCCCGGCTCGATGACCGACAGCAGCGACACGTCGGGGTCGGTGGGGCCAGCCGGGTGGACGAGGTCCGGGCTGCCTGCACTGGGATTCATCTGAACCCGATCGCTCGTTTCGCCGAAGGGGTTGGGTGGAATCGTTCCTTCCTTCTTCAGCCAACGCCGGTTGCCAACTTCCTCGGGGAGACTGCCGAAACCCCAGCCTATCTTGGCCGGAGCCATCTGGCCAGCAGCCTTTTCGATGCTCTCAGCCATCTTGGCCACCAGCAACCTGGTGTATTCGGGATCGACCGGTATCGCGTCAAGCAGATCGACCACGGCCGGGGCCGTGTGGGTGTGGGTGGCCGCCATCAACATCTGTTGAGGAGGAATCCCCGTGGCCTTCGCGGCGCGCCGTTTGGCTTCGTCGAACAGCTCGCGCGGGATCACGCAGATGTCGCACACGGTGATTGCCACGCGAAATCCTCCGTCATCCAGCGCCAGAGTGCGGGCATACAACGGATCATGAACCGAGGTGGCGGGGCGATCCGTAAAACTCCCCAGCATTGAAACGGGTAACTTCTCAGGGGTGATGTTGACTTGGCTGGCGCCCACGCGAAACACGCGCGATGGCTCGGCCGGGCACGCCGATGTCTGCAAGAGCGCCCCCAGCAACAACACGACCAAACACATGGATGGACATCGCATGGCATTTCTCCTTGGCACAACACTTGGCATTGGAACTCCACCTGGATGCGCATACAAATCCGCATCAACAACTAATACGAGCCGTCCCGACCGGCTTCCAAAATCCTGACTTTGGCGTCCGAAGCTGCTGTCTAACCAGGTTGTTGAGAAACCGGAATCGAGACCTCAGTGACTTCAATCAGGTCTTGTCGTTTCTCCAGCGTTGGCTCAACATATTGTTTCTTCGTGTCCATGGGCAATACGATACCAGAAGGCGGATTTCGATGGAAGCAGTATTTATCGCCGTGTCCCGTGAAGGTAGAAACGGAAGCTGCCGGGCAGGTCGCGAAAGTCAAAGACGGAATCTTTTCCGCAGACGAAGTCACGAGCCGAAAGCCAAACATGCATCCATCTGCTAACCGGAGGATGATCAAGGGCGCTTAACTTGCCTCGCAGCGCGCGTCCGGCATGTTTGATCAACATGCGTTTGTTCACAGCAACGCGCGGTGTGCGCCGCAAGTGTGTGGTTGGAGAAGGCGCGACAAGCCCATACGCAACCAGGGTCAAGCCCGGCTCGTCGAAGCCGAGACGGAACACTTTGTCAGTCGTTCCGCCAAGGCGGGCATTGATCTCCAGGAACGTGGCCTCCTCGTTGTCGCGGGAATAGAGGAACTCAAAATGAAACGGCCCGGTGATATCGGCGGCGTCCACAAATTGTGCGCACAAGGTCTTCAGTTTGTTGCTGGTCAATGACATGTTCTGCACTGTCAGGGAGACGGACTGGAATTTTCTCGGCACGAGGAACGTTTCCATCGCCAGCAGTTCTCCCTGCTCGGACCTTACCCCGTGGACCAGCAGGTTCGGCAGATTCAAGAAAGGCTGGGCGATGACCGCCGCTTGCAGAACAGTCCCTTGGAGAAAGGCGCGCAAGTCCGCTCTTGATTGAACCAAGATGGTTTTTCGATAAGGTTTGATGTCCGACTCACGGTCCGGGCGTATCACCAGAGGGAAAGCGATTTCCGGAATCTGCTCCATATCTGCGTCCTTCTCCAACCACCAAGTTGGCAGGACCTTCATACCGATCCGGGTGGCCAAATTGAATTGGAGGCGTTTGGAAGTGGCCAGTTGCAGGGCAGGAAGCGACGGGGACAGAAGTCGGCAAACAGGGGCGAGTTGGTCGCGGTTGGCTGCCAACCACAGAAGATGACGGTCACCGTGACCCAGCAACGCCCCACCTCCAACACTCTCAACGAATCGCTTGATTGCCAAGATGCCTTCGGCTGTGCCCACCTGTTTCCGAGACAGGAAGCCGGCCCCAGCCAGACAACGCGAATACCCGCGAGAGTCGGGCGGTTGCGCCGCGATATCCATCCAATGCACCGGCACCCCCAACCGCCAGCAGCGCCGGGCAAACACCAGAAAATCCGGCGACCAATCCCCGAACATCACGACATGGAACGGGACGTTCACTACCACATCATACCCATTCGAGCTTGGTCAGTAAAGATACCGAGCAGAGCGAAACATCCATTGCTGACACCGAGTCTTCTCTGAGTTAGATTCCCAGCCGATGAAAAAGCTGAAACTACCACCGGGAGTCAGGGAAGATTTTGATCTGTTGCTCGTGCACGGCGCCGCGCGCTGGCCGGAGTTTGAAAAGCGATTCGTTGCCGCATTCGCATCGGCGTGGCTGCGGCTCCAACCCGCTGAGAAAAAGGTCGTGCTCGAGTTTTGGGGCAAGTGGGAGAAACGGCGAAAACCCCAAGCTTGGGTGAAGTTCGTGGAAACGCTCGCTCCGGACATCAAGGATCCCAAGATATGGAGTTTCTACCAACCTGATGGCGGCATCTTCACCATCGTTGTTCCACCTTGTCTTCCAATGACGGCTGTTCTCTTCGATGTTTTCGTCGCCCGTGAAATCCGGCGGGCGGTGAGAGTGGCACAAGGGGTTGCCGTGGACGATCTGGCGCTTGAGAACCAGAATGTCCGCCAAGCGAACCGCGACGCCGGCTACGACGAGGACGCGCTCGAACGTTGGATGACAGAACAGCCGACCCCGGGGAATTAGCCTCGCCATGCCCGCCGTCGAACCGCGCCGCCTGCTGGAACAACACTTCGGCTTCCGCGAGTTCCTCGAAGGCCAGGAGCGCGTCATCCGCGCCATCTTCGACGGCGACGACGCCGTCGTCATCATGCCAACCGGCGGCGGCAAATCGCTCTGCTACCAGTTGCCCGCGCTTGCGCTTGAGGGCATCACGGTTGTCGTCTCGCCGCTCATCGCGTTGATGAAAGACCAAGTGGACGGCCTCGTCGAAAAAGGCGTTCCCGCCACCTTCATCAACTCCTCGCTCGGCCAGTCCGAGATGGACGAACGCATCGCCGACATGAAGCGCGGCAAATACCGTCTCGTCTATATCGCGCCCGAGCGTTTCAAGAGCGAGCGTTTCGTCGCCGCGCTCGCGCCGCTGACCATCGCGTTGTTCGCCGTGGACGAGGCGCACTGCATCTCGCAATGGGGACACGATTTCCGTCCCGACTATCTTCGCCTGAAATGGGCGCTCAAAGACCTCGGCCAGCCGCAGGTCGCCGCGCTCACTGCCACTGCCACGCCCGAAGTCCGCGCCGACATCATCGAGCAACTCGCCCTTGGCAAGTTCGGGCGCGGCGAGCCGCGCGTGTTCGTCAGCGGATTCGCCCGTCACAATCTCACGCTCGCCGTCGCCAACGTCGCCGGCAAAGCCGACAAACTCGCCCGCATCACCGAGCACATCCAACAACTCAAAACCGGCATCGTCTATTGCGCCACCCGCAAGAACGTCGAGAGGGTGGCGGCGGCGTTGCCGTTCAAATGCGTCATCTACCACGCCGGCCTCACCGACGAACAACGCAAGAAGGCGCAGGACAGGTTCATGGAAGGCAAGTCCGACGTGGCCATTGCGACCAACGCCTTCGGCATGGGCATTGACCGCGCTGATCTCCGGTTCGTCATCCACTACGACATCCCCGGC
>CAZNOK010000061.1:0-23798 GCA_964574605.1 uncultured Verrucomicrobiota bacterium
GTATCGTCCTGATGATTTTCCTGCGGCTCGATCATGATCTCCTTGGCGGCATTATAGGCGAAAAGGAAGTCTTGTAAAGTTCGCGCTGGCTCAGATGCACAGATACACATACACCGCGAAAGCCACCGCCAACAACCCCGCCGCCGCCGCCAACGCCCAGAGCAGGTTCCGCTTCTGTGCGGCCATCGCGAAGGTGGAGATGATGACGCCCGCCTGCGCGGCGAGCATTCCAAAGAAGAACCGCTGGCTCCGCGCGTGATGGCGGCTCGCGAGGATGTTGCTCTTGCGGACTTGGAGTTCGTACAAGTTCGCGATGGCTTGGTTCAGACGCGCCTCGATCTCGTAACGCTGTGCCGTGTAGGCGAGCCGGGCCACGACGAAACTCGTGTTCTTCCGCCCGAACTTCTTGTCGAGCGCGTCCACCGCCTGATTGATCGGCCGCGTGGCCGCGTCGAATGCCTGCACCCTGTCGCGCGCGGCGAACAATGCCTCGTCGAGCATCTTGTCGGTCACTTTCGCCAGCAGCGACGACACTTCCGTCTCCGGTTGAAGCCTCTCAACGGCCTCGATGGCCGCCTTGATCTTGGAGTCCAACGCCCCGCCGGTCGGCACGGCCGGCACTTCGCCTTTGACCAAATAACTCGCGGCCTGCTGTTCACTGCCGGTCACGTCCTTGAATGTCGCCGCATCAAGCGGTTGAAGCTCCGTCGTCGCCTGCAACAGGTCAATCGAGTTCCGCTGAAGCGAGCTGCGAAGGCGTTTCGCTTGGAAGAAACTCCACTGGTCGCCCGCTTTCGACTGCTGCTGCGCCGCGAGCGCACGGGCGTATTGGGCGCGCGTCATCTCGCTCGACGCCAACCCTGCCAGCATCGTCGCCACCACCGCCATCACCACCGGCGTCGCGGCGAGGATTTTGCCGAAAAGAGTCTGCGGCAGGTCAGCCTTCAAATGGTCTGGGATTTGCACTTTCATGGCCAACAGTTTGCCACGAATTCGCACCTTGGTCGAGCAAACAAATCAGCAGTATTCGTGGAGCAGAATCCGCTGTTGACGAGTAAATCCGCCTACTTCCGCAATTGATCCAACAGTACCCAGTCACCGGGTGCGCGTTCGTACGACCAAGTAGTCCAACCGTTCATTGGCCGGCGAGTAATTGCTGACGCGGCCAATGACGGCGAGTTGAACGGTTTGCCTCCGTACCGGATTCGGCCATCCGGTCGTACGCGGGCAGTGTAAAGAGTCCCCTTGTAGCGAAACCGTAACTTTAGCCCGCAAGTTATGTATGTCGCCAACACCGGCATTCTGCCCGAAGTCACGCGTCCGGCGTGTTGATGAGACGGCGGCTTCTTCTCTGTGTCGCCGCAGAGCAACGCTTCCAATTCCGACTGTTGCGCTTGGCGGACGCGGCGCCGGAGAATTCGGCGCAGGTCTTCGGAACGGGTGAACTTCCCGGCCACGCGGTTGCCGGGCGGGCGGGTGATTCGCAACAAAAGCGCCTCCAGTTCCCGTAAATGTTGATCGCCAATCGTCAAGTACACGCTGAACCGGTCCCATGTTTGGGCATGACGGTCGCGGAGATGATGCTTCAATCGAGAACGGAGATTCGACGCCAACCCCACATAGTAGAGTCGCTCCTTCCGGTAGAGAGCGTACACACCGTGACGGCCACGGACAAACTTACGAATCACCTCTTGGTAGTCTTCCAAAGCCCGGCGCGAAATGCGCTCCAAATGTTGACAGACCAATTGACCGTTGCTGCGATGTCTTGTCATTGTTTGCCTCGTCGGCAGTAGATCAAACCATCCTCGACAGGTCAAGCGAACAGACAAAGAGCCGCCCCCGCATCTTTATGATGATTTGTAGGGCAGGCGCTCCGCCTGCCGTTGTTATCGGCATGGCAAGCGGGGCGCTTGCCCTACAACAATTCATCGAAACAACGAACACATTGAGGAGGATCGTAAAGATTGGGGACCAAAAGAACCGCATCCACCGTGTCCTCTCTGCGTAGGCACGAAACTTGTCAACTAGCAGATGGCCGGAACACAACATGATGCATCGTTATCCGATGCATCAGCGCCAGAATCGCTGCAATTCCGTGTTCAATCCTTCCGTGCCGCGCGCCTCCACAAGCGTCTCGGCCCAGTCCGGCGGGAACAGCGTCGTGTATTGCGTCTGCTTGAAGCGTTGACAGACCAACACCGCCACGCCGCGATCCGTTTCCGTCCGAATCAACCGTCCGACGGATTGAATCACACGGTTCATGCCGGGATAGAGGTAGGCGAACTCGAAACCTTTGCCGTATTTCTGGTCGTAGTAGCGCCGCATCAACTCGCGCTCAAAACTGACTTGTGGCAACGCCGGACTGACGACGATGACGCCGATCAACAGTTCGCCCGCGAAGTCCACGCCCTCGGCGAACAGGCCCCCTTGCACCGCCAGCACCAACTTCGGCGGATCCGTCTCCTGCAACGACTCCAGCAACGCCGCTCGCTGCACCTCATTCATCCGCGGTTCCTGAACCAGCAAATCCCAGTCCCCCGGCGTCAATCGCTCTGCCACCGCTTTCAGGAACTCATAGCTCGGGAACAACGCCATGTAGTTGCCACGCCGCGCCTGCGCCGTCGCCGCGATGATGTCGGCGATCTTTCCGTAATTCGCCGCGCGCGCCCGGTACGTCGTCAGCACGTTTGGCACGACGACGATCCGCCGGTTCTCCTTCGGGAACGGCGACGGCAGGCTCAACATGTCCGTCCGCTCCGAGTCGAAGCCGAGCATCTGGCGATAAAAGTCCATCGGCGCCAGCGTCGCCGACATCGCGATGACACTGTGGAACCCGTCGAGCCGTTCCGCCAGCAAGCGCGACGGGTCTTTGCACACAATTTCCAGCGCCTGATTCGGCGACGCGTCGAACACGTGCGAGAACTCCTCGCCGTCCATCGCCAGCACCGCGCAGTACCGGCTGAACTCGGAGAAGAACTCCTCGACGGGGTCGTCAGGAATCGCGCGCCCGCTGGTTGCCTTGTCGAGCTGGTAACGGATGGCCAGCTTGTTGAACGTTGCCTTCAAGTCCTCGAAGTGCGCCCGCGGCGCGTTAATGACAAGCTTCTCCGCACCGCCGGTGTCCGGTAACTGGCTGTATTCATCGCCGCGCTGTCGGGCCAACGATTCGAACACGTCGTCAATCGCGCTGAGGAATTTGCGAATGTCCTTTGCCAGCGGCGGATCAACGTGGCGGAGGTTCTTCCCGACCTCGTGCACCTGTCGCCGGAACAAAACCGGAGCATAATAATCCATCGCGCGCTGAAGGAGATTGTGCGCCTCGTCAATCACCAGCACCGCGTCGGAGTAATCGGCATCGAGAAAGAACCGTCGCAGATAGACTTGCGGATCGAAGACGTAGTTGTAGTCGCACACGATCACGTCGGTCATCAATGCCAGCGTCAACGCCAGCTCGAACGGACAGACGCTCAGGCCGCGTCCGGCGTCCATCGCCATCTGCGGCGTCACGAGCCGTTTGCCGAGCAACCGTTCCAGCACGCCGGTTTGCTGCATCTTCAGCGTCATGTTCTGCAGGAACGGGCAAAACTCCTCCCGACAGGCATAGACTTGGTTGACGCACATCTTCTCGCGCGCGTGGATCTGGACGGCGGTGACGCCCATCGGCTTCAACGTCGCCATCGCGATGGCCTGCTGCGTGTTCTTCGCTGTCACGAAAAACACGCGACGGTCGTGCGCCAACGCGTCCTTCACGACCGGATAAAGCGCGCCTGCCGTCTTGCCGATTCCCGAAGGCGCGTTGACGAGCAGATGCCGGCCCGACGCCAGCGCGTGCTCGACGGCGGAGATCATTTCGTCCTGATGGCGTCGCGGCTTTGCGTGCGGAAACACCAGTCCGCCCGCAAGCGAGCGGCGTGCCGCGTGTTGACGTTCCTCCTCGATGGCGCGGGCGATGAGGACGCGGACCCGCTCGGCGATCAACTGCTCGCAATCGTCAAACGGCCCGGTGAACTCGAAATCTTTTCGCGAGCCATCGGCGACGTTAAAGAAGATAAGGCGACCCACGATCTTCGGGGTGTAGGCCGCGTCACCCGACGCGGCGCTGTTCCCGGTTTCGCCGCGTGAGGTCACGCGGCCTACAACAGACGAGCGTTCGACAAGATAGCAGTACAGCCGCAGTTGCTCGACGTGCTCGGGGTGCGTCTCCGGCGACAACGATGCAAAAATGAGGGGAGCAAGCACGACGGACTTGATCTCCTCGACGACCGTCGGTTCTCCTCGGAACACGCCGTCAATCCGGCCCTGTAGTGTCACGGTGAAACCATCCACCTCAGTCTTGTGGCGCACGGCGATTTCGCTGGCGTAACCGGCATGTTGAGCTTGCGCGCGCTGGTGATCGGTGTGCGCTTCGCGGCCGAGCGCCATCCGCACAAACGCGCTGACACCACCGACACGTCCCGCCGTGGCCAGCGCCTCCGCGAGCAGGTCGCCGACGCCGAGCGTGACTTTCTTGTTCTTCAGATCAATGCGAACTGACATCGGAGGCGGGAATTTCGGATGCTTCCGGTGCCGGGGCAAGCTTCTTTTGAAGGGCATCCATGTAGAGGAAGATGCCGGGGGTGACGAAAAGGGTGATAACCTGTGCAAAGGCGAGGCCGCCGACGATGACGAGGCCGAGTGGGATACGGGAAGTGCCGTCAGCGCCGTAACCGACGGCAATCGGAATTGCGCCAGCGATGGCGGCGAGGCCGGTCATGAGAATGGGGCGGAACCGGATGAGGCAGGCTTGGTGGATGGCTTCGAAACTGGATTTGCCGGCGTGCATTTGTTGTTCGGTGAAGTCCACCATCATGATGCCGTTCTTGGCGATGATGCCGAGCAGGGTGAAGATGCCGATGTAGGCGTAGAGGTTGAGTTCAGAGCGGAAGATGAGCAACGTGGCAAGGCCGCCAAAAGCAGCGACGGGTAACGTAGTGAGCACAGTGAACGGGTGGACGTAGCTTTCGTAGAGGATGCCGAGGATTACGTACATCAGGAACACAGCGGCGATCATGAGGACGCCGAGGCTTTTCATCGAGCGCTCGAACTCCTGTGCTTCGCCACGCAGCGATCCCATTATTTCCGGCGGCACTATCTCGGCGGCAGCTTGGTTGAGGAGCTTGACGGCGTCGCCAAGGGGGATGTCGGGGTTGACGTTGAAAGAGATGGTGGCGGCATCGAGTTGCTCGGAGTGCGGGACGTTGGACGGGCCAACTGTCTGCCGCACTTCGGCGACAGTCGTGAGTGGAATCAGTTCGCCGGTTTTGGAGGAGCGGACGTAGAGGAGTGAGATATCGTCGGGGGCGCGTTGGTGGTCCTTCGCCAGTTCGACCATCACGTCGTACTGGTCATTGTCAGTGGTGAACGTGGTGGTGCGGCCTTGGGCGAAGGCGAGGGCGAGGGCCTGTTCGATTTCCAACGGCGTGATGCCGAGCGTGGCGGCTCGGTTGCGGAGGATGCTGATGTTGAGCTGGGGCATGTTGATTTTCACACTACTCTGAACACTGTTGAAGACGTGGGTCATGCCTTGGAGGCGGAGGAGCAATTTGTCGGCGACAGCGTAAAGTTTGTCCCGGTCATCGCCGCGAAGCGTGTAGGAGTATTTGCTGCCGGCGGCAGTTTCTTCGCCGCCGGCGCTGAGTTTGAGAACGGGCATCGGCATCATGAACACGAAACCATCGGGAAACTTCAAAAGCTCCGGCTGTAAACGGGCGATGACGCGGTCAATCGGTTGGCGGTTCTTCCGCTCGTGGACGGGCTTAAGGCGAACGTAGAAGAAACCTGTGCTCTGGTCGGGACCGGGCGACGTGCCGCTGAGGGAGAGGAGCTGCTCGACGTCAGTGTCTTGCATGAGGAGGTTGGTGATCTTGGTTTGGTAGGCGCGCATCTGTTCAGTAGATGAGCCTTGTGGTTTCATCATGACGCCCATGACCATGCTGCTGTCGCCGGCCGGCAGGAAACCTTTCGGGAGGATTTCAAACAAACCCAGTGTTCCGGCGATGCAGAGGAGCCAGACGGCGGCGGCGAGGAACTTGTGGTGCAATGTCCATGTCAGCAGGACGCCGTAGCGGTGCGTGATGGCTTCGATGACGGCGTCCATGGCGCGTTCGAGGCGATTTTTCGTTCCGGTTTTGTTCCGGAGAATACGTGAGCACATCATTAGCGTCAGCGTGCGGGCAAGGGCCAGTGAGGCGACGATGGCAAAGATGACGGTGAGGGCGAACTCGCGGAAGTTGCGTCCAACGATGCCACTCATGAACACCAGCGGCACAAACACGGTGATGAGGGCGAGGCTCGTGGAGATGACGGTGGTGGTGATTTCGTGAACGCTCTTGATGGCGGCGGGAATCGGTTTCAGCCCGGCGTCAATGTGACGGACGGTGTTTTCCAGTTCGACGATGGCGTCGTCCACGAGGAAGCCGATGGAGAGCACGAGGGCCATGAGCGAGAGGGTGTCAAGGCTGAAACCTGCCGCCAGCATGAGCACGAACGCGGCGAGAAGCGAGATGGGGATCGTGATGCTGGGGATGGTCGTTTCGCGGAGCCGGCCGAGGAATAGATAAATGATGGCGATGACGAGGACGATGGCGATGACGATCGTTTGCTCGACGTCGTCAATGGATTCCTTGATCGGCGCGGAGGCGTCATAGAGGATGTTCATCTGGACAGAGTGCGGAATCTCGTGGCGGAGTCGCTCGACGAGGTCGCGAATGCTGCGGCAAACGGCTACGGTGTTCATGCCGGCTTGGCGGGAGATGGCGAGGCAGATGGCGTTGTAGTTGACCGGTTTGCCCGGCAGGACGTAGCGGGAGTCCACGAGATCGTTGTTGAGGCTGTCGGCGCAGGTGGCAACGTCGCTGAGACGGATGGGTTGGCCATCCTTGTAGGCGATAATGATGTCTGCGTACTCCGCCGCAGTGCGGAGCTGGCCTTGCGGTTCGAGCGAATAGGTGTGCGCACGACCGTTGAGGCTGCCGCCGGGGATGGAGACGGTGGCGGTCTTGAGGGCTTGAGCAACGTCGTTGAGGCCGAGCTTCACGGCGGTCAACTTGTGCGGATCAATCTGAATGCGCACGGCGGTCTTGGCGCCGTAGATCGCCACCTTGGAGATACCGTCGAGGGTGTTGATCCGGTTCCCGATGAGGCGCTTCGCGTAGTCGTAGAGCGGCCCGGGCGGAAGCGTGTCGGAGGTGACCATGAGGTAGAGCACAGGCATGTCCGACGGATTGGTCTTGGTGTAGGACGGCGGCGTGGGCAGGTCGGCAGGAAGATTGTTTTGTGCGCGTGAGATGGCGGCTTGAACGTCGGGTGCCAACAGGTCCACATTGCGATTGAGATTGAAGGTGATGGTGATGGTGGAGCCGCCGGGGACGTTCTGGGAGGTGATCGAGGTGATGCCGTTGATCTGCATGCACTCGGCTTCGATGGGAGTCGCCACGGTCGAGGCCATCGTGGAAGGCGTCGCGCCGGGATAGGTGGCGGAAATCTGGATGACCGGGTAATCCACGTTGGGCAGGCTGCTGACCGGCAAGCGCAGATACGCCACGACGCCCAGCCCGACCACCAACACGGTGGACAACGTCGTCATGATCGGCTTGCGAATGAAAAGTTCGGAGAGGTTCATTTGTCGCCGCTGGGGTGAGTTGGAATTTCGACAGTCTTGGCACCGGGGAACAGCCCCATCTGGCCCTGCAATACCACTTTCTCGCCGGTTTGAACGCCTTCCTCGACGACGATGTGGCCGGTGGTGGTTGGCCCTTGTTTGATGAGGCGCAACTCGGCGACGTGGTCGGGTTTGACGACGAAGACGTAGGGACCGTTCTTGCCGGCTTGGATGGCAAGCTCGGGGACGAGCACCGCGTCGCGGTTCTCCACGATCAGGCCGAGGCGGACGAACTGGCCCGGCCAGAATTTCTCGGTCTTCTCGCGGACAATGGCGCGGAGGGCGATGGCACCGGTGTTGTCGCCGACGGTGTTGTCCATGAACGCGAGGTCGGCGGTGTACATCTGGTCAATCCATTCACGGACGATGGCTTCGTAAGCTTCGCCGATTTTTCCTTCGGCTTTGTGCGCGAGGCTGGTGAGCTGGCGTTCGGGTATGAAGCTCACCTTCAACGTACCGCGCTGTTTCGCCTCGCGGATCCGTTCCAAGTCCTGTTCGGAGACGGAGAAGTCAATGTACAGCGGCGAAAGCTGCCGGATGTTGACGAGCTTGGTGGTGTTGGCGTTGACGACATTGCCTGCGTCCACCAGCACCTTGCCAGTCACGCCGTCCAACGGTGATTCGACCGTGGAGTACTCCACGTTCAGGCGGGCTTGTGTGAGCGCTGCCTCATCAAGCTTCACTCTGGCTTCTGCAATGTCCACATCAAGTTGGAATTTATCGAAAGCCTCCTTCGAAATGACCTTGTCCCGTACCAGCGCCAGATTGCGGTCTCGCGTGTCGCGCTTCAGTTTCAGGTCGGCGCGGTCCATTTCGAGTGTGGCTTCAACCTTCTTCAACTCGGCTTCGAAGTCACGGGGATCAATGGTAAACAGCAATTGGTTGTTGGTGACGACTTGGCCTTCCCGGAAATGCACCTGCAGAAGTTTGCCGCCGACTTGCGGTATGACGCTGACGTTCTGGTAGGCGCAGATGGTGCCGAATGCGCGGATGTACACCGGGACGTTGGTCGTGAACGCCGTGAACGTGATCACAGGCGACGGCGGCCGCTGGGCAGGTGGAGTTTTCTTGGAGCATCCGAGAAGGAGCAATCCATTGACGGCAAACAACACAGCGACGATGATGTGACGCATAGTCATTCTCCTGCCGCACAGCTTAGTAAGTTACGGTATACATCACAAGACAGAAGATGCGCTTGACCGACGGGCGAAAGCCGATAGGGTGGGCGGCATGAATTGGCGAATCGGCAGCGTCCCGCACCTCAACGTCCGCCCGCTCATCTACGGCATCGAGTCGGAGATGACGTTCTGCACGCCCGCGCAACTCGCCGACGCGATGCACCGGCGCGAATTCGACGTCGGTCTCGTGCCTGTCGCCGAAGTGTTGCACCACGACCAGTACGACATTATCAACGACATCGCGGTCGTCTCCTTCGGCGCGGTTCGCAGCGCCTTTCTCGTACACCAAGTTCCTCCGGAACAAATCCGGAACATTTCCATTGACCCGGCGTCGCGCTCGACGGTCTGGCTGCTGCGCATCCTGCTGGCCGAACGCTTCGGCATCGAGCCGAAGTTTCATGCGCGCACGACGGATTGTGAGGCAACATTCGTGTTCGGCGACGAAGCGATCAAGCGTGTTGCCGATGAACCCCGACTCGACCTCGGCGCAGCGTGGACGGAGTGGACGGGACTGCCATTTGTGTATGCCGTCTGGGCCGCACAGCGTGGCACGGCTGACGCCGCGCTTGGCGCGAAACTCCGACAAGCGAAGGCCGGTGGTCTCGCGCATCTCGACGAAGTCATCGAGAAATCTACCATCGGCACGCCGGAGATTCGCCGTGATTACCTGACGCGCCGGATTCGTTATGATCTCGATGACGACGCCAAGCGCGGCCTGCGGAAGTTTCAGGACTGTCTCGTCAAACTCAAGCTTGCAGAGAAACATGAACTGCGATTCGTTGCGTGACAAGGTTCTCGACGGCGAACGCGTGACGCCATCGGAAGCGCTGACGTTGTATCGCGGCTTGAAGCTGACGGAGCTTGGTTCGCTGGCCGACGCCGTCCGCTGGCGGAAGCATCCGGAACGGATCATCACCTACATCGTGGACCGGAACATCAACTACACGAACGTCTGCAATGTCTTCTGTGCATTCTGTGCGTTCAGCCGCAAGGAAGACGCGCCTGACGCCTACGTGCTGACACCCGAGCAAATCGGCGCAAAAGTGCAGGAGTTGGTGAACATCGGCGGCGTCCAGATTCTTTTGCAGGGCGGCCATCATCCTACGCTGACGCTCGATTACTACCTCGGCCTGCTCCGGTATCTCCGGGAAAATTTTCCGCAGGTGAACATCCACGGCTTCTCGCCGCCGGAGTTTTGTCATTTCGCGAAGGTGTTCAAGATGCCGGTGGAGGAAGTGCTGAAGCGGTTCAAGGAAGCGGGACTTGGCTCGATCCCCGGCGGCGGCGCGGAGATTCTCGTCGAGAGCGTTCGTGGCAAACTTTCGCCGCTGAAATGCCCGGCGGAAGACTGGCTTCGTGTGATGGAAATCGCGCACGGCCTTGGCCTGCGTTCGTCGGCGACGATGATGTTCGGCCACGTTGAAGCTGTCGAGGATCGCATCGAGCATTTGCGACGGTTGCGCGAACTTCAAGACCGCACCGGCGGTTTCACGGCGTTCATCGGCTGGACGTTCCAGCCGGAAAACACCCGTCTCGGCGGCGCGACGGCCGGCGCGCACGAGTATTTGCGGACGCTAGCCACGGCACGGATTTTTCTCGACAACTTCAACAACCTCCAGTCATCTTGGGTCACGCAAGGCCCACAGATCGGCCAGATCGCGTTGAAGTTCGGCGCGAACGATCTCGGTAGTGTGATGATGGAAGAAAATGTAGTGGCGTCGGCAGGCGCGACGTTCCGGATGGACGAAGCGACGATGCAGCGTCTCATCCGCGAACTCGGTTGTGAGCCGCGACGGCGAAACAATTGGTACGAACTGTTGGACTGTAGCCGCGAACCCTGTTCGCGGCGGGAAGCAATGCCGCGAGCAGGCTCGCGGCTACAATAAGGAGAACACAATGTCAGAAAAATATAAAGCAATCCTGATGATGGGCGCGCCCGGCAGCGGCAAGGGTACCCATGGCAAATGGCTCGGCAACCTGCTCGGCTTCGTTCACGTTGCCAGCGGCGATTTGTTCCGCGCGCTCGACAAGAACAGCGAACTCGGCAAGATTTTTGTCGAATACTCCGGCAAGGGCCTGCTTGTGCCCGACGATTTCACCGTTCGTCTCTGGGAAGACCACATGAAGCGAATGGTCGCGGCGAAGAAGTTCAACCCGGCTACCGAGACGCTCGTGCTCGATGGCATCCCGCGCAACGTCAATCAGGCGAAGATGATGGACCCGCTCATTGACGTGCAGAAGATCATCGTCATCGCCGTCGAACACGGCCTCGACGAGATTGTCCAGCGCATGAGACTGCGCGCCGAGAAGGAAGGCCGGCACGACGACGCCAACGAGGCAACCATCCGCAACCGGTTCGCCGTGTACCAGAAGGAGACGAAGCCGGTCCTTGATCATTACCCGGCCAAACTCCGCGTGGAAGTCAACGGCCTCCAAGGCGGCCCGGTGCCCGTGGCGCACGACGTCATTTGCGCGTTGCTCGGTCGCACCAAGGAGATGAAACCGCTGCCGAAGTCGTAGTTATTTTGTAGCCGCGAGCCTGCTCGCGGTCCGAATGATGTAGCACCCGCCGCGAGCAGGCTCGCGGCTACAGGCAAACGAATGCGAATTATTTTCATGGGATCGGCAGAGCTGGCCTGCCCGTGTCTGGAGGCATTGGCCAAGCTGCCGGGCCATGAAATCGTTGCGGTCGTCACCCAACCCGACAAACCGAAAGGGCGCGACCTGAAACTGTCGCCGCCGCCCGTCAAGCTCACAGCCGTCCAACTCGGCCTGCTGGTCTCGCAGCCGGTCAAGGTGCGCGAGGCTGTGGCAGAGATCCGCGCGTTGCGGCCTGACCTCATCGTGGTCGTCGCCTACGGACAGATTCTGCCGCGCGTCGTGCTTGATCTCCCACCGCGCGGTTGCATCAACGTCCACGCCTCGCTGCTCCCGCGCTGGCGCGGCGCTTCACCAATCCAGCACGCCATCCTCGCCGGCGATTCCGAAACCGGTGTGACGACGATGTTCCTCAACGAGAAAATGGACGAAGGCGACATCATTCTTCAGCGCGCCGAGCCGATTCGCGCCGACGACACCAGCGGCGTCCTTCACGACCGGCTCGCCAAGATCGGCGCTGAGCTTCTTGTCGAGACGGTGAAACGGGAGAAACCGCCACGCCGGCCGCAAGACCACTCGCAGGCGACCTACGCCAAAAAGCTCGCAAAGGAGGACGGCCACGTGAACTGGGCGAAACCGGCCGTCGAGATTGAGCGGATGGTCCGGGCGTTCAACCCGTGGCCCGGCGCGTACACATTTGCCGGCGATTTGCTCTTGAAGATTTTGTGTTCCGGTTGTGTTTCGGATGTCGGCGCTCCGCCGGGGACGGTGTTGCCGTGCTTCGTGGTGGCGACAGGTGCGGGCGGTTTGCGGATTCTGGAGGTTCAACCAGCAGGAAAACGACGGATGAGTGCGGCGGAGTTTCTGCGGGGCAGACCATTGGTGACTGGAACGGTCTTGCGTTGAGAAAGAGTGGTGCTACGCTAATGAAAGAAAAGGAGTGTGGTTATGAAATTTCGGTTGTCGGTGGTGACAGTCTGCTTGATGGCCGTCGCGATTTGCGCGCAGGCCCGCGTCAGTTTCTCGGTCGGCATCTCGATCAGCAACGTTCACGATTTCTATGAGCCGCTGGCTCCGTACGGCTATTGGACAGAGCTCGGCACGTACGGCCGTTGCTGGCGGCCTGCGTACATCGGTTCGCAGTGGCGACCATACGCCAACGGCCATTGGGAGTGGACGGATCAGGGTTGGTTCTGGGTCAGCGATGAACCGTGGGCGTGGGCGACCTATCACTACGGGCGCTGGGTGTTCGATCCGTATTACGGTTGGGTTTGGGTGCCGGGTGTGGAGTGGGGACCGGCTTGGGTCGCGTGGCGCGAAGGCGGTGGGTATATCGGCTGGGCACCGTTGCCGCCGCTGTGCGAGTATGGTCCGGGCGGGGTGTTGCTGGTCGAGCGCATTCACTGGCATCCCCGCGCCTTTGTGTTTGTCGAGCATCGTCATTTCTGCGGGCCGATCCGGCCCACGGTGATCGTGCGCAACGAAACCATCATCAACCACACCACGCACATTACGAACATCCATCGGGGCGGGCACGATCATGATGTCCATCGCAACGGTCCGCCCGTTGAGCGCGCTCAGGAATTTAGCAATCACCGGTTCGAGCGAGCTTCTGCCGCCGACTTGTGGCGGGATCGCTCCAACCGGGTGGCGCAGCGCGCGTCACAGGAGCGTGTGACAGCGCCGCGAATTGTCGGAGAGACTCATACGCCGCCCACCGGCGGCCATGCGGGATCGCCGTCGAGGGTTGCGGAACGGACGGGTGAGCGAACAAGACCTTCATCATCAGCGGCTGGACGTGAGCGGCCTGCGGTTGCGGCACCGATGCCGAGCCGGCCAACTAGCCCGCCGTCGAGCCAACCGTCTGTCCATCGTGCGACGGAGTCGCGCGGACCGGTCAATGAAAACCGCGGGCATTTCTTTGGTGGACAGGCGCTACCGCCAGCACGTTCGCCGTCGGTCACGCGGGAGGAAGGGGAACCGCGACCGAGTCGCCCGGAATCGCCCGTTGGACGGTCATCGGACTACCGGGGCGGGGGGCGGCGTTCGGAGCAGGCTCCCGGCGGTGGTTTGGATGACTCGCGGCGCGGTTCGTCTGGCGGGCGCGGGCGAGGCCGGTAAATTGTAAGTAGTTGCTTACATTTTTTTGAATAGGTGTTTGGGTAGGGCGTCCAAGCAGGCAGAAAGGAGTCAAAGTTATGAAGACTCGAACATTCTGTTTGGCAGTTGTCACGGGC
Organism: uncultured Verrucomicrobiota bacterium; assembly: GCA_964574605.1. Lineage (GTDB taxonomy): Bacteria > Verrucomicrobiota > Verrucomicrobiia > Palsa-1439 > Palsa-1439 > CAIKAP01. Next base: position 13,713 of record CAZNOK010000061.1, read on the forward strand.
TTTCTGGCCGTGCTGCCCCTGCGGAGTACGCAGGCGGGGACGGCGTTTTCAGTTGGTATTTCCATCTCCAACGTCAGAGATTTTTATCAACCGCTGGCGCCGTACGGGCATTGGGTGGAGGTGGCACATTATGGGCGTTGCTGGTATCCGTCCTACATTGGCGGCGATTGGCAGCCATACGCCGATGGCCATTGGGAATGGACGGATCAGGGTTGGTATTGGGTCAGCGATGAACCGTGGGCATGGGCTGCGTATCATTACGGTCGTTGGGTCTGGGACCCGTACTACGGCTGGCTTTGGGTGCCCGACACGGTGTGGGGGCCGTCGTGGGTTGCTTGGCGCGAAGGCGGTGGCTATTACGGATGGGCGCCATTGCCGCCCGCCGCCTATTGCGGAGTGGGCGGACTGGTTATGTGGGAACGAGTGAGCTGGTGCTCACGAGCGTTTGTGTTCGTAGAGTTTGGCCGGTTCTGTGAGCCGGTCCATTACCGGCATCACCCTCATCACAGGGGAGGACACCACCCGGCTTTCCATCAGACCGTCAACATTATCAATGTCGACCGGGGTGGTCCCCATCACGGCGGGCACGGAGGACCACGTGTGGGCGATGTCGAGCGACACGTAGGACGCCCACTGTCGCCGTTGCGGAGTGCTGACTTGTGGCGTGATCACTCGGAACGGACTGGAGCACGAGCGTCTTTAGATCGGGTAACCGCACCGCCGATGGTTTCGAGGCCATCGGGGGGATCGGTTGAACGTCCACAGCGCGGGTCGGGTGCGGCTCTCGCGCCGCAACCGTCGCAACAACGAGAGACGGACCGTCATGGAAGCACGCCGCGCTCGCAATCTCAGCGGGAGTCGGAACGTGGGGGGATCACATCGGAACCGCGTCGCCCCGAAACAGGTCGTCCAACGGTCACAACGCCTACGGTGGAACGTCCACAGCGCGGGTCGGGTACGGCTTTTGCGCCGCGACCGCAGCCTCAGCGTGAGACGGAGCAACGGGGTATCGCCCCGGAACCGCGACGGACAGAAACACGCGGACCAACAGCCACGGGTCCGACAGTGGAACGGCAACGACAAGGTTGGTCATGGCAACAACAGGCGGCCTCGCGGCGCGAAGTCTCGCCGCCACAATGGCGTTCGCAGCCGGCACCGGAGCAGCGGATGGTTCGTGCAGCGCCGGAAAGCCCGCGTGAGACGCGAACATTTGAGGCGCCTGCTCAACGGGAACAGCGTAGCTATGACAGTGGGCGGGGCAGTTCGGATCGAAGTGAACGATCAGGGTCGTTTGGCTCGTCGGGGTCACGCGGCGGTGGAGGATCGTGGGGCTCGCCGGGTGGTGATCGAATGGGAGGACGAGGCGGGCGTCGGTGACAGACGGCTTGCTTACGACGGCGTGGCTCATAGAATGTATGAACAATGCGCTATGAGCCACGCTTCGTTGTTGTTCCGCTCGTTTGGGCGGTGGCAGTGGCTTTGGTCTGGCTGCTGCGTTGCGAGGCATGGCTCTGGCCGGTTCAACTTGTCCAACTTCTTGCCCCGTCGCCATTCCATTTCGGCCCGCATTTCGGCTCATTCGCCCGTGACGCTCTCATTGCAGCCGTAACGGTTGCACTGATTCTGTTGGCGGCATTCGGTGTTGGGGCGGCGTTGCTGGCGCGGTGGTTGCCCGAGAGAAATCTTCTCACGGCGCTCTTCGCCTTGGCGCTCGGACTCTGGGTCGTGTCGGTGGCGATCCTCATCGTCGGCGCGTTTTCCGTGGCGGCGACACCGTGTGTATTGGCGTTGTCACTCTGCTGGCTGTTGCCGGGGCCGCGACAATTTATTCGTTGGGGCGACGCATGCGTCGCCCCCACCAATTGGGAAATAACACTCCTTTGTTTTCTGGCTGTCGCCGCCTTGTTGAATCTAGTCGGCGCGCTGACACCTCCCTTCGAGTACGATGAACTGGAGTACCACCTCGGCGCGCTCGCTGATTACCGGCGCGCCGGCAGGATCGTTTTTCTGCCGCACAACTTCTACTCGAACCTGCCGCAACTGACCGAGATGCTTTACCTGCCCGGCTCCGACATTGCCGCCAAGCTCCTGCACTGGACGTTCGGCATCTTGTCCGCACTCGCGGTGTACGCAGTCACAACGCGCATCTCCTCGCGCCGCGTCGCGTTGACGGCGGCGGCGCTGTTCTACTGTCTGCCGTTCGTCCAAGACCTCAGCATCACTGCGCGCATTGACCTCGCAACGACGTTTTTCGCGACACTGGCGTTCGGCGGCTTGCTGCTTGGCGAAACCAATCTCGCCGCGCTCGCCGCCGGTTGCGCCGTCGCATCCAAATGGACGGCGATCCCGGTGGTCTTGTTGCCGTGTCTGATCTTTTCTGCACGATCGGTGCGCCGATTGTCCCTCTTCGCTTTTCTCTCTTCGCTCTTCATCCTCCCCTGGCTCGTGAAGAATTGGCTGCTCGCCGGCAATCCGATCTATCCCCTCTGGAGCCACGCGGCGAGCTGGAGCGCGGAACAAGCTGCATTGTTCGCGCAGAAACATCATCCGAGTTTCGATGTCGCCGGGTTGTGGCAGTTGGTTGAGCTGCCTTGGCGGTATTCGTTTACCGGGCCGGGCGCGTCGCCGGTGTTGTTGCTGGCCGCGCCTCTGCTGCTGACTCGACGCAATGTCCCGGATGTGTTCCGTCGCGCAGCATGGCTGTTTGTCGGCGCGTTTTTGGCGTGGTATCTGTTGACATTTCGTCCGTGGCGCTTCCTGTTTCCCGCGTTTCCACTTGCCGCAATGGTCGGCGCATGGGCACTGTGCGAGACGCGCTGGGTCCGTGGCATTGCGGTGCTGGTGATGACAGTGGGACTGACGATAATGGGGGTGAACCTGTTGGCGGACGTGGGCGAGCCGGGAATGAACCCGTTGAGTTATGCGCTGGGAAATGTGTCGCGCCGTGATTTTGTGGCGCGGATGGGAGGCAGAACCTTTGAGCCGATTATCTGGATGAACGAAAACTTGCCGGCGTCGGCGAAGGTCCTTTATCTCGGCGAAGCGCGTGCGTATTATGCGCGCCACACGGCGGTCTGGACAACGGCATTCGACCGATTTGCGACTGATGCGACGAATGGAGTGACGCATGTGTACGTGAATGTTGCGGAACTGGAACGCTTGCACGGCGGCTACGGTTATCCGCGCGGCCTCGATGTGGCGGCGGTGCAGGCGCATTGTGGGCGAGAAATTCATCGCACAGAACGCGGCGCGGTGTTTGAATGGAAACCATGAAAGTCTGCCACGTTATCACGCGCCTGATCGTGGGCGGCGCACAGGAGAACACCATTGCAACGTGCATTGGCCTGCGAAAGCGCGGGCACGAGGTGGACTTGGTGATCGGCCCGCAGACGGGGCCGGAAGGTTCGTTGTTGTCACAGGTTGGCGATGTGCCGGTGACAGTGATTGACGATTTGCGGCGTGAGCCAAACCCGTGGCGTGATGTGCGTGCGTGCGCGGCGCTGACGCGCTTGTTCCGCGAGCGCCGCTACGATGTCGTCCACACTCACAGCGGCAAGGCCGGCATCATCGGGCGGTTGGCGGCGCATTTGGCGGGGGTGACGGTCGTGGTGCACACGATTCACGGACCCTCGTTCTACGCGCACCAGAATCCGATCGGCAATTGGTTGTTCCGCTGGGTGGAGCAGGTCGCGGCGGCGTGGACGACGCAATTCGTGTCGGTCGCCGATGCGATGACGGAGCAGTATCAAGCGGCTGGTGTCACCGGGAAATTCGTGACCATTCACAGCGGGATGAATCTGGAGCCGTTTCTGCAGATTGAACCCCGTCAAGGTTTCGTGGTCGGGAAGATCGCGCGGTTGTTTCGTCTGAAGGGGCACGAGTTCCTGTTTGAAGCGGCCCCGCAAATCGTAGCGGCAGTGCCGAACGTGAAGTTCCTGCTGATCGGCGACGGCATTTACCGGGAACGCTACGAGCGCTGGGCTGAGCGTTTGGGGTTGCGCAACCGGTTCGAGTTTGCAGGACTTGTGCCGCCGTCGGAGATTCCACGATACGTGGCGCAGATGGACGTGCTGGTGCACCTGTCGTTGCGCGAGGGATTGCCGCGAGCGTTGCCGCAGGCGCTGGCAGCCGGTAAACCGGTGGTGGCGTTTGACGTGGACGGCGCGCGCGAAGTGTGTCGCGACGGTGAGACCGGTTTTCTGGTTCGACCCGGTGACACGGTGGCGCTGGCAGACGCAGTGATTCGTTTGTTACAGGACAGAACGTTGGCTACTCGATTCGGCACGCAAGGACGGGAACTGGTGCGCCGGCAGTTCTCCGAGGAGCGAATGGTTCAGCAGGTTGAGGAGCTTTACCAGCGGTTAGTTACTGAAGAGAGAGGTTGACGCGCGGTTTGGGTGGATTCGTGGGATCGGGTTTTGGAATCTCGGGGTTGGTGACGAAGAGGCGTTCAGTTTCTGGCGGCTCCTTCTGCTGGAGCAATAAGCTCTGCACTTTGACGGCCCGGTCTTTCAGAAGCTGCCGCAAGTCGTTGTCGGTGACGGTCATCTTGGACAGGAGAGCCGCTTCCATTTCGGCGGGACTCTGTGTTGTTGCTGCGACTTGGTTGGTCACCGTTGCCGGTGTGATCGTTTGGGGAGTTGCAGCCGCCGGCGTGTTGGTTCGGGAACCCCATGTGAAGTTGACCACCTTTCCCGCGGGCTTCGCCGGCGGAGTGGCGGATGCGACGGGCGCGACGGTCTGATTGGTGATGGCGACGGCGGCGTTGGTGAATGGACCAAAGGTCTCGGTGTAAAGGACGGTGAGGAGACGTTGGCGGTCGTCTTCGGTCAGCGTGACGGCGGCAAGGGCGATGGGAGTTTGATTGGTCGCGGTGAGTTCCTGAAGACGACGGGTCTTGAGTGCTTCAAGGAGTTTCACCTTGGCAAGGGCGTCGCGGTCGGCAACGGGATCCACGGAGGGCGCGATTTCGACAGCGAGCGCGGGGCGTTCGTGAAGCGCCTTGGCGAGTTTCTGGATCTTCTCCAGTCCGGCGGGGTTGAGGTCGGAGGAGCCGGGCGCGAAATCAATGAAGCCGAGGTCCTCAGCGCCGCCGCCGATAAGTTTGCCGAGGAGCGTAAACGGTGCGGTGGCGGCTTTGCCGAGCAGGTTCATCACGACCTGCCAGATAATCGGCCAGACGCGGAACTTGGGATCATCGAGTCTTCCGCTGAGCGGGACGTCGAGGTCAATCTTGCCGTTGCGGTCGGTAAGCAGAGCGAGGGCGAGTTTGACGGGCAGCTTGGTGGCGTCGGGACTCTTGGTAGCTTGGCCGAGGGTGAGACGGTCCACGACGACTTTGTTTTCTGCCTTGAGTTCGTTGCTCGACAAGCGCCAGTGGAGGTCGAGGTGGAGTTTGCCTTTCTGGATCGGGAAGCCGGCGTATTTGCCCATGTACGGCGAGGCGGGAGTGAGATCAATGCTCTTAAACAGCAACGCGACGTCGCTGTAGAGATCGTTGCTGAGCGGGTTGATCTGTCCGGTGACTTTGAACGAAGCGAGGGCATCTACCTTGCCGTGCAGGTCAACAGTCGCCCTGTCTTTTTGGGCTGAGGACAAACCACGGATGGTGCCGCTGAGTTCCGCGATGCCCGCGGAAGCATTCGGCTCGATGGATTGATCGCGGACTTTGAGATCCGCGTGGTCGAGTGTGACGGTGTTGATGGTGATTGTGATCTCCTTGGTCTTGTTTGTGGTTGTGGACGGCGGAGCGTTTGTGGCGGCGGTCTTCTTGGGGAAGATGTCGGTGAGGTTGATCTGTTTGTTCGAGTTGATGATGAGCGTGGTGTCCAGCTTGGTGAGAGTGACCGAGTCGAGATGCAGTCGCGTGGGTTGCACCTCGGCCACAAGGCCGCCCAACTGCAGACTGTCCCACTTGACGAAATCGCGCGACTGAACGCTGTCAATCGTTGCAAGCTTGTTGAGGGCGACAGCGCCTCGAAACTTCACGCGCGGGCCAGCCGCGCCAGGAGCCGCAAGCTGGACGCGGCCGGTGGTGGTGAGCGCGCCATCGGTGATGGCGAGGTTGACTTGTTCCTGAACGTACGGTTGCACGGGCTGTAGATCGAGGTTCTGAATATTGACATGGATGTCGGCGGAGACCGGCTGGAGGACGACAGTTCCTTGAGCGCCAATCGTCCCCGCTTCATTCCAGCGGGCAGTCAAACCAGCCAAGGTGACCGGAGTGTTGGTAAGCGTGGAGATGTTGCGGAGACCAACACTGATCTGGTCGAGTTTGATGCGGGCGGGATGGGCAAGGCTCTGGTCTTCAAACTGAATAGTGAAATCAGTCAGGTCCACCGCGTCCACACGTGCGACAAACGGAGAGGCGTCTGTCGTGGCCGCCTGTGCTGTTTGGTTTGTGGGAGCTGTGGATTGTTTGATGTAGCTGAGCAGGTTGATGGAACCGTTCTTGAGGAGTCGGACGGAGACGTAGCCATTGGTCATGGTAACGGAACCGATGCGGGCTTGCCGGTTGGCTAACTGCAGTTCGCCGCCGTTGACTTGAAGGTCGGGTAGGGCGACGAACCGTTCGCCGGTAGCGGGATCCTTGAGTTCGAGTTCGCGCAGACGGACGGTGGCATTGGTGACGTTGAGAACGAGGTTGGTGGTGCTGGCATCGAGCAAATACTGCGCACCAACGTCGAGCGTGCCACGGGCAGTCTGGAAGGTGACGAACGGCTCCAGATACGGCGCATACTTCGGCAACGGCAGGCCGGTCAATTGGAACCGGCCGCGCGATGACGGCGGATTGACTGCGATGTCGCCAGCCCATGCGAACGACTCGCCTTCGCCGGTCGTTGCGGTAAACGAATACGGGGCGTCGGCCTTAGGGCGCGTTGTGAAGTTGTGAAGCTCAAGATGCAACGGTTCAAGCCGTGTCCGGAACGGCGTGTGTTGACGCAGGTCGGTAAAACTGACAAGGCCGTTACTGATCGAGAGCGATTCGACGATGATCAACGGCAGTGGCTTGGTGGGTTCCGTTCTTGGAGGCGGTGGATTCGTGCTGAGCAGATTGGCGAAGTTCGGGGTGCCATCCTTGTCGAAAAGGACGTGCGCGGCGGGCGAGACGAGGCGGATCTCCTTGAAGACGAAACCGCGCTTGAAAGCAGAGATCAGTTGGAAGTTGATGTGGAATTCGGCAAAGCCCGCGAAATCAGCGCCCTCAGGTTCCTTCAGGGAAAAGCCGCGCACGGTGAGAGCGAAGGTGTATGGATTGAAGCGGATCTCCTGCACGGCGACAGTGCGGTGTGTCAGCGGCGGGAGGCGTTTCAGCATTTGAGACTTGAGGATTACGGGCACGACAAGGAATCCAAAGACCGTGTAGAAAAGAAACACGGCAATCACAGTAATTAGCCACCGCCGCAGTCGCCGCGGGATGGGGGAAAGGTAAGAGCGCATTCCCATAGCGCCATGTACTATAACAAGAGAAAGGCAAGATTCAATCATTGCAGCTTGAGGCGCAGAAGACTAAACTGCGTCGTGGAGTTTGGGAGACTCACATGCACTGGATCCTAGTTTACTTCTACGTGTTTGACGTGAGCTTTGTGCTGGCGTTACTGCTGACACCGGTGTTCCAGCGGCTTTCGTTCACGCTGAAATTTCTGGACGAGCCGGACAAGGAACGAAAGCTTCACGCACAGCCAATGCCGTTGCTCGGCGGCTTCGCCGTGTTCGGCGCGTTTGCCCTGAACATCTTGGTGAACTACTTCGTGATGATGCCGCTGTTCTCGCGGTGGGCACCGGAGGATTTGAGCGTCCATGTGCCGGGCGCATTTTCGGTTTGGTCGAAGCTGCTGGTAGTGCTCGGAGGCGGCGCGGCGATGGTATTGCTCGGAGCCTACGACGACAAGAATGAGTTGAAACCACGACCGAAACTGGTCGGCCAGATCATCATCGCCGCAATCATCTGGTTGGCGGGGATGCGGATCACATTGTTCATTCCAAGCCAGATCGGCAGCTTTTTGCTGACGGTGTTCTGGATTGTCGCGGTGACAAATGCGATGAACTTCCTCGACAACATGGACGGCCTCTGCGCCGGGGTCGGATTGGTCTGCTCGCTGTTGTTCGCGTTCATCGCGGGCGTGCAGCACCAGTATTTCGTCTGCGTGCTGGCATTGGCGCTGGCCGGCGCACTAATCGGATTCCTGCCGAGCAATTTCAAACCGGCCAAGATTTTCCTCGGCGATTCGGGGAGCCATTTCACCGGTTACATGCTGGCGGTGTTACCGGTGATGACGACGTTTTATCACGAGGAGACAACACCGACACATTTGCCGGTGCTGATTCCGTTGCTGGTGCTGGCGGTCCCGTTGTTCGACATGGCGCTGGTTTGCTGGATGCGGCTGCGTCGCGGCCAATGGGTGTCGGTCGGCGACACGACGCACATCTCGCATCGCCTGGTGAAATTGGGCTTACCGCAAAGCTGGGCGGTGACGCTGATCTATCTCATCACGTTGACGCTTGGCCTCGGCGGGACGGTGCTGCTCTGGTCGGAGACGACCGCAGCGGTAATTGTCATCATCCAGGCGGTCTGCATTTTCGCTGTTGTCACATTGCTTGAACAACTCGGCGGCAAGCTGTAATTATCCGCGCATGAAATTCTACATCACGACGCCGATTTATTATGTCAACGACCGTCCGCACATCGGACACGTATACTCAACGACGATTGCCGACATCGTCGCGCGGTATCACCGCCTGTGCGGCGACGACGTTTTCTTTCTGACCGGCACCGATGAACACGCGGCGAAAGTCGTGGACTCAGCGGCGGAACGCGGGTTGACGGCCCAGCAGTGGGCTGACCAGAACGCGGCAGAGTTTCAGGAGACATTCAAGAAACTTGGCATCGCGAACGACGATTTCATCCGCACATCGCAATCGCGGCACAAGGAGAAGGTGCAGCAGTATGTCGGCGAACTGTTGAAGTCCGGCGATGTTTATCTCGGCGAGTACGAAGGCTGGTACGACGCGGGACAGGAAGAATATCTGACAGAGAACAAGGCGAAGGAGTACGAGTTCAAATCGCCGTTCAATGGCAAACCGCTCGTGCGAAAGAAGGAGAAGAATTATTTCTTTCGCCTGAGCAAGTATGCGGAGCCATTGCTAAAGTTGCTCGACGAGCAGCCGAAGTTTGTGCAGCCCGAGGCGCGCCGCAATGAAGTCATCAACCGGATTCGCGAAGGACTGAACGACGTTCCGATCTCTCGCGCCGGCGCAGGCGAGTGGGGGATCAAGGTGCCGGGCGACAACGAGCACACCATCTACGTTTGGATTGACGCGCTGATCAACTACCTCTCGACGGTGGACACGCCGGAGCGAATCAAGTATTGGCCGGCGAATGTGCATTTGCTGGCGAAGGACATTCTGTGGTTCCACGCCGTGATCTGGCCGGCGATGTTGATGGCGTTGAAGCGCCCCTTGCCGGGGCAGGTGTATGCGCATGGGTTCTGGATCGCCGAGGGACAGAAGATGAGCAAGAGCCTCGGCAACTTCGTGGACTTGGAGAAGATTGACCGGTACGTCGCGGAGTATGGTCTCGATGCGCTCCGGTATTTTCTCGCGGCGTACGGACCGCTCGGCGCGAACGACAGCGACTTCGCAGAGGCGAAATTCATTTCAGTTTACAACTCCGAACTCGCGAACGATCTCGGCAACTTGGTGAACCGCGCGTTGACGATGATCACGCGTTATCGTTCCGGAAATGTTCCGGCTGCGAATCAAAGGGATTTGTGCGCGGACGCGGAGACTGCGTGCGCGGTGTATCAGCAGAAGATGAACGCGCTCGATCTTGGTGGCGCGTTGGAAGCGTGTCACGGATTGGTGACGCGCGCGAATCGTTACGTCGAGGAGACGGCGCCGTTCAGGTTGGCGAAGCAACCGGAGCAAGCGGCACGTCTCGATGCGGTGCTTTACAATCTTGCGGAGACAGTGCGATTGTTGTCGGTGTTGGTGGCGCCGGTGATGCCGGAGATTTCGCGAAAGATTCGAGAGCAGCTTGGCGTCGGCGAAAGAATCGGCACGGTTGCGAAGGAATTGCGTTGGGGT
>CAZNOK010000062.1:0-13399 GCA_964574605.1 uncultured Verrucomicrobiota bacterium
GATGACGCCCTCGCGGATGCCACGCAGGTGATCCATCGCCTTGAGGCCCGCCTGCATCGGCAGGTTGCGGTTCTCGACGAGAATCGGCGCGGGCTGGTAATCTAGCTCGGTGAGTTGTGTGTTCGGCGTCTGGCCGGCGTCCTCGTAGCCGAAACGTCCGCCGAGACTGAGCACGCGCGGCGGCAAGCCCTCGATGCCGGCGAGGAACCGGCACAGGTCAATCGCGTGAATGCCGCTGTTTCCGAGGTCGCCGTCGCCGGTGGACCAGACCCAGTGCCAGTCGTAGTGCAGCCGCGGACGCGTCAACGGCTCCAGCGGCGCGGGACCGCAATACAAATCGTAATCGAGCCAGTCGGGCTTGTGCGGTTCCTTGCGTCCGATGCTCGGTCGGAACTCATACCAGACGACGTGTCCCCAGAGCACCTTGCCGAGGTTGCCTTGACGGATGAACTGCGACGCCTCGCGCAAACCGGGATCGGACCGATATTGCGTGCCGGCCTGCACGATGCAGTTGTATCGCGCCGCCGCGCGCACGATTTGCCGGCCTTCCCAGACGTTGTGCGAGACAGGTTTCTCGACATAGACATCCTTGCCGGCCTCGCACGCCCAGACAGCGAGCAACGCGTGCCAATGATTCGGCGTCGCGATCACGACGGCGTCAACGTCCTTGCGCTCCAGGATCCGGCGCGGATCAGTCGCGCAGAACGCCGCCTTGGCCTTCTGCGCGTCCAGTCGTTCGGGATCAACGTCGCACAACGCCACCAATCGCACGCCGTCCAGCTTGCCGAAGTGCGCGACGTGACCTTTGCCTTTGTTGCCGAGGCCGATGACTGCCACGCGAACGTCGTCGTTCGCGCCGAGAACGCGAAGTCCCGGCAACGACAGTGCAGCGGCTAGGAATGTTCTGCGTGATTGTCTCATTCGTCCAATGTTCTCTTGCTTGTATCCGGCGCCCACCAAATCGCGATCGTGCCGAGCGCATAAATCGTCGCGCAAAGCGCGCCCACTTTTGGATAATTACCACCGAGCGATGTGAACAACATCCCCGCCATCATCACGCCGATTGCGGTGGCGAAACGGCCGGAGTTGTAGGCCAGCCCAGTGCCGGTCGCGCGGACGCGCGTCGGAAAAAGCTCCGGTAAATAAAGCGCCAACCAGCCGAAAAACAACGTCGCCACGAACCCTTGCGCGAACACGACCGGGTGAAACGACGGGCGAAGCGGCGCGGTCAGTTGAAACATCGCAATCGTGAGTGCCGTTGCGCCGATGCTGATGAGGAAATAACTGACCCGCCGGCCCAGCCAACCGGCGAGCGGCGCGCCGGTGAAACTGCCCAACGTCGCGCCGAGCGCCCACCAACCTTGCGTGGCCGCCTTGTAACCGACGTGCGCGCTGCCGGCGACTTTGTCGGCCCACGGAATCATCCATTTGCTCGCCGCCCACGCGCCGATCATCGGAATCGCACTGATGAGAATCCCCGTGAGCGTCAGGCGCACAAGCTGCGGCTGGAACAACTCGCGCAACGGCGTCGCCTGCTTCTTCACCGCGCGCCACTTTGGCGATTCCGGCAGCGCGAAAAGGACAATCAACCCCAACGCCGCCGGCGCAACAGCCAGTTTGAAAATCCAGCGCCACGACTCCGGCGAGATCGTCCAGATGCGAACCAGTTGCGAGAGCAGGAGAATCCCGGCGTTCAGCCCGGCCATCATGACGCCGGAGACCAGCGGCCGCGAGGCGTTGGGCCAGCACTCCGAGACGAGCGCAACGCCGTTGGGCCACATACCGCCCACGCCCAGCCCGACGAGGAAACGCAACGCCAGCATCTGTTCCTGCGTTTTCACGAACGCGCCCATGCCGGCGAACAACGAGTAAAACAAAATGCTTACTCCCATCGCGCGTTTGCGCCCGATGCGGTCGCCGAGATTGCCCAGCGCGATGCCGCCGATGGCCGCGCCAAGCATCAACGCGGCGGTGAACCGCGCAAACCAATCGCCGCCGAGCGTCGGTGTGTAGGCCGCGCCGAGCAAACTCCGCGACACCGACAACGACGCCACCGGCATCAAGCCGAGTTCCACGCCGTCGAACGCGAGGCCAACGAACACCGCCGCGAGCACGGCGATTCGGGCGCGCGGTGAAATCAGGATGCCGGTTTCCGTTGGCATTGTTGAATCACCTTGATGATGGCGCTGTTGTCCAAGTCGCCGAGGCCCATTGCTTCCGCGTGCTCCAGCAGTTTGCGATGTGTCTCCGACAGCGGCAACGACACTCCGCTCGCCAGAATCAACCGTACATCCTTCAAGTGTTGCGACAAGCGCGCTTGGACGGTGAAATCGTTCTCGATCATCTTGCGTCCCTTCACGTCCATCGCGCGGGAGTAAGCCATGCTGCCGCGGAGCACTTCCAACGCCGCAGCCAGATCCACGCCGATTGCCTCTGCAAACACCAAGCCTTCCGCCAGCGCCACGCGGTTCAGTCCCAACACAAGATTGCTCACCAGCTTCATCTTCGCCGCGCTGCCGCACGGCCCGACGTAAAACACTTTCTGTCCCAGCACCGGCCACAAGTCGCTGCACGCCTCGAATGCGCTGCGTTCGCCACCGACCATGACCATCGCTTCTCCGCGCCGCGTCTGTTCGCTTGAGCCGGAGATTGGTGCGTCGAGATAACGCACACCGCGCGCCGCCAATCGCGCACCGAGTGCGGCGCTCTGCGCCGGTTCGCCAGTCGTGGTGTCGAGTACGATCTGCCCGGCGTGCAGACCGTCGCGCATCTGTTCGAGCACCGACTCCACCACGTCGCTGGTGTAGAGGCTGATGATGACGCGTTCGCAAGCCGCGAGTGGATTGTCGGACCATTCCGCGCCGCGCGCGATGAGCGGTTCGGCTTTCGCGCGCGTCCGGTTCCAGATCAGCACGCGATAGCCATGTTCGAGCAACCGCTCCGTGATGGCGGTCCCCATCAGACCGAGACCGAGCAGGCCAATGCTCGTCACGGCGCCCGCTCGAAGACGATCTCGTAGCTCTGTTGCTGGGCGGCTTGGTAATAGACGCCGACGAGTTGATCCTTGGCCTTGTCGTAGGTGAGACGGTAGGTGCAACCGGGATAGCCTTCATCGCGCAACTCGACAAACAACTTTAGCGCGCCGTCTGCCTGCGAAGCTTGCGCGTCCGACACGCGGATCGGATTCGGGTTGAAATACCCGACGTTGGCTTTGCCATCGGCTTCGACCTTGTGCACCATCAACATATATCCTCCGTCGGTCCGCGCCCAGCGCCCCGTCAACGGCGCGAACGTCGGTGAGTCTGCCGCTGACGGCTTCTCGGTGGAGGATGAGTTGCACCCAAGAGCCACGACGACCAGCATGGCCACATAGAAGAGAGAGTGGACTTTCATTTGCACGTGGGTTGCGTTATACACCAGCCCCACAATAATGAAAACCTTCATCTTCATTTTGCTTACGACCGCTGCCGTTGCCGGAGACTGGCCGCGGTTCCGTGGCCCGAACGGTTCCGGCATCAGCGACGCCACGACCATCCCCGCGACGTGGACCACCAACGATTACCGCTGGGTCGTCACACTTCCCGGCGCCGGCCATTCCTCGCCGGTCATCGTCGGCAACCGGCTCTTCCTGACCTGCGCCGACGACGCCACTTTCAAGCGCATCATCCTTTGCCTCGATGCCACCACGGGGAAAACGATTTGGCAACGCGAGTTCGCATCCAAGAAGTTCCCCAAGAACAAAGACAACAGCAACGCCACCTCCACGCCCGCCGCCGATGCTGACGGCGTTATCATCACATGGAACACGTCCGACGAAGTCATCCTGCTGGCGCTCGACAACAACGGTCGCGAAGTCTGGAAACGCGATTTCGGTCCGTATATCGGCGCCCACGGCACCGCCATCTCCCCGATCATCGCCGGTGATCTCGTCGTCCTCGACAACAGCCAGGAAGATCCCGCCGCCAATCCCATCGCCTACAAGGAACCCGATTCGGCGAAAGAAGCCGGCAAGAGTTTCGTCGTCGCCGTCGAACGCAAGACTGGCAAGACGCGCTGGCAACTCGACCGCCTCACCGGACAATCGGCGTTCGCGACGCCGTGCGTCCGAGGCGGCAACGAGTTGATCCTGTGCTGCACCAAGCACGGCTTCAGCGGCGTTGACCTCGCCACCGGCAAACCCAACTGGGAACTGATTACGTTCGACCGGCGCGTCGTCTCCTCGCCCGTCCTCAACGGTGACGTTGTCATCAACGGCTGTGGCGGCGGCGGAGTCGGTTTTCGCTACTTCGCCGTGAAAGCCGGAACGAAGCCGGAGCAAGTCTTCACGATTGAGAAACCGGTTCCCTACGTCCCGACCGCGTTGGTGAAGGATGGAAAGCTGTTCCTGTGGGGCGACGCCGGCACCGTTATCTGCGCGGACGCCGCCACCGGCAAAGAGATTTGGCGCGACCGGGTTCAGAGCGCCTTTTACAGTTCGCCGGTCTGGATCAACGGGCGACTTTACAACATCGCCAAGAACGGCGATGTCTTCGTGCTCAGCGCCGGCGACAAGTTCGAGTTGCTGGCGAGAGTTCCGCTCGGCGAAAAGAGTTTCGCCAGCCCCGCCGTCGCCAACGGCGTGCTCTACCTGCGAACCCTCTCGCACCTGTTCGCCATCGGAGGCAAATGACGATTCTGCTGTTTCTGTTGTTGGCGACCGGCGCTGTTGCCGCAGACGATAATTGGCCGCGGTTCCGCGGCCCCAACGGCACCGGCATCAGCACTGCCACGAACATTCCCGCGACGTGGACCACCAACGATTACCGCTGGACCATCACGCTCCCCGGCGGTGGTCATTCCTCGCCCGTGATCGTCGGCAACCGGCTGTTTGTGACTTGCGGCGACGACGCCACCGTCAAGCGCATCGTCCTTTGCCTCGACGCCACGACCGGAAAACAACTTTGGCAACGCGAGTTCGCTTCCAAACCGTTTCGCAAGAACAAAGACAACAGCAACGCCACCTCCACGCCCGCCGCCGACGAGCGCGGCATTGTCGTCGCTTGGAACACCGATGACGAAGTCATTCTGTTGGCGCTCGACAACAACGGACGCGACGTCTGGAAGCGCGACCTCGGCCCGTTCATCGGCGCCCACGCCACCGGCAACTCCCCGATCATCGCCGGCGGACTCGCCATCCTCGACAACAGCCAGGAAGACCCTGCCACCTGGGATAAACCAGAGCCATCAAAACCATCCGGCAAAAGTTTCATCGTCGCCGTTGACCGCGCCAGCGGTGCGACCCGTTGGCAACTCGACCGCAAGACCTGCGCCAAAGCGGTGTACGCGACGCCGTGCCTGCGCGGCGCGAGCGAACTGATTGTGTGCAGCACCGCCCACGGCATCAGCGGTATTGACCTCGCCACCGGCAAACTGAACTGGGAACTCGCCGGCGTCTTCAACCGACGCGTCATCTCCTCGCCCGTCCTCAACGGCGATGTCGTGATCAACGGCTGCGGCGGCAGTGCAGTCAGCGCCTATCGCGTCCCCGCAAAAACCGGAACACAACCGGAACCAATCTTCACGATCAAAAAACCGGTTCCCTACGTCCCGACCGCGCTCGTAAAAGATGGACGGTTGTTTCTCTGGGGCGACACCGGCACGATCATCTGCGCAGACGCCGCCACCGGCAAGGAAATCTGGCGCGACCGCGTCCAGAGCGCGTTCTACAGCTCGCCGGTCTGGATCGCCGGACGGCTCTACAACATCGCCAAGAACGGCGACGTCTTCGTGCTCAACGACGGCGACAAGTTCGAGTTGCTGGCGCGGATTCCGCTCGGCGAAAAGAGCCACGCCAGCCCCGCCGTCGCCAATGGCACGCTCTATCTTCGCACCTACTCACACCTGTTCGCCATCGGAGGGAAATGAAAATCCTACTGCTCCTGTTGTTGGCAACCAGCGCGGTTGCCGCAGACGACAACTGGCCCCGGTTCCGCGGACCGAACGGCTCCGGCATCAGCGATGCCACAACCATTCCCGCGACGTGGACCTCCAACGATTACCGCTGGGTTGCCACGTTGCCCGGTGGCGGCCATTCCTCGCCTGTTATCATCGGCAAACGCATTTTCGTGACCTGCGCCGACGATGCCACCGCCAAGCGCATCCTTGTTTGCCTCGACGCTGCCACCGGGAAAATCGCCTGGCAACGCGAGTATGCTTCCAAGACGTTCCGTCAGAACAAAGACTGCAGCTACGCCACCTGCACGCCCACCGCCGACGAGCGTGGCGTGGTCGTCGTCTGGCCCTCACCTGAACAGATGTTGATGGTGGCGCTGGACAACGATGACAAAGAAACCTGGCGACGCGACTTCGGCCCGCTCGTCACTCATCACGGATTCGGCACCTCGCCGATCATCGTCGGCGACCTCGTCATCTTCAACAACGATCAGGACGACCTCAACGCGTTGCCGTCTCCTCCCAAGAACAAACCCCTCGTCGCCGGCAAGAGTTTTCTCATCGCCCTCGACCGCGCCACCGGCAAAACGCACTGGCAACTGGACCGCCGCACCAAACTCGGCACCTATGGCGCGCCTTGTCTCCGCGGCAGCGAACTGATCCTTTGTAGCCTCGGTTACGGCGTGACCGGCGTGGACCTTGCCACCGGCAAAGTCAACTGGGAACTGCCCGGCGTCTTCGACCAACGTTGTGTTTCCTCGCCCGCGTTGCACGGTGACATCATTTTCCAAGGCTGCGGCATCGGCGGCGCTGGCACATATTTCACCGCTGTGAAAGCCGGAGCGCAACCGAAACAAATCTACCAGCTTGAGAAGCCGGTCCCCTATGTCCCCACCGCGCTCGTCAAGGATGGCCGGTTGTTCGCGTGGTGCGACGCCGGCTCGGTGGCGTGCTTGGACACCGCGACCGGCAAACTGATCTGGCGCGACCGGGTTCAAGGCGCATTCTACAGTTCGCCGGTCTGGGCCGGCGGCCGGCTCTACAACATCGGCAAGAATGGCGACGTCTTCGTGCTCAGCGCCGGCGACAAGTTTGAGTTGCTGGCGAGAATCCCGCTCGGCGAAAAGAGCTTCGCCAGCCCCGCCGTCGCCAACGGCACGTTGTACCTGCGGACATACAAAAAACTTTTCGTGGTCGGCGGCAAGTAGGATTACGGCGCTGTGTCGGCACGCACACCTTCGATCTCGGCTAGGCAGGCGGCGTGTTTGCCGAAGGTGCGTGTCTTCCGAAGTTTCATCGTTTCGACCTTGATGTAACGGACGGGACGGGCGCTGAACTTGAATTGCTCGGGGCCGGTCACGTCGGCGGGTTTGAGGTCAGAAGTGGCAGAACCAACAGCAGGCTTGCGGAACTTCACACGTCTTTCAACTTCGTCCCATTTCTTGCCGTCGGCGGAGACGAGAATCTGGAAGTCGAGCGGAAAACCGTCGTAGGACTGGTCAATCTCGTCGGAGCGGACGAACGGTTCTTTGCAATGCGTGTGTTGCCACGCGTCGCCGTGGTCGAGCGGCCAGAGGTTCACTGCGTTGATGGGCACCGCAGCGCCCAGATCAATCTGCACCCACTCGGTTGCTTCGGGCGCATCGTGAAGCGCGCTCGACCAACCACGATGACCGGCTTTGGTGTTGATGCGGGTGCCATCGGTGAGTTTGGCGGTGTCCCAGTTCTCTTTTTCGCTTGGCGGCTGGTAGTTACTCGATGCGGTGACCGGTTTGTAGAGCGCGGCGTTCCAGTGCGGCAACGACGCGGGCAATGGTTCTTTCGGCGCGATGGAGTTGGTCTGGCCCGGCTCGGTCGGGAACAGGCAAACTTGGCCGAACGGCTTGTTCTCGACGGCAAGTTCGACGCCGTTGACGGTCAGCGTCCGGCCGGGCCACGGGTTGAGGACGCCGCACGGGCCGCCTTTCTCGCTGAGAATGGTGAACGGCTTGCAGATGCCGTTTTTCTTTTCAGCGGAAACAAGAAATGCCCCGGCGGCGCGGATGCTGACGAACTTGGCGTCGGGCCGATCCCAGCAGGGGAACAGGCGCAGGAGACCTTCGTGGCTCTGGAGCAACAGGCTGTTGACGGACTCGGCGATACCGCAGCCTTCGGTGTTGCCGCCGCCGCTTTTGAAGTTGTTGATGCCGAGGTCGCGGAAGTACCACTTGAACCGTTCGAGGATTTCCGGCGGATGATGCGCGAGCCGGGCGGCGATGGAAAAAATCTGCGGCGGATTGTTCTGCCACTCGACGTAGTATTGCGGTTTGATGACGAGCGTGTTGCGGGCGATGCGAAGCATTGCCGGATCGGAACTGAGCGTGACTTGTTCGGCGGGGAAAACCGGATACAGAATCCAGTCCTGCTCGGTCAACAGCGGGTTGAGCGATTGCTCGCTCCACGCAAACACTTTTCGCCCGTAAGCGAAGCTCAACGGGTAATCGCTGAGTTTGTCGAGGAACTCCTGCCAGCGCGCGAGGTCCGCGCCGCCGCAGCCGGTCTCGACGCCGTTGGCGTGGAGCGTGAGTGTGATGTCAATCATCGCGCGGTAGAATCGCCGCAGGAACGCCAGCCCGGTGATGCCGTTGAAACGGTCGGTGTGCGCCTGTTCCATCGGCGCGCTGTCGGCGATCACAAAGCGATAGGCACCGCCGGGCAGTTTCTCCTCGTGTTGTTGGAGGTCCCAATCCCAATACGCGGCGACGTCCTTGAGGAACGCGAAGTTCTTCTTCATCCATTCGACATCGAACGTGTAATACCAGTGATTGATCTGGACGAGCGCGGCCTCGACGGCGTGCGTCTTCTGGTCAATCGTCAACGCTTCGTTCACGTGTCCCGGCGCCGTGGCGATGTAAAAGAGCGTGCCCGGTGCCTTCTTTGACGCGGCGTGGCGTTTGCCGAACTCGTTCGCCTCGTTCACGGTGCGGTCGAACGGCTCGCTCAACTCGACGCGGTTCGCGGAGAAGACGCCGTAGAACGTTGCCTGGTTGTTGTAGTTCCAGTGGTAATCGCCGCCCCACGGCACGCTGTCGTCAATCGGCCAGCCGTTGCAGCCGGCAGGATACTGTCCGACTTTCGCGGCGCAGCCGAGCACGTAGAGCGCTCCGAAATAAACCCGCTCGACCAACGGCTCCGCGTCGAGCCGCACCCACGATTTGCGCCAGTAACCATTCCACCACGCGCGGTGGCCGGCGATGCATGCCTCCACTTGGTCCGGCGTGAGCGTCTTCAACGCGCTGAGCGCCGCCGGCAACGGGTCCGCCGGCTCCGGCGTAACGGGCAGACCGGTGCTGTGGACTTTCGTCACGACGCGCGCGATCTGGCCGGGCGCGAGTGTGAAAGTTTGTTTTGCATTCTCGACGGTGGCGACGGGACCGATGACGCGCGTGGCGAGAGCCGCCCACATCCGAAATCCAGCTTCTTCCGGCTTCGGCGTCTTGCGCGTCGCCCACGCGATGTCGCCGTCGCGACCGGCGCCGAGTTCGAAGACGATTTCCGATTTGCGATGCGGCTGCGTGGCGGTCTCGATTTCCACCGGAACATTACCGGAACTTTTGTTGGCGATGTCGTTGATGACGAAGTTGTCGGCTTCGTGCGGCGTGACGGTTCGCACTTCGACGCCGCCAAAGCTGGTGCGTGTCTCGGCAAGGCGCATGTCCTGCGATTGCTTGAACGCCGCGCCGGCGAGCGATGGGAACCGGAGGACGAGCGTGCCGGGGAGGACGTTGGCGCTTTGCCATTCGGTCTTGTTGAGTTTGTCCATCCAGAAATCGGTCTTGCCGAGATAGAGCGTCAGCGAGTTCGACGCGCTGCCGATGGTGACCATCAAACAGCCATTGCCTTGTATCGGCGAGTTGTCCATCGTCGTGTAGCCGCCGACGGCAGCGCGCGGTTGCGTCACAGTGACCGAGCAACGGCCGAGCAACGTCTTCACTTCGTCCTCGGCGCGGAGCGGCAGAACGAACAACGTCGTCAGCGCGAGAACGACAAGTCTCATGGCGCGTAACTCAGCGTCGGGCACTGGTAGTAGCCGGAAGTCTGGCGGGCGACGCATCGGCGATAGATCGGGTCTTGCAGCAGACACGGACGACGGTCGGTCGCGGGAATCGGCGTCGAGTAAATCCGCATCTCGCCGTCAACGCTGGTGATGATTTCCTCGCGCCAGTCGCCGAGGACATCGGCCACGGCGATGAAGCGGCCTTCAATCCGGAACAATTCCGGACCATTGTATTTGGTGACGCGGTCACTGAAGATGAGTTCGCGTTGGCGGTCGGCATCCCAATAGACCGTGTACGGGCCAAAACTCCATTGGAGTGAGTCAGACAAAAGCTTGCCGCGACAATCCCAGAGCCACGAGCAGACGAATTTGTGATTGGCGGAATCGGCGCCGTAACATTCCCAGCCGAAACGCGTTGGGTCAATGTCGCTGCACAAACCGTGACTGTGGACGTGTTTGGTCGGTTTGTTGTAGCCCCAGAGAATCTTGCCGGTGGCAGCCTCGACCATGCACATGGCGTTGCTCTTATTTCCGGTCTCGATGTTGTAGTAAATTTGCAGGCCTTTCCGTGACGGGTCGAGTTTGCCGATGTAGTTGCTGTCGGGATGACCGAGGCCGGTCGTCCAGAGTTCCTTGCCGTTGTGGTCGAGCACGCAGGAGCCGACGATAACTTCGTCGTGGCCGTCGCCGTTGACATCGGCGGCCTGCAACATGTGCGAGCCTTGGCCCTGATAATTCTTCGGCAGGTCTTTGTTGTCCCAGCGCCACTGCCGCTGGAGTTTCCGTCCGCGATACTGCCACGCTTCGATGACGATTCGCTTGTAGGTGCCGCGGTCAACGATGATGCTCGGCGTCTTGCCGTCGAGGTAAGCGACGCAGAGATGATTGCGGCTGGCGCGGTTGTAACCTTCTTCCTTGAACAGCTCACGCGACGGCCAATCGGCGCGGCAAATCTGCTTGCCAGTAACGCCGTCGAGGATGGCTAGATATTCGGGACCGCTTTGCACGCGGCCATCGGCGTCGCGCGGATCGCCTTCGCCGATCTTGACGGCGACTTCGGCTTTGCCGTCGCCGTCGAGATCATACACGACGAACGGCGCATACCAGATGCCCTGTTCGATGGCCCAGCCGCAATCGTATTGCCAGAGTGCCTTGCCGTCGTGACGGTAGGCTTCAAGTTTGAACGTGCCCTCGCTCTTGTGCCAATACTTCTCCCACGGATCAATGTTGCCGCTCGGCTGTTTGATGACGTAATCCAATTTGCCGTCGCCATCGAGGTCGGCAATCGCGACGCTCTGCGCCGAGTATTTGCCGCGGAACGGAATCTTCACGAACGGCGTTACCGCGGTGAATTCCGTGTCAACGGAATACTCAGCGCCCGTTGGCGCTGAGTCATCGGTGAAATCAGTGGTTTTCGTGATCGGCTGCTTGTTGAGTTTGACTGGTTTGCCACCGGCGACGCGCCGGTAAACGTCGAAGCCGGCGTTCGGCTTGTCCGATTGCAACAATCGCCAACTGACATGCACCTTGCCCGGCCCGGCCGGCACCGCGACGACGGCGCGATCTAGTTTCTCCGCCGCCTGCGATAACGTTGCCAGCGCGACCATCACCAAGAAGAAACACAGAAGCTTCATGCTGCCAGTTCGTACTGCGCGCGACGCGCAAAAGCAACCGTGAATTCGGCGCCAGCACCTTCGTGCGACGGCCAACGAGCCGGCTGAGAAAAAACTTGTCCGACCGAAGATCTCGGCGCAAACTGCACGACGGTATGAATGGGTACCGCAAATCCAATCCGTGCTTATTCAGGAGGCTTGTCATGCGTAACGCATCTCAGAAAACGTCGTCGCTCTCAAAAGTCACGAAAACTCGACTATTGTCCGTCGCGCTGGTAGCAGTGTCGCAGTGTATTTTTGTACCGGCTCGCGGAGAACTGGTGTCGGTGTTCGACCGGGAGCGGTCAACCACGGAAGACGTGATTTACTTCCGCAACGGCGACGAACTGCGCGGAACCGTTCTGAACGACGTGATCGTGATCACGACACCCTACGGTGACGTGAAACTCAACCTCCGGCGATGTGCTGGAGTGTCTTTCGAGGGTGCTCGCGCGAACACGGAGGCGATTGTGACCGTCAACCAGAACCGGCTGACCGGCATCGTCAAGGACCGCGCCATCACTTTCAAGATTGGCACCTCCGGGGCCGAGATACCGGTGCGCAAGGAGAAGGTTCGGTGCATCATGCTCAAACGAACGCCGAACGAACTGGGTTTCTTGAAGTTGAAATCGAAAACAGATCTTTACGTGATGACCAACGGCGACTTGCTCACCGGCAAGGTCGCAAAGCCGAGCATTAAGATTCAGACGGACTACGGTGAAATCCCGGTTTCCTTCTCCGAGATCAAGCACATTGAGATGCAGGGTGGCAACAACGTGACCGCAGTCATCAAGAAGATTAACGGCGACACGATGCGCGGAACCGTGCTCACGGAGGAGTTCACGTTCAATTTGGATACCGGCGCCACGGTGGAAGCTGTTTACAAAGACAAACTTGCGCAAGTGTTTGTGGACGATGCATCGAGCGAAACAGCCGCGCATTTTGGTTTGATGCAACCGGTCCGGGGCGAATCTGACGGGGCGCAGGCTCTCGACGGCAAGCCTTGGGTCAACAGCCTCGGCATGAAGTTTGCACCGGTGAAAGGCACCGGCGTGTTGTTCTCGATCTGGGAGACGCGCGTGCAGGACTTCGAGGCGTTCGTGCAAGCAACCCGATACGATGCAACCGCTGGCATGAGATCGCTGCGGGAGGACGGATGGAAAGAGCGTGGCGACACATGGAAATCACCGGGGTTCAGACAAGGGCCGACGCATCCGGTGGTCGGAGTAAGCTGGGAGGACGCGAAAGCGTTCTGTAAATGGCTGACACAAAAGGAACGGGCAGCAGGGCGCTTGATGGTGGGACAAGAATATCGGTTGCCGACGGATGCGGAGTGGAGCGTGGCGGTGGG
Source organism: uncultured Verrucomicrobiota bacterium (assembly GCA_964574605.1). Taxonomy (GTDB): domain Bacteria; phylum Verrucomicrobiota; class Verrucomicrobiia; order Palsa-1439; family Palsa-1439; genus CAIKAP01. The sequence continues at coordinate 12,971 of CAZNOK010000062.1, forward strand.
TCTCGGTCCGGAACCCGGCAGCACACCGAAGGAGAAGAGCCGCCAGATCAAAGATGTGTATCCGTGGGGGACACAGATGCCGCCGCCGCGCGGGGCTGGCAATTATGCCGGGGAAGAATCGAAACAAGGCGCACCGGCGAATTGGACGGTGATAGCTGGTTACAATGACGGGTATTCCCGGACATCGCCGGTGGGCAGTTTTGCGGCGAATCAGTTTGGGTTGTTTGACATGGGCGGCAACGTCTGGGAATGGTGTGAGGACTTGTATGAACCAGGCAAAGAGTGGCGTGTGTTGCGGGGTGAGTCGTGGATCCGTGGCGTTCCCGACCGCCTGCTCTCGTCGTCTCGCAACTGCGGTGACCCCGGTTATCGCGATGACAACAACGGCTTTCGTTGTGTCGTGGTGGTTGGTTCGTCCTCGTTACGGTG
>CAZNOK010000062.1:13499-23561 GCA_964574605.1 uncultured Verrucomicrobiota bacterium
ATGACAACAACGGCTTTCGTTGTGTCGTGGTGGTTGGTTCGTCCTCGTTACGGTGTAGAAAACAGAGATGCGCCCGATGCGCAGTGGGAACTGCCTGCTGCGCCAGTGCCAAGCGATCACCGAACCGTCTGGACTGTGCCCCGAATGGGGAAAAGACGCGGCGGGCGGCGGTGGCCGGTAACCAAAGCGCGAAAGTCACCGCCGCCTACGTCTTGGAGGGCCACGCTCCGTCGTGGCCGAGAACAACCAACGACCTACGGACGCGACGGAGCGCGTCCCTCCACCGACTTGATCCATCCGCCGGTCATGCGCCCGACCTCGTCAATCTTAGCGTTGACGAACAAAACTTGCGATTGGCTGATCCAGCGGCGCTCGTGGACAAGCCGCCAGAGGACGCGGAGTTGTTCCAAGAGCAGATTCAGTTCGCGCAACAGTTCGGGTTTGCGCGACCGCTCGGCGTAGATGGCGCGGGTCGCCAGCAGCAGCGCGTCGAGGGTGAAGTTGTCGAGCCGCTGGCCGAAAGTGAAGCGCGCGCTTTTTGGAATGTCGGCGGTGCGGTCGAGCGTCCAGCCGGTCAGTTCGACCAACACGGTGTAGATGGGCGGTTTTGTTTCAGGTTTCATGCCCGATGAATCAACGGCAACTCTCGCGTCAATGCACGCTGGAAAACATCGCCAGCGTCTCGAACCTCTTTCACGCCGCGCGGAAAGCGCGACGCCGCAAATCACGCCGTCCCGACGTGGAAGACTGGTGGTTGCGGCGCGAATCGGAGATCGCGGCGTTGCGCGACGAATTGCTGAGCGGCGCGTACCAGCCGGGGCCGTATCGGTTTTTCGAGATTCACGAGCCGAAACGACGGCTGATTGCCGCCGCGCCTTTCCGGGATCGGGTGGTGCATCACGCGCTGTGCAATCTGATGGCTCCGGTGCTGGAACGGGCATTCATCGCCCGCAGTTTTTCCTGTCAGGTAGGCAAAGGCACGATGGCGGCGCGTGAGTGTTGCCGCCGACTGACGAACCGTTACCGCTACGTTCTGAAATGCGATGTGCGGAAGTTCTTCCCGAACATTGACCACGCCATTCTTCGGGAGCTGTTGGAGGCGCGAATCCGTTGCAACGGCGTGCGCGAGTTGATTCGCCGCATCCTTGCCAGCTATCAGACCGGCGCAGAAGTGCCGTCCGACTGGCCGGATGCCATTCCGCGTCCGCGTGGTTTGCCCATCGGCAATCTGACCAGCCAGTTGTGGGGCAACTTCTATCTGGATGGCGTTGACCACTGGATCACCGAGACGCAAGGCCACGGCGCATATCTTCGCTACACCGACGACCTCTTGTTGTTCGGCGACGACAAGCCGCGGTTGTGGCAATTGTGCGATGGTGTCGCGGAAGAACTGGCGCGGTTGCGGCTGAAGCTGTCCGATCCGAAGTCGCGTTTGCTGGCGACGAGAGAATGCGTGCCGTTTTGCGGTTTTCGGTTTCCGTTTCGGTTGTGCCCGCGCATCGTTGGCTCGATCAAACGCCGGTTTGAACGCCGCTGCCGCTCGCTGCGCCACCGGCAAAACTACGCGCGGCTGACCGCTGCAACATTCAGTTGGTATCAGTTCAGCCGCGAAGCCAACAGCACCGGTCTGCGCCGTGCCTATTACCGGCTTACTTCAACTCCGTGAGGTAGATGTTGCGGAACCGGAACTGGCCGCCGCCGGGGACTTCAGCTTGTAGCGAGATGAAACTTTCCTTCGGGCCTTCGAGACCGTCGGCCTTCCACGCGGGCTTCCCGTTGATCTCTAACTCGACTTTCGAGCCGCGCACGGTCAGTTTGAATTTGTTCCACTCGCCGGGCTTGGTCAGCCCGGTGCTCTTGGCGTCTTTGAGGCCGCCGAGGTTGCCCTCGTCGCCTTGGCGCAGGTTCACCTGATAACGTTTCGGCCACGGGCGACCCTTCGGCACTTCGTCGTAACGCAAGTAAATACCGCTGTCCCATTTGTCCGGCTTGAGCGCTTTCCATTCGAGTTCGAGGATGAAGTCGCCGTACTTGCGCGCGGTCTGAACAAGGCCGTTTCCGCCCTTTAGGAAGATGTCGCCGTTGTCAACGACCGCCTCGCACGTCAGCACCGTCCAGCCCTTGAGCGTTTTGCCATCGAACAACGACGTGCGTTGGGCGGCGCTCGCTGCTGTCACCAGCGAGAGCGCGACGAAGCCCGCGATGATGTGATGTTTAGAGACCATGAACTTGCCATCCTTTCCGGTAGTGACGGCGCAGGAGTTTGTTTGCGTCCGTCGAGTTGGTGACGCGCAGGTGATGTGAATCCCAGCGCAGTATGGTGTCTGGCAGTCGAATCGCCACGGTGCCGAGGAGAATCGCCTCGGCCATCGGGCCGGTTTGCTGGAAATGCGACTCGGTCATCAGGCCGCCCAAGCAGGCGTCCACGAAATGATGATAATGATTGCGCGGCGGCACAACCGGCTTCGGATGCCCCTTGAACTTCGCGGTCGGCAACAGGCGCGGTCCCGTTTGAAGCCCCAACAACAACGCACCCTCGGTGCCGATGACCATCGCCGATTCTTCGGGATACTTCTCCATCTCCGCCATCTTCCGCACGTTTTCTGGCGGAAGCATCTCGCCGTCGTACCATTCCAGTAACAATTCGTCTCCGGCGATCTTCTCGTTGCCGGGAAACCACCACGAAATATGGTTCCATTGCGGCCAAGTGTCCGCGCGGCGTTCGGGGGAATCCTTCCACGACTGCTGGACCTCGGCGAGGACCGTGCGCGGCGCTCTCAGGCCAAGCCCTTTCCAAACGGCGTCGAAGATGTGGCAGCCGATGTCACCGGACCAGCCAGTCCCAAAATCCTGCCACGCGCGCCATTTCGTCGGATGATAAATGTCCGGCGCGAATGGCCGCGCCGGCGCGGTGCCGAGCCAGAGGTCCCACGCAAGTTCCGGCGGCGCCGGTTGGCCTTGGGCGGGACGCGGCCCGACCAGCCGGTATCGTTCGACAGCGCCGGAACGGTTCGAGCAGGTGATGACACGAGTGGCTTTGCCGACAACGCCTTCGCGGAGCCATTGCACCGTCATGCGGTCGCCGATGCCGGAGGCGTGTTGCGTGCCGAGTTGCGTCACGACTCCGGCGGTCTGCGCGGCGCGCGTGACGGCGCGGCACTCGGCCACGTCATGGCAAAGCGGTTTCTGGCAATAGACATGCCGGCGGTTGTGCAAGGCCGTCATCGTGATCGCCGCGTGCATGTGGTCGGGCACGGCGATGTTGACGGAATCAATCTGCGGGCCTTCCTTCGCGAACAGCTCGCGCCAGTCCGTGTATTGTCGCGCGCCGGGCGCCAGTTCCGCGGCTTTGGCGAGATGTTTCTTGTCCACGTCGCAGATGGCGACGATCTGGAGCTTCGTGTGCTCCTTGAATTGTTTGAGATCCTGCAAGCCCATGCCGCCGACACCGATGCAGGCGTGATTGAGTTTCGAGTTGGCCGCGAACCCCGGCCGGCTAATCGCGAACGTCGCCAGCCCGGCGGCGCTGGTCTTCAGAAATGTGCGGCGTGAAATCATGGTCGGCTCCTCACTTCTTCTTTTTCTTCTTCGTCACCGCTTGCGGCCCGAACGGATCAACGGGATTCGGATTCGGCGTCGGCATCTGCGCGTCCACCGACGCGCGCCAGCCGGCCAGCATCTTCTTCAATTCCGCTGCGCGCTTCGACCGGTCGTGCGCTTCGCCGGGATCCTTCGCGAGATCGTATTCTTCGACGTGATTGTCCTCGAAAAATTCCAGCAACTTGTCGGTGCCAACGCGCACCGCGCCGCAAGGACGGCCGCCTTGGTTGCTGTAGTGCGGGTAATGCCAGAACAATGGCCGCGCTGCGATGTCGCCTTTCCGCTCCAGCAACGACGCAAAACTCACGCCGTCCACTTTTTGTTCCGCCGGCATCGGCAAGCCAGCCATCGCCATAAACGTAGGATAGAAATCGCAGTGAATCACCGGCACATCGCACGTCGTCCCCGCCGGCACGCAGCCCGGCAGCCGCACAATCAACGGCACACGGATTCCGCCCTCGTAATTCCAACCCTTGCCGCCGCGCAACGGCAGGTTGGACGTCGGTGAACCTTCCGCCGTGCTTAGGCCGCCATTGTCGGACGCGAACAACACCAGCGTTCGCTCCGCCAGTTTGCATTCATCGAGCACTCGCAACACACGCGCCACCGCCTCGTCCATCTCCTGCACCATGCCGGCATAGACGGCGTGGTCCTGTATCGCGCGCGCCTTGTGATCGTTGATCGGCACCTCGCGTGGCCCGCTCACCGACACCGTCGCCGCTTTCGCCTCGTATTTCGCTTTCAACTCCGGCCGCGTGCGCAGCGGCACGTGCACCGAGTGCAACGGCAGATAAACGAAGAACGGTTTGTCCGACGGCTCCTGCATGAATTTCACAGCCGCCTCTGACAACTCACGCGAGAAATGCGGGTCGTTCTCCGGGCCGCGGCCCGGCCCCATGTTCAGACCAACGACCGTTTCGAAGCCGTGGTCTTGCGGCTGCGATCCTTCTCTGCCGAGATGCCATTTGCCGAAGTGTCCTGTCCGGTATCCTTGCCGCTGCAACGCCTTCGCAATCGTCACTTCCTCCGCCGGTAAGTTCTGGCGATACTCCGGCGGCAACAGTTTGCCGCGACGATTGCCACCGAAGAAGTTCGTCGTGTGCAACCGCGCCGGATATTTGCCCGTCATGATGGCCGCGCGGCTCGGCGAACAAACGTTCGCCCCGGCATATGCCTGCGTGAACCGCATTCCTTGCGACGCGAGACGGTCAAGCGCCGGTGTCTCATAGAACGTGCTGCCCGTGCAACCGAGGTCGCTCCAACCGAGGTCGTCAGCGAGAATCAGCACAATGTTCAACTTCTCGGCGCCGAGCACAGCGCCCATCAACAACAGCCAAGCTAGGAGTGTCTTCATAATCTGAGTTTGTTCGCAACAGCGGCGATGAGAATAGCCGACGCCGGAATCGAGGGCAACACATACCGGCCTTGGCCTTCAAACACGAAAACCGCCAGCAACGAAATCAAAAACAACAACACCGCGCCGATCAACACGGGGTCGCGTTGCCGCGCGACAACCACAATGCCGGTGAGCGACAGCCAGAAGATGACGATAGCGAACCAGTCGGTGAGATCGTTCAGCCTCGGTGTGGCTTGATTGTTGCCGTTGAAGGCCCAATAGAGCGCGCAGGTGCCGCCCGTGAAATATGTGTTCCAAATCCGACGGAACCCCATCTCAATAAAACGTAACGGCTCCTTCTTGATGTTGTCCACCGCCATCCGAAACACCTTCTTGTCGAGCGCCGGCGTCCAGACCACGCCTTTCCAGTCCTCGTCGCCTTCCTCCAGCAGGTACTCCGCGTTCATCGAGCGGAACACCTCGCGCTGTTCCTTCGTCAACTCGATCTTCGAGAGCGGCATCCAGACACCGACGCGGTTCGCCGGGTTGTTGTTGACCAACAGAACGTAGCCGCTGTGTCCCGTCGTCGGGATAAACGCATGAAAGACCAGCCAGTTCCGCACAATCCAAGGCGTCATCGCCAGCGCGAACCCGGCCAGCAACAGCGCGCACGCCTGCTTGCTGTACCATTTCCAGAGCCAACCAATCCCCACGAGACAGAACGGTAACAAGATGAATTGTGGACGCGTCACCGCCAACAGCCCGCAGCACAGCCCCAACAAAAATCCGCCGCGCTTCACCAACAACAGAATCAGCACCACGAAAACCAGCGCCAACATCTCCTGCGCGAGCACCGACACAAACGAGATCATCGGCGGAAAAAATGCGACCACTGCCAGCGCAACCAACTTCGCTCGCGGCGAGAGTTCTTGCCGCTCAATCACCTTCCAGAAAATCGCCAGCACCAGAATCGCTAAGACGGCGTTCGCCAGTTTCCCGACCAGCACGCTCGGCGAGAAGATTTTGAAGAGCAGACCGAGAAACAGCGGATACCCCGGCGACTGGAACACGAACGGATGCCCCTGACAAGCGAGATTGCCGGTGCGCGCGAACTCGGCGGCGATGTCGAAGTAGCGTTTGAAATCCGAGAACGGCATCGAGTTCGAGTACAGCGCCCACCAGACGCGCAGCGCCATCGCCGCGACCACGAGGCACAGGCACGCACCGCGCCAACTCCATGCCGGCTTGTTGTTCATCAAGGCGGCAGAATACCCTGCCGCCGGTCAGAGTTCCAGCGCCGTTGCAATTACCAATACGCGACTACTTCCAATCCGCGGCGTTTAGACAAGCCTTCGCACGCTCTAACCGTTCGCGCGCAATTTCAACCTCCCGTCGAGCATCAGCCAAGCTTGCGCTCGAAGACAGTGAACCCAAAGCTGCCATTCCTTTCCCAAAACCAGGTTTTGCATTTTGCATCTGGCTCCAATTCCAGTCGGATATATTACCTGTCATTCGCGCGCTCTGCAGAGTTGCGAGCGCCTTGTTGTATGCCTCCAATGCCTCATCATATTCCTTCTGGGCCTCAGCGCGCTTTGCGTCACGGTTCGCTTGTGCTTCCTCATTCTGATGCCGCCAGCGCCGCTGCTGCGCTTCCTGTTGCCGGAGTAGCTCTGCGGCTTTGGCAGCCTCCATTGTTTGCAACGGAACTGTGATAGTCCTGTCCGAAGGCCATTTCCAGCCAGGGTCTGCGTTCAAGACACAAATCTCCTTCTTTGTTAGGTTTTCCGGTGCAAAACCGTCCTTAAAAAGGACACAGTTCCATGTGAGACGAGCATCTTTGCCTTCCTTGTGCCATGCAACTAGATTTCCTCCCCATACCTTCCATTCCTTGTGGAAGTATTTACCGGAACTCTCGTCTTGGGAGCTCTGTTGGGCGAGACCAATACGAACTTGCATCGGTGTCGTGCCAATCTTCCTTCCGATGGTGCCATCCGATGAGACTTCGTAGATTGCCGCTCCAGAAGGAATAGAGTCCAGCGTAAGATCGTACCTGTGTTGTGGGCGGGATGGATTTAACAACCGTAGTTCGACGGATTCTCGGCCTGAATCAGGGGTGTTTCGTGAAAATGAGGCAACATCTCTCGCTTCCACCTTCTCCGGCTCAAAACCGTCGGCTACCAGATAACAACTAAGCCGCAGCTTTCCATAAACAGATACAGACCAAAGCTCTTTCAGGTCCGTCCTCGACCAGCACCACCATTTGTCGTGGTATCCGTCAGGTGTTACTTCTTCAGCAAATCCGATTCTTGTCACGTATGGTGTTTCGCCAACCTTTGTTCCCATACTGCCATCTTCATTAATGGTGTAAATCGAAGCCCCGCTCGGCTTGGACATTATGTTCACCTCCGTATGAGCTTGAGGACTGGTTGGCTTTGTGAGGTAAATCGGCAAAGGTTGGGGATCCGAGCTGGAAGCGCGTGTATTGATCCAACCCACAACGCGATTTGTCAGGACTAACGCTTCATATCCAACTTTTGACAGTTGACACCACGGCAACTGAATACGGCCGTTACCCATGTCGCATTCCTCGACAGCGAGATAATCCACGTCGTTCGTCCAGATGAGCCATTTGTGGTGACGAATCTTCCCGCTTGTCGTTCTTGCAAGTTGTTCAGCAACACCAAACTCGATTACGATGGGAGTAACTCCAAGGTGTTTAATCACACGATCGTTGGAGTGAACCCAGAAATCGGCACCAGTGGGCACAGATTCCAAAACCAGTTTCTGTTTCTGTTGTGGTTCAGTTGGCGCAGGAAGTTCTACTGCCGGCTCTGGAGGCCGACGTGAATGAACATTTCTGGTCTGTGTAGTCACGCAGCCGGCAAAGATGCCGGTGGCAAGCACGAGCAAATACGCAAAACTTCTGTTCATGGAACACCTCCGCGTCACGGAGTTCTCCGCAGTGCCAAAACAAAAGGGGGCGCACTTACTTGCGCCCCAGTACAGGCACTGGCGTGCCTCCAAAGAACGCTTTCAGCACGCCCCTTGCGGGGCGCGCTTCCAAGCGCTGTCTTTGGGGTTGAAGTTGCCAGTTTCGTACTGGACAGCGGTGAAGCTACGCGAATTGGTTTTTGGTTATTGGTTTATGTGTCTGGTGTTTCTCCTTCGATGCGGAGGATACCGCCGCCGAAGTTATCGAGCAAGCACCGATTTCGGTTGGCATTCATCGCGCATTCATCGCAGTTTCAGATTGAGAATCCGCGTGCCGGCGTTATCCTCGCGGCATGAAGAAACGGGAAACGATGACCTCGCGACAGCGCGTCCTTGCGACGCTCAACCACGAAATCCCCGACCGCGTGCCGATGGACCTCGGCGGCAACCAGACCGGCATCCACCGCGTCGCCTACGCCAATCTCCTGAAACACTTGGAGTTGAAGGACGAGATCGTCATCATGGACGCCGTCCAACAACTCGCCCAGCCTTGCGAAGCCGTGCTGGAGCGATTCCACATTGACACGCGTTATATCGCCGCCGGCGCGCCGGCCAGTTGGAAGGGCGGCATCGTCCAGAACCGGCGCGGCGGCAAACTCTGGCACGATCTCACCGACGAATTTGGCGTCACGTGGTCCATGTGCAACGACTCGCCGCTTTACATGGACATCACGCATCACCCGCTCGCTAACGCCACCGTCGCCGACATCAAGGGTTATCCGTTTCCGAAAGGCGACGACCCGACGCGTTTCACCGGGCTGCGCGAGCGGGCGCTCACGTTGAAAAAGGAGACGCCCTACGCCGTCGTCAGCGGCATCTCCGGTGTCGTTTATGAAATCTGCTGGTATATGCGCGGCTTGGAACAATGGTTCTGCGATTTGCTCACCGACCAACCGTTCTGCGAGGCGCTCATTGACCAGACGCTGAAATTCTGGATGGATTGGTTCCGGTTGTTCCTCGACGAAGTCGGCGACGTGGTGGATGTCATCATGATCGGCGACGATCTCGCCGGGCAGGACGGCCCGCTTTTCAATCCGGAACTTTACCGGAACATTGTCAAACCCCGGCACAAGAAGCTCGTCCAATACATCCGCTCGCGCACGCAGGCGAAAATCTGGTACCACACCTGCGGCAACTGCACCGCCTACATTCCGGAGCTGCTCGACAACGGCATCCACATCCTCAACCCCGTCCAGATCAGCGCCGCCAACATGGATCCCGCCAAGCTGAAAGAGCGGTTCGGCAAACAGATTGTCTTCTGGGGCGGCGGCTGCGACTCGCAACACATTTTGCCGGTGGCGAAGCCGAAGGAAGTCGCCAAGCACGTCAAGCGCAACGTCGAGCTGTTCAAGCAAGGCGGTGGCTACATTTTCAACAACGTCCACAACATCCAAGCCGGCGTGCCGCCGGAGAACATTGTGGCGTTATACGACGCCGCGTACGAAGCCAGTTTTTATTGAGACGCTAACATCCACCCTGCGGCGCGGTAGGGACACCGCGCCCTACCGAGGTCGTGGTAGGGCGGGCTGTCTCAGCCCGCCGCTTCGATTGGTTTATGAGATGGCAGGCTAGACAAATCCGGCGGGCTGCGGCGTCATTTTGGTGGAGGCATGAGCGAAAGGTTGTCATTAGCGCAGGTGTACGACGAACACGCACAGGCGTTGTTCGCGTTCGTGCTGAACCTGACTCGTGACGAAACCGACACACACGACGTGCTCCAGGAAATCTTCCTGAAGCTCGCGCGCCAGCCGTCGCTGCTCGACCAGGCGCATTCGCCGCGCGCGTTTCTGTTGCGGATGGCGCACAACCTCGCCATTGACCTCATCCGCCGGCGCGCGACGCGTCAGGCGAACTACGACCGGCTCGCGGCGGAGCCGGTCGAGTTGTTCGAGGCATCGCCCGACGAACCGGCGTTTCACGACGAACTAGCCGCGGCGCTGGCGGAATTGCCGCCGGACCAGCGAGCCGTCGTCCATTTGAAATTATGGGAAGAGATGACGTTCGAGCAGATCGCGGCAACGCTCGACATACCGGCGAACACGGCGGCGAGCCGTTACCGGTACGGCATAGACAAACTTCGGGACCGGCTGCGTCCCATCTATGAGGAAATGAAGTGATGAACGACAGGTTTGAAG
>CAZNOK010000063.1:0-18048 GCA_964574605.1 uncultured Verrucomicrobiota bacterium
GCTACATGAAAGTCGTGACGCTGTACGATTTCGATGACGACCGCGCCACCGAGGCCCATTTCAAGGCGGCCGGGGTGCTGGAAAAGACCGGCAACTGGAAACGCGCCAAGGAAGAATATGAAGACCTCGTGAAAGAATCGCCTGACTCGCCGCGTGCCGCCGAGGCCAGGAAGCGGATTGCAGAAATCACCAAGGCCCACAAAGAATGACCCTCTGGCAGGCCATTGTCCTCGGCCTCGTTCAGGGTTTGACCGAGTTCCTTCCAATCAGCAGCACCGCGCATTTGCGCATCGTTCCCGCATGGCTCGGTTGGGGTGACCCCGGCGCCGCATTCACCGCCGTCACACAACTCGGCACGCTCGCCGCCGTGCTCATTTATTTCGCGCGCGACATCGTTGACATTACCCGTGACGCATTCACCGGCAAAGGCAAACTCGGCTGGATGATTTGTGCCGGAACTGTCCCGGTTGTCGTTGTTGGACTCGCCTGCAAGAAATACATCGAACACCACTGGCGTTCGCTCTACATCATCGCCGCGGCAATGATTGGGTTGGCGCTGCTCCTCGCGCTGGCAGAGTGGCTCGAACGCCGCCGGCAACGGCTCCGCGAAATGAACGAACTCGGGTGGCTCGATGCCATCGTCGTCGGCTGTTTCCAAGCGGTCGCGCTCATCCCCGGCTCGTCGCGTTCCGGCTGCACCATCGCCGGCGGGTTGTTTCTCGGCATGAAACGCGACACCGCCGCCCGGTTCTCGTTTCTGCTGTCGTTACCCGCGGTGTTCGCGGCCGGTGTGCTCGAATTGAAGGAACTCCACCACGCCAACGTCGCCGGCTGGATGAACACGATTGTGGCGACCGTGGTCGCATTCGTGGTCGGGTATGCTTCCATCGCGTTCCTGCTCGGCTACCTCCGCCGGCACACGACGTGGCTGTTCATCATCTACCGTCTTCTGCTCGGTGCGCTCTTGCTGGCGGCGCTGGCTGCTGGTAATCTTCAACCTCTATGAATTCGGTCATCAAGTTCGGCACGTCGGGTTGGCGCGGTATCATCAGCGACACAGTTACTTTCGCCAACGTCGAGTTGGCGGCGCACGCCATGGCGCAGTACCTGAACGAGAACCCGCCCGCGGGCGCCGAGCACCGGGTCATCGTCGGACACGACACGCGGTTTTTGTCGCGCGAATTTGCGGTGCGGTGCGCCGAAATCATGGCGGGCTACGGGTTCGAGGCTTGGTTGACAGACCGTGACGCTCCGACACCGGTGATTTCGCATTGCCTGCGACTGCATCGTTGCTCGGGTGCAATCAACATCACTGCCAGTCACAACCCGCCGCAATACAACGGACTCAAATTCAATGGCGCAAACGGCGCGCCTTGTTCACCCGAAGTCGCCAAGGGCATCGAGACGAAGGCCGCGGCGCTCGCGGGGACGACGTTGCCGTCGGCGCGCGGCGCGGCGCGGACGTTCAACCCGATGCCGGAGTATGTGGCGCAGTTGCGCAAGCTGATTGATTTCAGGGCACTGAAACGCAAGCCGAAGAAGGCGGTGGCGGACTTGATGTTCGGCACGGGACGCGGGTATCTCGATGCGCTGTTGTTGAAGAGCGGATGGAAGGTGGACGCGTTGCACGGCGAACTGAATCCGTTGTTCGGCAACGGCCACCCGGAACCGATCAAGGAAAACATGGGCGAGTTGCTGGCGCGGCTGAAGAAGTCGCGCGCCGCGCTCGGTCTCGGCCTCGATCCCGACGCGGATCGTTTTGCGGTCGTTGACAGCGACGGCTCGTTCATCAGTGCTAACAATATTCTTGCGTTGTCGCTGTATCATCTCGTGAAGAATCGCAAATGGACCGGCGCGGTGGTGCGGACGGTGGCAACGAGCCATCTTGTGGACGAGGTGGCGAAAATGTTCGGCGTGCCGTTGCGCGAGACGCCGGTCGGGTTCAAGTACATCGGCGCGGTGATGGAAAGCGAGCCGGTCATTGTGGGCGGCGAGGAGAGTGGCGGCCTCAGCGTCAAGGGCCATGTGCCGGAGAAGGACGGTATCCTCGCGTGCCTGTTGATGTGCGAGCTGGTCGCGTACGAAGGCAAACCGCTGAAGCGGATCCTCGCGGAGATCATGGCGCAAACGACGACGATCCTCAGCGACCGCATCAATCTGCGCGTGACGCCGCAGCGCAAGGACGAGCTGCTCCGGAAGTTCGCCGCCGGCCTGAACGATTTCGCCGGACGCAAGGTCAAAGACACCGTGACGGTGGACGGCTACAAGTTCTTGCTTGATGACGGAAGTTGGGTCATGTTCCGCGCGTCCGGGACGGAACCCGTGTTCCGTTGTTACCTGGAAGGGAAAACGAAGAAACAGTTGGCAGCGTACCGCAACGCGGCGCTGGAACTGGTGAAGTAGGAGACTGACATGGTCAAGAGAATCTCAGTGTTGATAGCGGTCGGACTGCTGGTGTTGAACCTCGGTCTGGCGGCGCGCATTTACTCGGAGACGGCTGCCAAGACCGAGAAGGAAAACCCATACCCGCAGCTTGAGCTGTTCACGAAGGTGCTGGAGACCATCCGCAAGGATTACGTGGACAAGGAAAAGGTCGGCTACAAGGAACTGACCTACGGCGCGCTCCGCGGCATGCTCGGCTCGCTCGACCCGCACAGCCAGTTCATGGAGCCGGAAGGCTACAAGGACATGAAGGAAGACACCGAGGGCAAGTTCGGCGGCGTCGGCATCCAGATCGCCATGTCCAAGGAAGGTTTCGTTACCGTCGTCACGCCGATTGAGAACACGCCGTCCGCGCGCGCCGGCATTTTGCCCGGTGACCGCATCATCAAGATCGAAGGCAAACCGACTGACAAGATGGCGTTGCCTGAAGTCGTCCGCCAACTCCGCGGCGATCCCGGCACGAAAGTCACCTTCACCATTTTCCGCGCGAAAGCCAAGAACCCCGGCGAACGCATCAAGGACTACACCGTTGAGCGCGCCATCATCCCCGTTGAAAGCGTCAAGGACGCCAAGATTCTGCAAGACGGCATCGGCTATGTTCGCATCGTGCAGTTCAATGAACCGACGGCCGAGGAGTTCGAGAAAGCCCTCGTCAAACTCGAAGGGCAGGGGATGGATGCCTTGATTCTCGACCTCCGCAACAATCCCGGCGGCCTCCTCGAATCCGCCCGCAAAGTCGCCAGCAAATTCATCGCCGGCGGCGAACTCATCGTTTCCACCGAGGGACGCGATCCCGCCAACAAGATTGTCTATCGCGCCGACCGCGGCAAGAAACGCAGCCTCCCCGTCGTGCTGCTCGTCAACAACGGCAGCGCCAGCGGCAGCGAAATCGTCGCCGGCGCATTGCAGGACTTGAAACGCGCCGTCCTCGTCGGCGAGACCACGTTCGGCAAGGGTTCCGTCCAGAGCGTGTTGCCATTGCCCGACGGCTCCGCGATGCGCCTGACTACGGCGAAATACTACACGCCGAGCCACAAAGTCATTCACGAACGCGGCGTCGCGCCCGACATCATCGTGCCCGTCAGCGCCGAGGACGAAGTGAACTTGATGGCGCAACGCGCCCGCGCCGGTCTGCCCGAGGACCCGGACACCAAGATTGAAAAGATCGCCGACGTTCAGCTCGACCGCGCCGTTGATGTCCTCAAAGGCGTCAAGCTGTTCGCCCGGCAAGTTAAGCAAGCCAAACGGTGAACATTCTCGGCGTCGAGACCTCCTGCGACGAGACCTCTGCCGCCGTCGTTCGCGACGGTGTCGAGATCCTCTCCAACATCGTCAGCAGCCAGATTGACGTGCACCGTCCTTACGGCGGCGTCGTGCCCGAACTCGCCTCGCGCCATCACCTCGAACTGATCGAGCCAGTCATCCGCGAGGCGCTCGCGCAGGCGAGTGTTTCGATTGACGCTGTCGCTACCACCTACGGCCCCGGCCTCGCTTCGTCGTTGCTCATCGGACTCAACGCCGCCAAGGGCGTTGCGTTTACGTTGAAGAAACCGTTTCTCGGCATCAACCATCTCGAAGCGCACCTCTACTCGCCGCTGCTGTCTGCGGGGCAAAGTGGGAGGGACCTCAGTGTCCCGACGGGGGCAGGTCGCGGCGCTGAGGCCGCTCCCGCATTCCTCCCGATGATCTCGCTCATCGTTTCCGGCGGACACACCATCCTCGCCTACGTCACCGAGATTGGCCGACACGAAATCCTCGGCCAGACCGTTGACGACGCTGCGGGCGAGGCGTTCGACAAAGTCGCCAAGCTCCTCGGCCTCCGTTATCCCGGCGGCCCCGAAGTGGACCGTCTCGCCAAGCAGGGCAATCGCACGGCCATTGCGTTCCCTCGTTCCATGCTTGACCACCCCGGCCACGATTTCAGTTTCAGCGGCCTCAAGACTTCCGTGCTCTACTATCTCAAGAAGAATCCGAACGCCGTTGTCGCGGATGTCTGCGCCAGTTTTCAGGAAGCCGTTGTTGACGTGCTTGTTGGCAAAACCATCCGCGCCGCCCGCGACAAAGGCGTGCGCGCGATCAGCGCCTCCGGTGGCGTCTCCATCAACAGCCGTTTCCGTGAGCGACTCGCTGCTGAGTGCCAGCGACGTAACCTCCGTCTGTTTCTCGCGTCAGCGCAGCTTTGCACCGATAACGCCGCGATGATCGCCGCGCTCGCTTACCACAAATTCCAGCGCGGTGTCCGCAGCGACTGGAGTCTCGATGTGGCGCCATCCATCGGACTTGGTTCGTCCTCAGTTTAGGTTTGCAGGAAGCATCCTAAAGTTGTATGAAATGAGGTGTCGGGAAGATGTCCCGTCAACGGGCGAGGACAAGTCAATGACAGATACTGACCAACCGCTGCGGGTTGCAGAGGAGCTGCTTGTGCTCGAAAGAGGGCACGATGAACTTCTATTGGCAAATAACATTGAACCTCGGCCTTTGTATGTAAAACAAGGCGGACAGTACATAAAGAGATTCTTGCAGGCAGTCGGTGAGTTGGGGACTCAGGCGAAGATTGCCCGCGCATATCCGCAAGACAAGCATCTGTTGGATGTCATGCTGGATTATGGGATTGTCGTTCCTCAAGGGGCTGAACGACAGGGCAAACTGTTGGAGAGAAGAAACTGTGGGAAGAAGGCATCCATGTCGCTCTACCTGCTCATCTCAGAATCGTGCAACATGAGATGTGTCTATTGCTTGGACGGCCAAAGAACTCATGCGAGCGGGCCGAGTTCAATGATGAGTAAAGAAGTCGCCTTCAAGAGCGTGGAACGCTGCTTCGACGACCTTCAGGCCGGGGGACGATTGGAAGTGATCTTCTTTGGGGGCGAGCCGCTCCTGAACTGGCCTTTGGCGAAAGAGGTCATCATCCATTGTGAAAGCCTCCGAAGTGGACAACACGCAGGCAAGAGACTGACCTACCATGTTGCCAGCAATCTATCCATTTTGCCTGCCGACCTGATTGAGTGGGCCAAGAGGTATGACATTTCGTTCTTGTGCGACGTTGACGGGCCTTTGGTGATCCACGATTTGAGCAGACCGTTCCGAGACGGGCGGGGAACACATGAATCGGTTGTTGGAAATATTCGGCGGATCAGCGCCGCGGGGCTAAAGGTTTCCCTGCGCTCTACGATTACGTCTCTGAATCAAGACTGCTTGGTGGAGACTGCCGAACATCATAGGGAGATCGGTGGGCAATCCAGCGGATTCTGTGCGGTTCACCCTGTCAACACAGATGGCGGGATTCTGCCACAGCACTTGTTGCCATCGCCGGAGAAAGTGGTCCAAGGGCTGACGAGTGTCTATCGCAGCAAGCTGTGGCAAGAGTGGCAGTTGTACCCTTTCAACGTATCGGCCCAGCGGTTGACGGAGAGTTCAATGGCGGCTGTGGGCTGCGGTGCCGCTGGCGGAAGTGTTCCGGCCGTTGCGGCCAATGGGGACGTTTACCCCTGCACGTATCTGGTGGGAATGAAAAAGTTTCATCTGGGAAATATCATGGATGCGACTTTCCCGAAGAACGATGTGTTGGACCGGATGTTTGATGAGTTGCATGTGGATCACCGAGAAGATTGCCGTCAGTGCTCGTGGCGGTACCTTTGTGGCGGTGGCTGTCCGGTGGGCCGCTTGCTGGTGAGTGACAATCCTGCCGCCGGCATGGAGGTCAAGAGCTATTGTCAGAAGATGAACTGCGACTTTACCAAGAGCATTTTTGAGGCGCTTCTGTGGGAGAGGGCCACA
Organism: uncultured Verrucomicrobiota bacterium; assembly: GCA_964574605.1. Classification (GTDB taxonomy): domain Bacteria; phylum Verrucomicrobiota; class Verrucomicrobiia; order Palsa-1439; family Palsa-1439; genus CAIKAP01. The sequence continues at coordinate 6,220 of CAZNOK010000063.1, forward strand.
GCAAGCGCGTCAACAGGCACCGAGGAGGCTGTGCCCGGTCCGAAGTGTTTGTAGCAACCTGAAGGAGAACAGCAATGAAAAAGAAAAACCAAAAGAGCATGAGAAGCCAACAACTTCATGTTGGGGAAGGAAGCCCCAGTCAGGGAACTATGAAGCAATGCGGCAAGGTCTTGCTGGCCACCGCGGCATATCAGATCGTGGCAGTGGGCATGTGTCAGGCACAACCGCAAACGCCCCCAGTTGATTCAGGTCAGAACAAGCTGTCACTGAGTGCCGCCCCGGACCAGAGCCTTTCGCCTTCGGTGCCGCAAGTATTGCAGTTCGCAAGCAGTGTTCCGGATGTTGGCCCCGGCAGATGTGTGAACCCAAGGTCACCCCCGAGCGGAGGCAGTAGTGGGTACAGTGGGTACACTACGCCTTCATACACTGGGCCTTCGGCTGCAGAGCTTGCAGCGCAGCAGCGACGGCAGGAGGCGACCAAACTTAATCAACAAGGGATTGCATATTGGAACAACCGGCAGTGGCACCTTGCTGCCGACGCGTTCAAGGCGGCGTTGGAGAAAAATCCCACCAGCACGGTGATCCGCAGCAACTACGAGAAGGCGCTGGCAGAGGCCCGGTCTGAGGATGCGGCCAAGGAAGCTGAGCGGAAACGACAACAACAGGAAACTGCCGCTGCTCAGAACATGCGCCGTATCCTACAGCAGTCCGGCAGCCAAATTGGTTCGACGGCACCTGCAGGCAGCGGCCTCGACTTCATGAGGCAAGGCAGTGGTTCCGGTAGCCCCGACAAACAACAAGCAGGCGGAACGGAAACCGGCCAAAAGCCGACAGGGGGATTGGATTTCATGAAACCCGGCGATCGTTCTGCTTCCTTGTCAGGTGCGAAAAAGGCACTGGATCAAGCCAACACCATCAACATTGACACACGCGCTGGAATGGTTGGTGACGACTTTGCCTCGAAAGTGCAGTCCGGCAAGACGTTTGACGATCCGACGCGAATTGTGTCTTCGGGCATCAAGCCTGTCGTTGATCTTTCCGGGTCGGGTCAACCCGTGGCATATCCGGAGGCTGTGAAGAAAGACGCGAAGTTCATCCAGCTTCAAAAAGAGCAGGCTGATCTTCAGTCAAAATACCAAGCGAAAGAGGCTGAACTCGCTCAGGTGCGCAAGGAGATGGAAACTGCGCCCCCGGAGAAAAAGGGCGAGTTGGCGATTAAAGCGGTCGGAATCAAAGCTGACATGACAGCAGCGGAATATGGTGTCGGGTTGAAAGAGAAGGAGAAGCAAGCGCGCGCCAAACTGGTGATTGACACAACCGTTGAACAATCCTCGGATACCAACAAGAAAGGCGGCCAGACTAATCCGGGGAAGTAGAAACTCGATGCTAGTTGAGTGGAATTCCTCGACAAGGAGAGAGAGCACGATGAGAAGAGCCAAATTCGGGATGGTGATTGTGTTGGTGGCAGCGTTAGGTCTGATTTGTTTGTTGGCAAGCGTGGGGAACTGTGCGGAGCCAATTCCCGCCCTTAAGCCGGTACCCGAAGGGATTGCCGAGGGAGTGCGGACGCGATTGTCTCAAGAGAAGCAGAAGCTTGAGAGTGAATTGGCGAGCTTTCTTGCGGCAGCGAAAGTGTTCAATGACAAGCCGGCGGAGCAACAGACCGATGCGGAGTTTGCCACCCTGCAAGCTCGCCGTGCAAACTACGTTGCCGCAGCCAAAACGTTTAACAAAGAAGTGAACAGCGCGGCAAGCCAGACGGCGGTGTCCAGCAGTCGGGGTCATGCCGCGACAAAGCCTGTTGTGGACGTGGAGGCTGAGTGGGTGCGCCTGAATCCTTGGGCCAAAGGACAGACACTGAGTCCGGACGATATCCGTGTCATCAAGGGGATGCTCAAGTTGGCCAAGCAACTTGGATGGACTGTTGAGGAACAGGCCCGTCTCGGTCGCGCTTTGCTGACGCTGGGTAGCGATCCGTCCACTTGGTCAGACAACACCCAGATACAGCGTGCTTGGCGGGAGGTCATGGCCCGCGGTCAAGATCCATCCCTTGTCCAAGAAGCTTCTCAAGGCGGAGGTCTGGGGTTGCCCGGCGCGGGGAAGCAGACTTACGCCCAAGATTGCACCATCTTCGCCTTGGCCAACGCGGCTGGTTTGCCCTACGGGGTTGTTGCCGCCCGCGCAGCCGAACTCATCCGGCAAGGCGAATGGCGCGCCGCCAGTGATCGCGCAAATCCTCAAAAAACCATTGAGGATGCTGGTTTGATGGGCGGGGAAGTGGTCATGTTGGCTGAGGCTTTTGGCCAAGCCGAGGTGGTGCCTAGCGCGAACTTCGCCAAGACTCTCAAGGAAGGGCGTCATGTGATGGTGAATGTGGTGCCGAAGGGTGGGAGTGTCTTCTCCGGACACCAAGTCGTGCTCACGAAAACATTTCAACATAATGGCGACACTTGGTATGTCATGATGGATTCCAATCAGGGAGCACAGCGGTCGCTATTCTTGAGCAGCAAGGAACTGAACACGATGCTCAAGGAAAATGGCGTGGCTTTCCGCGCGGAACCGGGAAGGACTCCGTCACTGCTTCGCGAGGACGGAAGGCAATGATGTCCCCGCTATTGAACACAGAGACGCGCATCAAAGACGAAAGGAATGGAAGATGAAGACGCGACAGATCCGGTCATTGATACTGATGCTCACCTTCGCGCTTGTCGTGAGAGGGCAAGACAACTCAACCTTGAAACAACTGCCGGTCGAGGCGCGAGAGCCGTTCCGGAAAGGGCTTCTGGCCGTCGAGCAAAAGGAATGGCCGCTCGCGATCCGCTATTTCACCGAGGCGCAAGAGAAGGCGAATTACGCTCCAGAGGTTCTCTTCAATCTTGGGCTGGCAGAATCCAAGATGCCGGGGCGGGAGTTGCGTGCGATGGCTTGGTTCCGCGCCTATTTGGCCGCGGCTCCGGATAGTCCGAACGCACAGGCGGTACGGAACGAATGTGACAGTATGGAAATCCGCATTGAAGGGACGTTGACGCGCCTGATTGACCAAGCCAAGTCTATGGCCAATGCATATTCCGAAGACTACCGCAAACGAAGCGCCTTGCAGGAAGTCGTTAGAATGATGGCAGAGGCGGGTGACATAGAGGGCGCCAAACGGATGGTGTCGTCCTTGCCTTCAGACGACCAAGGAAGTGCTTATGGGACTATCGCCCTCAGCCAGATCAAAGCCGGCAAACCAGCGGACGCAAGGTCAACCGCTTACCAAGTCTCCGATAACAGTCATAGTGCTCTGAGCGACATTGCTAACGGACTAGCCGACGCTGGCGACATCTCGGGAGCTAAGTCCATCATCTCGCGCATTAATGACACCACATATAACCCCTCGGCGTGCGCGCATGTGGCGGCTGTTCAGGCGAAAGCGGGCGATATTGAGGGAGCGAAAGAGACACTGGGCGGAGCCAAGGGCGACTATAGTCTTTATAGCGGGTTGATCGCCATTGGCTTGGCCCAAGCCAAGGCAGGGAAGATGGACGAAGCCCGTAGAACGCTTGTGCAGGCCAGAGAGGCCGTCAGTAAGCGGAAAAATGAAGAGAAGTATAAAGTAAGCGAGTATCACGATGTTGGTAAAGCTCAGGCGGAAATAGGTGACGCCGAGGGTGCAAAGGAAACGACATCGTTCCTTGTTGGGGATTATAAAGCCCAATATCAGGGATATGTTTTCGATGCGATTCGAAGCTACTGGGAGAACCGCTGCAATGAAGCCATCAAAAAGGGGGATTTCAAGGCGGCTGCTGACGCGATCTCCCAAATCAGCGGTTCCGAGCGACAGCAACAAGTCCAAGAACAGTTGAATCGGCGGCTTCGGGAAATCGTTCAGGAGAAGATCAAGGCAGGGGATTTGCACGGCGCATTGGCCACCGCAGAAGTGATGGGGGATTCCAACTCGCGTTCATACGCTTACTCGGATTTGGCAACAGCGCGCTTGAACAAACAGGAGGTGGATGGCGCCGCGAAGATGATCGAACACGTCACCGAGCCTGAGGCGAAAGCCTCGCTGAGCATCAGAATCGCAAAAGAGTTTTTGCGGAAGAACGACAAGCCCAGCGCTGAGAAGTACTTGGCCATGTCGCGCACAGCGGCAGAATCCCTGACCGGTTACCAACGGAAGTATGCTGTTATCGGTGTGGCCGTCCAACAAATCAAAATGGGTAATTTGCAAGGGGGCAAGGAGACAGCAGGCTTGTTGGTTTCAACCAGAGACGATTCCAATCCGGCGGACGGTCTCGAGGTCATCGCTCGCGCGCTGGCGGAGGGTGGCGACATCGCGGGCGCCCTCGAATTGGCTGAGAGGATTGTTTACAAGGAAAACACGTATAAGAATCGCGCGCTTGGCTACATTGCAAGAGAACAAGCTAAAAAAGGTGACACAGAGTCGGCATTGCAGACGGTTGCCAAGATTGAGGACGCAAAAGTAAGAGACGGGATTTACAAGGACATCTCAGTTGGCCAAAGCGATGTCGGCAATTTCGGTGTTGCCCGAAAAATCGCTGACTTGATTGCGACTGACACCATTCGAGCAGATGCCTACATCAATTTCATCGGCGACCTGAATTCTGTGGATCGCGGTTCGGACGCTGATGAGGTTGCTGCTCGTGTCCAAAGCATATTGGACGGCGTGCAAGATCCCAAAGCTAAAACAGAAGGCTACTGCAAATTGTCGAATTGGCTGAAAACCGATACCACGGGGACTGTGGCATTAGCCAGAGCATTGTTGGAGAAGGCGTGTTCAGTGGCGCCCACTATCAAGGACCCGTCCGAGCGGGGCACCCGATACGTAGGCTCGTACTCGATTGGAGAGATGCAGAGGAAAGCTGGGCTGATTGCTGAAGCTCGCAAGTCTCGATGGCTGGCGTTGGAGGCGATCAACGAACTGGATGACAGCAAGTGGGAAAAGCGGCGGACGTATCGAGAAGTATCCGGTTTTCTTGCTGAGATTGGCGATTTCGCCGGTGCAAAGGAAGTTGCCAACAGGATTGCTGATGGCGACTACCGTGATGACGCACTCTGCAAGATCGCCAGCCAGTTTGTCCGTTACCGCAATTTCAAGCAAGCGACCGCTACTGTAAATGTGGTGCAATCGCTTGATAAGAAAGAAGCCGTGCTCGCCGAGATCGCGATCCAGCAGGCCAATCTTGGCGACTTGGCGGCGGCTCGTCAGACAGCCGGGTTGATTACCACCAACCAGAGTGCCAAGACCAGGGCTTGCGGTGCCCTCATTGTGGGACACTTGAAGGCTAATGACCGCGAATCGGCAAAACGTCTCGCACAAGAGAGCGCCAATTTGGACTTTAGCGCAGAGACGGCGCTTTTGTCGGCGGGGGAGGTTGCTTGGGCACAGGAAAGGCTTTCTCGGTTGAAGGAGGACTACCAGAGAAACTCTCTGCTCAGCAGAATTGGCGTGGCACAAGCCAAAGCCAAAGACATCGAAGGAGCGAAGAAGACAGTGTCTCTGATCACCGACGACGGCTACTCGTACAAATACTCGGTATGTAAAGCGCTCACCGAGGCCGGTGAGATTGCTTGGGTAACGGAGTTTGCCCCTGGTATCCGGGACGCTTACTACTGGTTTGAAATCCAACGCGATATTGCTGAAGCACAGCTCAAAAAGGGTGATAAGGAGGGCGCACTCAAAACAGCAGGGAGCTTGAAAGGGAAATGGACCAGACTGTGGCAACGGCAGAGGTACGCATTGATCCTAGCCCAAGCTGGCGATGCTGAAGAGGCAAAGGCCGCGTTGGCAACCGTAAGTGGGAAAGGCTTCAGTTTCGATGGATGGTTTGCCTATCAGACGGCACTGTCTGAGACTAACTACACAGCCCGAGCACAGAAAGGAGCGGGAATTGCCGACAAATACTGGAAGTCCAAACTCTACGCGTCAATGCCATATGCGGCCTTTGACCATCCGTCAATGCGGGACTGGCTCAAGGCTATTTCTGATCCGATGGAACAGTCTGTCACCTCCCTTAACGTTGTCGAGAGACTAGTGGGTGCCGACAAACTAGCCCAAGCAGCCGAGGTGGCTGACCTGATTCCGGATGAGAACTTCAAGGTCACGGCTATCAGTGCGCTCGCGGCAGCCGCCATTGCCAAGGAGAATGTGTCTGGAATTCTGCCTCGTGTGTTGTCGTTGCCAGACGGAGCAGCAAAGACTCACATCCTGATCAATATCCTGCAGTCTTCTGCGGGTAGCTACGAGCGCCCTGCCGTGGTCGCTGCTGCAGTGAAATCTGCCGAGGCGATAAAAGGCAACCTTTGGAAGGCGATGGCCACCGCGGATATCGCGAGAGCAGCGGTCCCCGCTGGTGAAGCGAAAGGAGCCGAGGAGGTTCGACAAACGATACAGGCGTTGGGTGCGACATTGGCGCAATCGGATCAACCGCTCTGGACGGTTTATCAGACCGTGCGCATCGGTAAACCGGTCGAGATTCCCAGCAAACAAGAGGCTCAACGACAGGCCCAAGTATCGCAGGCCACGCGCGATCGCGTCGGACAATGGACGTATCTGCTCAAGTACACTTTGAACGATCAGAAGTACACCGATCTGCAGGCTTACCTCCAGTCGCTTCAGACAAAGACGGATCCGAACGAAATCTTCCGTGGTGTGTCAGGCACAGGGTTGGCGATTACAGAGAAGTTGCGGGAGATCAAGAAAATGGTTGTGGATCAAGCGAAGCCCGCAAAAACCAAGAGCGACTATTGATAACTGGGCACCTCCGGTAACGACTTGTGGTTGTAGGCCGCGTGACCACACGCGGCGAAATCTCTGGGAAACGCCGCGTCGGGTGACGCGGCCTACAGGAGAAATGCGGTTACCGGAGGTTCCCAACTGTATTATGCAGTTATCAATAAGTTCACTGCGGATGGTGTCTTCAGTGCGCCCGCACGCATTGAGTGAATTCGTCGTGCCCTGCTGAGTTGAACGCTTTGTTGGGCTGTGGTATCTAACCCGGTAAAACAGGAGAACCAGAGATGTTACCCACTTCAGTAACTTGGTTGTTGGTTATCGGTGCGTCGGTGATTGCGATCATCGCCCAGTTCCGCGTGATGGGCGCGTTCAAACGCTTTTCCCGGGTCCGCACGCTGCGCGGCCTGACGGGAGCCGAGGTCGCCAAACAAATCCTCTCTGAGGCCGGCATCGGCGATGTCGAGGTGCAACGCACCGAGTCGTGGCTCGGCGACCACTACGACCCGAGCAAGAAAGTGCTGTGCCTCTCGCCCGGCGTGTTCGACAGCGAGTCGGTCGCGGCGGTCGGCATCGCAGCGCACGAATGCGGTCACGCCATCCAGCACAAGAACGCCTACTGGCCGTTGCAAGTGCGGATGACGGTTGTGCCGGTCACGATGATTGCGTCGAACCTGCTGCCGCTGGTGGTGATTGGCGGGTTCTGGTTCGGCATCATGGGGTTCATCACGCTTGGCATCATCGTGTACGCCATCTTGACGGCGTTCCAACTCATCACGCTGCCGGTTGAGTTCGATGCCAGCAGCCGCGCCAAGCAAATCCTCCGGCAGAGCGGCGTGGTTATGGCCGACGAAGCCGACGGCGTCAGCCAGGTGCTCAACGCGGCCGCATGGACCTACGTCGCGGCATTCCTGTCGGCGTTGACGCATCTGCTCCACTTGCTCGCGATCCGCGACAGAGAATAAGCTACTGGGTGGCGTTGTAACTTTTGTGGCCGCGGAACCCGGTCAGGCGAAGTGAGTTGTCGGGCTTGATCTCCAGCAATGAATATGCGCCCGGCGTTTGCACCATCGCCGAGAGCGTCCAATAACGGATGGCGTTGATGACGACGAGGTCGTTGGTGTGGGCGTGGCCTTGGAACACCGCCAGCACTTTGCCGGACTCTTCGAGAATCTTGCGGACGTCGGGTGCGCTCTTCACGCAATGCCTGTCGGTGGCGTCAAGTTTTTGGTGGATAAAGCAGACCGTTTTCTTGTCAGTCGCCTTCAAGTCGGCGGCGAGCCAGTCGCGTTCGAACGGCGGAATCTCCGTGTCGGTCCATTTGACTTTCTTACTGCCGTAAGCAATGCCATTGGCGCTGTAACAGGCGTCAAGCACGACAAAGTGGAATCCGCCGCAGTCAAATGAATAGTGGGCCGCTTTCGCGCCGCAGGCTTCGAGGAACTGCGGCTTGGTCAGCGACCATGCGTCATGGTTGCCGACCACGTAATGGCGCGGGCCACGGAACTTCTCGAACACGGCGTTGATAGCGCGGGTGTAGCCGATCTCGGCCTCGACCGTCGGCGCCTCGTCAATGAAATCGCCCAGTTCGACGACAAAGTCCGCCTTCGCTTCGTTGAAAGCGGCGACGGCGGCATCGAGTTTCTTCAGCGAGTCGCGGTAGGAGCGTTTGCCGATGGAAGGTTTGTCGGCGTAGTGAACGTCGGTGACCAGCCCGATGCGGATGGCCAACGTCGAGGCGAGAGTTGCCCACAGGAAAAACAGCGTGAGGAGCAAGCGATTCATCATGCCGACGAAGAAACATCATCGGCGCAGCGCCGTCAAGTCATCAACTTGACACGCTGTTTCCCAAGCCTATAGTTCCCGCCATCATGCAAGGCGGTCAAGGTTTATGGTCGCACATCACGCCCTCGGACTGGAACGATTGGCGCTGGCAGCTCCGTCATCGCATCACCGCGTTGGAGGCGCTGGAGGCGTTGTTGCCGCTTACGCCCGAGGAACGCGAAGGCGTCCTGTTGGCCGGCAAGAAACTCGCGCTCGCCATCACGCCGTACTTCTTCAACCTCATTGACCGCGCCGATCCGAACTGCCCCATCCGTCGCCAAGTCATCCCACGCGTCGAGGAAACCGTCACCGCTGATGGCGAACTCGTTGACCCGTGCGGCGAAGACGACCACACCGTCGTGCCCGGCCTCGTCCATCGGTATCCCGACCGCATCCTGTTTCTCGTGACAGATCGTTGCGCGTCGTATTGCCGGTACTGCACGCGAAGCCGCGTCGTCAGCGGAGTGGGGGACCAGCACCTCGAAACCGATTTCAGTGCTGCCATCGAGTACATTCGCCGGCACACCGAAGTCCGCGACGTGCTGCTCAGCGGTGGGGATCCGTTGCTCCTGAGCGATGAACGGCTCGAACATCTCCTCTCGCAAGTTCGCGCTATCCCGCACGTCGAGTTCCTTCGCATCGGCAGCCGGATCCCAATTTTCCTTCCGCAACGCATCACGCCGGAGCTTTGTGCGATGCTGAAGAAGTTTCACCCGCTGTGGATGAGCATCCACACGAATCATCCCCGCGAGTTGACTGCCGAATCGCGCGCCGCGTGTGAACGCCTCGCTGATGCTGGCATCCCGCTCGGCAACCAGGCTGTTCTCCTGCGCGGCGTCAACGACGATCCCTCCGTCATGAAATCGTTGATGCACAAGCTTCTCGTGGCGCGCGTCCGTCCGTACTACATTTACCAATGTGACCTCGTTCGTGGTACCCATCACCTTCGTACCTCCGTTCGCAAGGGCATCGAGATCATCGAATCGCTCCGCGGCCACACCACCGGCTACGCCGTCCCGCAATACGTCATTGACGCCCCGCGCGGCGGCGGCAAAGTCCCCGTCAATCCCGTCACCGTCGTCGCGCACGACAGCCAGCGCGTCCTCCTCCGCAACCACGAAGGCGAACTCTGTGAGTATCCGGAACTGAGCGAGGACCCCGCGCCATGCCGGCGATAATCCTCAAACCCGGCAAAGACCGACGGCTCATTGCCGGGCATTGCTGGGTTTACGCCGGCGAGATCGCTGGTGTCAGCGACGACGCGAAAGACGGCGACGCCGTCGAGATTCTCGACCATCGCAAACGCTACCTCGGCGTCGGCCTCTTCAACAGTCAGTCTCAGATCACCGTCCGTCGGTTCACCACGCAGAAGGAAGAGCCCGACAAAGACTTTTTCCGCCGCCGGCTCCAAGCCGCTGCCGCGTATCGGCAGCCTGTGGAGGCGCAGAGGCTCGTCTTTTCCGAGGGCGATCAGTTGCCGGGACTGATTCTCGACAAGTTTGGCGAGGTTCTCGTCTTACAGGCGCTCACGCTTGGCATTGACCAACGCAAACCGATGCTCATTGAATTGTGTCGCGACCTGTTCAAACCGAAGGCGATCATAGAGCGCAGCGATGTTCCGACACGGAAACTGGAAGGATTGGAAGAATGCAAGGGTGTGGTGTTTGGCGAGACCGACGGGCGCGTCACGATCAACGTCGGCGGAGTGAAATTCGCGCTGAACCTGCTCGAAGACCAGAAGACTGGCTTCTTCCTCGACCAAGCCGCGAACTATCAGGAGATGTTCCGGTGTTGTTCCGGCAGGCGGGTGCTGGACTGCTTCAGCTACCATGGCGGCTTCGCGCTCTGCGCCGCGAAGGCAGGAGCGTCGAGCGTCGAGGCCGTGGAGATTTCCGATGCCGCTGTCGCGCGCGGCCGCGAGAACGCGGAGTTGAACGGCCTGCTCGGCAAGGTTGAGTTCAACTGCGCAAACGCCTTCGACACGCTGAAGCAATACGACGCCGAGAAGCAACAATTCGATGTCATCGTGCTCGACCCACCGACGTTCACGCGAACCAAGCAGAACGTGGACGACGCGTTGCGCGGCTACAAGGAGATCAACCTGCGCGCGTTGAAGATGCTGACCGCCGGCGGTTTGCTGGCAACGTTCACTTGTTCGCACCACATCGGCGCGGAGTTGTTGCGTGCGGTGGTTGTTGCTGCTGCTGCCGATGCCCGCAAGACGGTGCGATTGGTCAAGTCACTGACGCAATCCTCCGATCATCCGATACTGCCGGCGGTGCCCGAGACGGAATATCTAAAGGGACTGCTGTTGCAGGTCATGTAGTGGTTTGCAGCACCGCGGCTCCCGCCGTCAACGGTCGCATGGTGTATTCGCCAAGTGCGGCGGGGAGCAACGCGAAATCGCCAATCCGCAAGTGTTCGCCAGCAATTTCAATCCCGCCGCCGACACAGCCGATGATGTGGAAAGTGGTGCCGTCACAACGGTCGGTCCGGGGAGCATCGAGCTTGATGAGATCGGTGCGGAAATGCTCGCAGACGATGGGGAACCTGCTGAGCGACGGCTCGAAATCGTTGAAGTCAATGCTGGCCAGCGATTCCTTCACGTGCAACGTGCGCCCGGTGCGTCCCCAGTCGTACACTCGGTAGGTCGTGTCGGAGTTCTGCTGGATCTCGGCGATAACCAGTCCGCCCTCGATTGCGTGGAGTCGGCCCGCAGGGACAAATAGCGCGTCGCCGGCGCGGACGAGGAAGCGATGAACGAGGTCGGCAAGACGCGCTGCGTTCTCAAACTGTTGTCGTGTAACACCGCGTTTCAGTCCGGCGATGAGGTGTGCATCGGGAGCGGCTTCGAGGATATACCACATCTCGGTTTTGGGTTCGCCGCCAAGTTGTTTGGCAACGGCGGACGGCGGATGAACTTGGAGCGAGAGTCGTTCGCGGGCGTCAAGGAGCTTGATGAGGAGGGGGAAACTTAGCGTGGGAGGGGCCTCAGCGCCCCGACCGTTGGAGGTGGATGTTCGAGTCGCGGCGCTGAGGCCGCTCCCACATTGGCAATTGGTTCCGAGCAGCTTGACGCCGAGTCGCTCGATGAGTTGGTGAAGGGTCTGGCCTTTGAGTGGGCCATTGACGACGACGGATTGGGCTTCGGGACGGTCGGAGATTTCCCAGCTTTCGCCGATGCGTTTGCCGGCGGGAATGGATTTGCCGTAGCGGGCGAGCGTCTGGCCGCCCCAGACGCGCTCGGCGAGGATGGGCTGAAACCGGTA
>CAZNOK010000063.1:18058-23272 GCA_964574605.1 uncultured Verrucomicrobiota bacterium
GGGGAAACAACCGAGTCATTCTCATGCTCGCGAGATTTGGGCCGTCGCGCTGGTCGGTGCGGCGCTGCTCCTGCTGCTGGCGTTGTGGTCACATGACCCGAACGATTTTGGTAATACCGCGCGTTCCGGTAATGCTCCGGTCAATAATTTCATCGGACCGGTCGGCGCGGCGCTGAGTTTCGCGGTGTTTCAGACGTTCGGACTCGGCGGTTACGTGTTGATGTTCGTGCTGGCGGGGCTGGGCGTGGTGTTGTTGCTCGGACACGAGGTTCCGTGGCGGAGCAAAGTGGGCGCGGCGGTGCTGTTGGTGGTGTCGGCGAGTGTTTTGCTGCACTTGGTTGGACTGCAGGCTGCGACGAAACGGTTTAATCTGCCTGACAGCGCAGGCGGATTCACGGGCTTCTTTGTCGGGAATGGGTCGAAATCGCTCGTCGGCCCGGTGGGCACGGCGATTATCTTCACGGTGCTCTACATCATCAGCTTGATTGTGCTCATCAACCTGCGGCCCAGCTATTGGGTGACGATGCTGGTGGGCACGGCCCGCGACGGTTGGCGCAAGTTGCGCGGCAAACCGAGCGTTGAGGAGGAACTGCGCGAACAGGAACGTCAACTCCGTCTGAAAGAACGCGAACTGGAACGCGAGACCCGCAAGCTGGAGAAAGAAGAGGAACGTCCGGTGGTCGAGCCGGTCATCAAGGACGTTTCCGCGCCGCCGAAACCCAAGGAGAAAGCGCCATCGGTCGTTGAGCAAATTGCGGCGAAAGTCCTTCCGAAGAAAGAAGCGCCACCGGCTGAGGCGAAACCGGCAACGGCAGCGGCCGAAGCGCCGAAACCGCCCGCTCCAACGCCGAAACCGAAACCTGAGAAGCCCGCGCCAGTCGTTCCCCCGGCTCCGTATGTGTTGCCGCCGCTCGATGTGTTGAATCCGTCGCCGGATGCGGCGCATCGCGGCGAGACGGTTGTCGAGGATTTGAAGCAGAGCGCGGAGATTCTGCGTTCGACGCTGGACGAGTTCGGAATCACGGTGGACGTGACCAACGTGACGAAAGGGCCGGTCGTGACGTTGTATGAGTTGGTGCCCGCGCCGGGGGTGAAGGTCGAGAAGATTTCGTCGTTGTCCAACAACATCGCGCTGGCGATGAAAGCCGTCACCGTTCGCATCCTGACGCCGGTGCCGGGCAAGGGCACCGTCGGCATCGAGGTGCCGAACCCGAAATCGGCGATGGTGTTCCTGCGCGACATCCTCGAATCGGACGAATGGAAGAAGTCCAAGGCGCGCATTCCGATTGCCATTGGTCGGGATGTCGCCGGCAACGTGCTTATCGGCGATCTCGCCGACATGCCGCACATGTTGATCGCGGGCGCGACTGGCTCAGGCAAAACCGTTTGCGTCAACGCCATCCTTGCCAGCCTGCTGTTCAAGTTCTCGCCCAGTGACCTGCGCCTCGTACTGGTGGACCCGAAAGTCGTCGAGATGCAGCAGTTCAACCACGCGCCGCACCTCGTCGTGCCTGTCGTGACCGAGGCGAAGAAGGTGACGCTGGCGTTGCGCTGGTGCATCAACGAGATGGAAAAACGTTTCCAGATTCTCGCCAAGGCCGGCGTGCGCAACATCACCGCCTTCAACAATCGTCCGAAAGCTGCGCCGAAGCCCGCTGCCGCTCCGTCGGCGACGCAGGAAATCTTGAAGATCGAGGTGCCGCGCGACGGCGAGATGATCATCCCCGACCGTCTGCCCTACATCATCATCGTCGTTGACGAGCTGGCCGACTTGATGCAGCAAGCCGGCGCCGACATCGAAAACGCCATTGCCCGGCTCGCCGCGCTTTCCCGCGCTGTGGGCATCCACATGGTCATCGCGACGCAGCGGCCCAGCGTGGACGTCATCACCGGCGTCATCAAGGCGAACTTCCCCGCGCGCGTCGGTTTCCAAGTCGCGTCGAAACAGGACTCCCGCGTCGTGCTCGACGCCAACGGCGCCGACAAACTGCTCGGCAAAGGCGACATGCTCTATCTGCCGCCCGGCTCGTCGAAGTTGATCCGCGCACAGGGCGTGCTGGTGCTCGACGAAGAGATTCACCGTCTGCTCGCATTTGTCGGCAAACAAGGCACCGCGCAGTATGTGCAGGAGATCCACGCGAAGCTCTCGAAAAAAATGATTTTGCCGAGCGACATGAGCGAGGAGGACGCTGAGGACGAAGCGCTCGTCGAGCAATCCATTGAAGTCATCCACCAGACCAACCGCGCCAGTGTCTCCATCCTTCAGCGCCGTCTCCGCATCGGCTACACCCGCGCCGCGCGCATCATGGATTTGCTGGAGGAACGCGGCGTCGTCGGTCCCGGCAAAGGCGCCGAGCCGCGCGACATTCTGATTGACCTCGACAGCCAGCAGGCGCAACAGTCGGCCGGCGACGGGGAAACAGAGGACAAGTGATGCAATCCATCGGCGAAACACTTCGCACCGCGCGCCACGAAAAGAAGGTGACGTTGGAGGACGTGTCGCGTGTCACCAAGATCAAGATCGAAGTCCTCGAAAAACTCGAAGCCGACGACTTCAAGAGCGTCGGCGCCGCGATGTACGTCAAAAGCTTCCTCAAACTCTACGGCGACCATCTTGGCCTCGACGGCAAAGCGCTTTCCGAGGCGTTTCTCGAGAGTCAGGGTGGCCTCCGACGTCAGGGCTTGCGTCTCGAAACAGAAGCCACGTTGATGGCCGAGCGCCAGAACGAACTTCATCTCCCGCTCGGCACTGTCGTGGCCGTTGTCGGTGGGGTGTCATTGCTGCTGCTTGTCTGGTGGGGCGTGCGCACGTGGCAGACGCACCGCGCCGCGCCGCCGAAAACTGTTGTCCTTCCGCGCGCGAATTTTGACCCGATTTACCAGCCGAAGACCAAACCAGTTGCTGAGACGCTGGAGAAGTAAACGTTGTGTCCTGTTCCGTTAAGGTTGGCCTGATCAGCCTCGGCTGCGCCAAGAACCTCGTGGACAGCGAAGTCATGCTCGGCGCGCTCACGCGCGACGGCATGGCGTTGACCACCGAGTTGCGCGACGCCGATGTCGTCATCGTCAACACCTGCGGCTTCATCGAGCCGGCGAAACAGGAATCCATTGACGCCATCCTCAAGGCCAACGAACTCCGCGAGACCGGCCGTTGCCGGGCGCTCATCATGGCCGGGTGCATGCCGCAACGGTATCCAAACGAACTGCAAGCCGAGTTGCCGGAAGTGGACGCATTCGTCGGGCTGAACGAAGTGCCGCGCATCACCGGCATCGTGCGCGACATCTTGGCCAAAGTTGGACAGCCGTCTCGGCTGTCTCACGATGTTGCCACGGACAGGCGGGACGCCTGTCCAACGACATACCATTCCGGCACGGCTCGCTACGTTCTCAACGCCTCGGCGCCACGGTTGCGGCTCACGCCGGCGCATTACGCTTACGTCAAGATTGCGGAAGGGTGCAATCATCCGTGCACGTTCTGCAGCATCCCGCGGATTCGCGGCGGACACCGGAGCCGTCCGCTCGCTGACGTGCTCGCGGAAGTGCGGGCGCTCGTCGCCGACGGCGTGAAGGAGATCAACCTCATCTCGCAGGACACGACGTTTTACGGAATGGAAGGCTGGAAGGTTGGAAGGATGAGGGGATGGGGGGCTTCCCAATCTTCCAATCCTCCAATCTTCCAACCTTCCATTTCCACTTTGTTGCGGGAGATCGAGAAGCTCGACGGCGATTTCTGGGTGCGTCTGCTCTACACGCACCCGGCGCACTGGACGGATGAGTTGATTGCGACGATGGCGGCGTGTCGAAAGGCGTGCCGGTACGTTGATATTCCGCTCCAGCATATCAACGACACGATGCTGGCGGCGATGCGACGGGAGACGGACGCCAAGTTCATCCGCGACCTTTTGTTCCGGATTGCTTCCGGTATTCCCGGCGTGGCGATTCGGACGGCGTTCATCGTCGGGTTTCCGGGCGAGACGGAGAAACAGTTTGCGGAGTTGGTGAAATTTATCCGCGAGGCGAAGTTCACGCGGCTCGGCGTGTTCGCATACTCGCAGGAGGACGGCACGGTGGCGGCGAAGTTGCCGGGGCAGGTGCCGGCGCGGGTGCGGCAGCAGCGTCGCGGCACGGCGATGGCGGCGCAGCAGGCGGTGTCGCGGGAGTTGCTCCGGAAAATGATTGGCGTTACGATGCGCGTGTTGATGGACAGGGAAAGGGAGGGACGTTCGCAGATGGACGCGCCCGACATTGACGGGAAAGTGTTCGTGCGCGGCAAGGCAAAGACCGGTGAATTCGTCAATGTGCGGATCACTGGCGCAACCGAATACGACCTGAAAGGAGAAGTAACACCGTGAAAAAGATTTTCGGACAGAAATCGTTTGTCATTCGCAACCGCAACGTTGACGCGGCAGTGACGGAACTCGGCGGCCATCTCGGCCCGGTAACGTTCTCGCTCGGCAGAAAGAAGGTGGCGCCGCTTTCGGTCGCGCCGTGGTGGAACGAGAAGCTCGCGCCGGGCACGCCGGCGTTGTTGCGGGTGTTGCGCGGGGATTTCTTTTGCATGCCGTTCGGCGGAAACGGCAAGGCATGGCACGGCGAGAAACATCCGCCGCATGGCGAGGTGGCTAACTCCAAGTGGAAGTTCGAGTCGCTGAAGCGCGAAGGCGGCGAGGTGAGTTTGAGGTTGTCGTTGAAAACGAAGGCGCGAACGGGGCGCGTGGACAAACTGATACGGTTGGTGGATGGCCACAGCGTGGTCTATCAGGAACACGTGGTGAGCGGAATGTCGGGGCCGATGTCGCTGGGGCATCACGCGATGTTGAAGTTTCCGGACCGCGAAGGCGCAGGGCGATTGTCAACGTCGAAGCGGGCGTTGGGGCAAGTGTTCGTCGAGCCAGTCGAACAGCCGTCGCAGCGCGGCTACTCGGTATTGAAAGCAGGAGCGGTGTTCGATGACTTGGAGCAGGTGCCGGACATCACCGGCGCGACGGCGGATTTGTCTCGCTACCCGGCGCGGCGCGGGTTTGAGGACATCGTGATGTTGGTGGCGGACCCGAGCGTAAAGATCGGATGGAACGCGGTGGCGTTTCCGGAGGAAGGCTACGTCTGGTTCGCGTTGCGCAACCCGCGAGTGCTGACCAGTACAGTGTTGTGGATTTCCAACGGCGGCCGGCATTATCCGCCGTGGAATGGGCGTCATGTGAACGTGATGGGCGT
>CAZNOK010000064.1:0-23177 GCA_964574605.1 uncultured Verrucomicrobiota bacterium
TTCCCGCAGCCTCATTCAAAACTTACAAGCGAATTCTTGGACAGACTCCTAGAGACTTTTTGATAGCTGTCCGGCTGTCCTTTTTTATGCCGGGGTTTTGGGCAGGCTTTCGTTTACGGGTATGGATGTCATAAGTTTATGACACGGTTTGAACTTTACAGTCATATGAAAGACGGGTACGGTGAGCCCATGTTCAACAATCAACGCATCAAGAGTGGACGCTGTCGTCGACATGCCGTCCCGCCAACCTGGGTATGGAGTTCCCAAGGTGGTTTGATCCGTTAGTGATCTGATATTGATCGATGCGCAGAGGCCAAAAGCCTCTGAACCAAGAACTCTGACGGTACGATACCCGCCAGAGAGAGTTTAAGTAGAAGCTCAGGATTGGCGGTTTCCTCACTGGACCTTCGTCCTGATTTGTAGTCGAAAGGAATACGAATCATGAATCAAACAAATGTCTGTACCGCAGGCGGCTTGAATCACCATCTGTGGAATAACAACGGGACATGGTGGATGCATTACACAATTTACCCAACCTCGCTCACCAAGGAGCGTCGGCGTTGTTCATTGCATACCAAGTCGGTAGAAGAAGCCCGTATGCTCCGGGACATGAAGCTAGTTGAATTGCAGTCCCAAGGTTGTGCCGAGGATTGCCGTCTACTTGAACTTGCAGCGTAGATTGGAGAACACAATGAACAATCAACCCGTAACACAAGCGTCACCCGCTGAAGTGCACCTTCCATCATGTCTTGCGACAGCAGCGCAAGCGGACCCGGTGGTGACAGAGATTCTCGCCCAAGTAAATGCGCAGGAACCGGTCGTTCAACGGGCCTGTGAGATGTGGTTGGAGGAGCGGCGAAGAGAACTTGCACACGAACCACTCGGCACACTGGTACACACTTTTCATTCCCCGGAGGTGCATCAGCGGGCGGTAGAGTTATTCATGGCTGACATCGCAGAACACGCTGCCATTCTGCGACAACGTTTGGCTCACCAACGAAGACAGCAAGCGTTGATGCATTTACATGCCTCACTGGCGGAACACGACGTCTTCTTTCAGAACGATGGGGATGAGGTCTATCCGAACCGTATGGAGGTTCGCCGGGTAACCAAGTCCCAGCAACTCGATTGCATTAAACGCGTAGTACAGTTTGCCAAAGACATTGCAGAGGACAAAGCGGGACTGTCTCCAGAAGCCATGGTGAATGGGGTCCTGCCAGATTCACTCAAGGGATGTCCTGTGACGGATTTCACCGTCGAACTGGGTGAATACCTCATCAAGAGCGGGGAATTGGGCAAGGAAATCATTCAGCGCATCTGCGATGACCCATCGTGTGCAGCTATGGTCGAGGCCGATCCGCAGTGCCCGCGTCCCTTGCGACATCTAGCCAACTTGACCATTGCATTAAAGAACGCGGCTGCCTATAAGCCGTCCAACAGCACTGCAACAGTTGGCTTTGCCGCCGCTTGAACTAAGGGATTAAAATCATGGGTAACAATTCAATTCTTGTGATTCGTCCATACCGTCATGCAGGCACTTGGGTGTTCGATGACCTCGAACATGACCTAGTCAAGGAACCATTTGTGCAGGGTATCCCGGAAATCATTGACCAAGCTGTCCGGGACATTCCAAATGCCGCACAAGGATTC
This sequence comes from uncultured Verrucomicrobiota bacterium, assembly GCA_964574605.1. GTDB lineage: Bacteria > Verrucomicrobiota > Verrucomicrobiia > Palsa-1439 > Palsa-1439 > CAIKAP01. The sequence goes on from CAZNOK010000064.1 coordinate 1,651, forward strand.
CGTCTGCTGTTTTCATCGCAACCATTTCCGGGCTATCTACTCAAGCTGGATTGGCGGCGTGAGGAGTACGGCGGGAATTGGTACTGGTGCGAGTTGTACCAAAGAGAAGGTTGGTTGTGTCCCGCATTGTTTGAGTATGTTTCGGAGGCACCAAAGGCGTTGTACGTGAAAGCAGAGCAGATCAAATTGAAGGAGTGCGAATGAGATGAAAGAAAACAACACTGAATCAGCATGCGATAGGCAACGCTACCGTGGGGCATTGCTTGGACTAGCGGCTGGTGATGCTTTGGGCACGACAATTGAGTTCCAGCCTCCGGGAACCTTCACGGCGCTCATTGAGATTGTCGGTGGTGGACCATTCCGTCTCAAACCTGGCGAGTGGACAGATGACACATCCATGGCTTTGTGTCTCGCTGAAAGCTTGATTGAATGCAATGGGTTTGATTCAGTGGATCAGTTGAAGCGCTATGTGCGCTGGTATCGTCAAGGGCATTTAAGCAGCACGGGTAAGTGTTTCGACATCGGCGGCACGACCGCATCAGCTTTGCGGCTGTTCGAAAGCAGCGGTGAACCCTACTGCGGCTCGACAAGTCCACATTCTGCAGGTAACGGTTCAATCATGCGACTTGCACCTGTCCCATTGTTCTTTGCTAGGGACCCGGTGGATGCAATTAACAAGTCTGCCGATAGTTCTCGAACCACGCATGGAGCAACAGAAGCAGTTGATGCCTGCCGGTATCTCGGAGCACTTATTGTTGGAGCTGTAACTGGTGCGAGCAAGGAAGAATTACTGGCATCGATGTACACACCCATCACTGGGTACTGGAAGCAGCATCCGCTTACTCAATCCATAGCTAAGATTGCCGCCGGTTCGTTTAAGAATCGTCAGCCGCCGCTTATTCGCGGCACTGGTTACGTGGTGAACTCTCTGGAGGCAGCGCTTTGGGCGTTTTACACCACCAACGATTTTCGTAGCGGATGTCTTGCTGCTGTCAATCTCGGTGACGATGCCGATACGACCGGGGCAGTGTACGGCCAACTGGCTGGCGCATTCTACGGTGCAATCGCTATACCTGAAAACTGGCGGAACCAATTAGCGATGCGTGAAACAATCGAAATGTTAGCTGACAGGCTTCACAGTTCTTCACAGATGAGAACGGCTACCTCATGAAAAGGAATGAACATGACGATTTATTCTCATTCCAGAATCGGTGACTTTCGCATCTGGTGCTAGGAGCGACAGATTACAATGACACACAAGAATGAAATCGGTTCATCCACGCCGGCGCTGCCGTTCCCGCGTTCGTATTGCGTGGTTCCCGGATTGTTGCTTGCCGGTTGTTATCCCGGTGACCTTGATCCAACCGAAGCACAGGCCAAGTTGGAGGGATTGGTGCAGTGCAACGTCGGCTTGGTCATCAATCTAACGGAAGTGGGGGAAACCAACTGGAACGGCGTGCAATTCGTGGATTACTGCCCTATGCTGAACGGACTCGCCCAGAAAGTGGGGCGCAGCATCAGTTGTGAACGGTTGTCCATTCGCGATAACGATGTGCCCGCGTCGGAGCAGATGCGGCTGATCCTCGATCGTATTGACGAGCCGAATGCGGCTAAACAAGTCGTGTATGTTCATTGCTGGGGAGGGAAGGGACGGACCGCCATGGTGGTCGGATGTTATCTGGCGCGACACGGTATTGCTGTCGGTGAGGGAGCCTTAGTGCGGTTAAACGAGCTGGTCAAGGCGTCGGCATTTAATTTCGGCTATGTTCCGCAGACGAAGGCACAGTGCGAATTCGTCCGCAACTGGAAGCAAGCACAATGAGATTTGTAATCAACAAGCTCAGCGAGCATTGGAATAACCCGTATCGCGGGGCAGGAATCATCTTTGTGACTCGGTCGGCTGACGGGACACCGGAGGTCTTTGCCGGTCGCCGTCGACGGCCACCATCAGCTGGCCGCTGGGTATTGGTGGGCGGAGAGTTGGATCCAATAGAGGACGGGAGCTATTTTGACTGCGCCTGTAGGGAAGCATCCGAAGAAACATGCAATCATCTCCCACTGGATGAACACTTGCGGCAATGGCTGCCATCAGACTTCTCAGCTGACACGGTGGAAAAACGAACCTTGAAACTTCACTGGTATGAGTGGCAGACATTCCTTGTTCCCCTCAAGGAGCGGCCGCCCCAAGATGTATGGCCCTGCAAAAATGCGGAGTTCTTGTTTGAGTTCTCCGAAGCACAGTGGTTTCCTTTATCGGAACTGTTGAAGTTGAGGTTGTCATGGCTATTGCGTTTTGACCTGTGGCGGTTTCGGAATTCGCCGGCGACATCATTGAGTCCAGCGGCGTCAAAGGCGGTTTCGTCGTGCGGGTGCTGATCGCGAATCCGGGACCGACGGAGGGTCAATGAGAAACGATTGGTTGTGCGCGGTCCAGTTGCTCCTTGTGCTCCGCTTCGTTGAACAAGCCTGATCTAATTGCCTTTACGGTTGAGGTCTTCGGAAAGCCGACCGATAAAATGTTTACCAAGAATATCCACAATTTCGACATCTGAAAGACTTCGCTGCGTAACCTATCGAGAGGACGCCGAACAGCAGGGCAGCAATTCCTTTGAAGCCGAGTGGTATCTTGCTAACGTTCGGAGAACCACAGGTAGGGCGATGCGGAATATGATTCGGATCTTTGACAGGAGATTTATTCATCTGCGAGAGTTTTTCCTCCAAGATCTTACGCTCCTTCTCAAGCGAATCATAACGCTGAATATTTTGTGTCATCTCTTTGTAGTCACTTGAAGCTGACTCCAACAAAGCCGAAATACGCTTGTCATTGAAAGGATTCATGTGAGACCAAATGGCTGCATTGCCTGATGAGATGGCCGCCTGAATATGTCTTTCGCTGATTGTCGACAGATTCCCACGATTTACGAGAAGGCGGACGCATTTCTCATGGCCATTGATTAAAGCCAAATAGAGCGATTTGTTGTCGTTGGCCGCAATATCTGCGCCCCGTTCAATGGCCCATTTTATAAGATTGTATTCCCCTATTTCGCTCGCTCTCCACAACAGTTGTTGGGGAGTCCGCTTGCTTAGCCGAGCTACAGCTTCCCGATTATACTCTTCTGACGCAACCAAATCTTCCAACGGAATCCATGTTCCATTCGTGATAACTTGTACTTCATAGTTTAGTGGCCAATTGTTCTTGACCATTTCCCCTCCGAGATCTTCGCACGCTATCCGCTTAATGATTTGTTTCCGGTCGTTCCGTATGGATAGTGATTGGTCTTTGCTAAGAGGGTTCATGTTCAGCATACTAATTACAACTTGATCAGCGGTAAAGTCACAAAGGATTGGCTCCAATGCGTCTGAGCGGGCTCACACTGTGGAGCCAGCACTGTGTTAGTTCAAGTTGAAGTTCTATTTCGGGCACCACTTAACACTTTCCTCAGAAATCCGACCGCCTGTTTGTAGATTCCGCGGTTCCCTTCCGCCCGCGGCCCGGCAACGTTGAGCACACGAATCCGATTCTCTGCCATCCAGTCGCGGACTTGTTGCGCCGGCATTGGATTCACCAAATCCACAACCAGACACGGACGACGGTGGGCGCGCGCCAGCTCGATGGTGAACGCGGTGCCGCTGCCGGCAACAGGTGCGCCGCGCGTCAGGACGAGCGTGCCGTCGGAATCGCAAACATTCCACTCCGTGCGTTGCGGGTAGTCCGCGGAGGGCGTTTCGCGCAGCGGATACTTGTTCGCAATCACACCGTTCTCGGCGCGCCGGCCTTGCGGGCACCAGCCGCCACAGGGAACGCTGAGTTCGAGTGCCACATCGAGCGCGGCGCGATCCACGCCTGTCTGGCCGCCGGAGATGATTTTCAAGGGTGCCTTCACCGTGATTGACACATTCTACACGCGGCACCGATCGGACACAACCGGCTCGAAAAGCAAGCGGGACGAGTCTGAGACCCGTCCCGCTTGGGTTTGTGGTTTGTGTTGGCGGTTATTGGTTGGGCGGCGGTTGTGGCGGACGACGGCGTCCGCCGTCTCGTTCACCGCGGAACGAAGGCCGCGGACCGCGCTCGCCTTCGGGCGACATCGGCGGACGGCGTTCCTTCATGAACTCGCGGAGCTTCTCCTGTTGCTCCGGCGTGAGCAGGTTCTTGATGCGGATGTTCAATCCGAGTTGCGCCATTTTGATCTCGGCTTCCGCGACCAACACTTTGTCGAGTTGGGCAATGGCTTTCTCTTCGTCCACGCGCGGCTCCTTCAACAACTGGCCGAGCTTCTCCATCTCTTCGCGCAATTTCTGTTGCGCCGGCTCGAATTTGTCGCGCGACTTCTCCATCTCGTTGCGCAGGGCGTCCCGCTGTTGCTCGGTCAGGCCGAGCTTCTCGCCCGCCTCCATGATCAACGGCGGCGGGAACAGGTTCTGCATCATGGGATCCGGCCCCCGCATGAATGGCCGCGGGCGCTCCCCGTCTCTCTGCTCCGGCGGACGAGGACGGTCTCCGTCTCTTCGCCCCGGTTCTTGGGCTGTGACAAGCGCGCTGCTCAACGCGAGCACGCTCAGGATGGTTACGATCAGTTTCATGACGACTCCTTTCGGTTAGGGTTGTGAGCCAGAGGACAGTGTCAGCGGTTCCAGCAAGAAATCTGTCGGCGAGGTCCAGTTGCTGAGGGAAGCAATGACAGTCTCGGTCGGCGTCGGTCGCGGTTTCTCCGCGCGCAGCCACAACAACACGCTGACCACGACGAGCGCCACCGCGCTCGCAGCGGCCATCGCAGGCAACCACCACGACTGACGCGCGGGTTTCACCGCGAGCGTCATGGCAGCCTGCCATGTCCGCTGGAACGATGGCGCGCGCTGCTGGTCGGCGGCGCGTTGTTCAGAGAACAATTGCTGGATCTGGTTGTCTGGATCGTGCGGGTTCATGGGAAACCTCCGCTTGTTGGAGCCATTCGCGCAGCCGTTGTTTGCCGCGGGTGTAGTGGGTGCGGGCCGTGCCGACGGACACGCCGAGGACTTCGGCGGCCGCCTCGATGCTGAGTTCCTGGTAGAACACCAAGTGCAACACCTCGCGTTGCCGCACCGGCAGTGCGGCCAACGCCTTGGCGAAGGCGGCCTGTTGCTGTTCGCGGTCGAGCGCGTCGCCGAAGGTTTCTTCGTGGACGCGATCGGACTGCAACGCGCCAAACGCGGTGAGCTTGAGCCGCCGCAACCAATGTCGCCGGCGTTCATCCACGGCGGTGTGTCGGATGACGGCGAACCACCACGTCTTGAACGACGAGCGACCGTCGTAACGGGCGCGGCCCTGCAACACCTTCAAGCAGGCGGTCTGCAACACGTCTTCAGCCGCCGACGGGTCGCGTCCGCAACAAGCGAGCGCCCAGCCGTACCCGGCGGGGTGGAGCTTGGCAATTTGTTCGCGCGTGGTGTTGTCGTCCATGGCCACTCTGGCTGTTTGGTTCAACCTTTCGTCGTACCTGCCGGCGGAATATATGACAACGGAGCGAAAGAATCACGTCTTTGGAGGGACGCGCTCCGTCGCGTCCGCTGGGGATTCGGCCACGACGGAGCGTGGCCCTCCAGCCAACAGTTTCGCTGCGGCTAAGACGCAGGAACAGTCGTCTCCGCCGGCTTCGGCGATTCGCGCTCCAAGATTTCTTCCGTCAACTGACGGTACGCCCACGCGGCGTAGGAACTGGGGTCGTATTTCGTAATCGGCTTGCCGAAACTCGGCGCTTCGGCCAGACGCACCGTGCGCGGGATCGTTATCTTGTAGAGTTTCGGCCCGAAATGCTTCTTCACTTCTTCCAGCACCTGTTGGGTGAGGTTCGTGCGCCCGTCGAACATCGTCATCACGATCCCGCTCAGTTCAAGTTCCGGATTTGCTCCGGTATCGTGGATCTGCTGGATGACTCGCATAATCACGGCAAGACCTTCCAGCGCGAAGTATTCGCACTGCATCGGCACAATGACACGGTCAGCCGCCGCCAGCGCGTTCATCGTCAAGATGCCGAGCGACGGCGGACAATCCACAAAGATGAAATCAAACCGGTCAGAATCGTGAATCGGTTGCAGTGCCAGCCGGAACCGGTGCAGATAATTCTCCGCACGCGCCACATCAACCTCGGCCACGGCGAGGTCAACCTCGCTGGGAATCATGCTGAGGTTCTCGTAAACGGTCGGTTGAATTGACGCCGCCAACTCCGCGCCGCCGAGCAACGCCTGATAAACGCTGCCGCCTTCGAGTTTCTGGAGGCCGAGCGCGCTGGTGGCGTTGGCCTGCGGATCAAGGTCCACGAGCAACACGCGTTTTCCCTGCTCGGCCAGACACGCGGCGACACTGACCGCCGTGGTGGTCTTCCCGACGCCTCCTTTTTGGTTCGCCAACGCAATCGTCCGCGTGTTCATTCCCGCCGCTTATAGCGAAACGCCTCGCCGCCCGCAACGCCAAATCCATTGCGACGACTGCAACAGACAATCCTCACCCGCCACAGGCTGCACTTCTAACCTGCTGGGAATACGATTGACGCGCCAAAACTACATCACTAATCTCCACCTTGGTTGTTGACGGAAACTGTGTCTCAATAACTACACTGACGCCGGAGTAAAACGATGAAACAACGATACGCGCTTCAGTCACCGGGCCTTTGGCTCGCATTCCTTCTCAGCGTCGTTCCCGTTGTCGCCGCTGTCATTTGGATCGTGATGGCGACAACGACCGCAACAGGACTGGTCCAGCCGGAAAAGATGTTCTGGGACAACTTCGATGCGGCCACGGGCAAGGCAATGGGAGGCTGTGAGATCATCGGCTGGCGCGTTGGCCCATTCCATGTTTCGAGTCTCGTCATGAATGGCATCGGCGTCCTTACCTGCATCTTGATTACTCTCGGTTGGTACCGATTGATCTGGGGTTGGGGAGCCAGAAGAGAGTCCCAAAAGAAACAGATTCCCCCCACAACAACCTGAGCCGTATCGGCGGGGCGCAGCATTCATAGAAAACGGCTGGCTGTCGGCGTGACAAGCTGCTAATCTCAGCACCATGGAAATCGTCGGCATCATCGTCGGACTTGTCGCGGTCGCGCTGCTCGTGGCGCTGCTCGTCCGCACCCGCCCGAAACCGGCGCAGCCGGACCAATCGCTTCTCTTGATGCAGCAACAGCTTGGCGACCTCCAGCGGCGACTCGATGCTTTCGGCGAAAACGTCCAGAACACCTTGCGCGATTCGACCGACAAGATGAACACGCGCCTTGACAAGGCGGCGCAAGTCGTCGGCGATCTCCGCGAAAAAGTCGGCCAGATCCATGAAGTCGGCAAGGCTGCCGCCGAACTGGTCAACATCATGCGCGCGCCGAAGCTGCGCGGCGGCATGGGCGAACTATTCCTCGGCGACCTGCTTGCGCAGATTTTGCCGCCGGAACATTACCGGCTCCAGCACCCGTTCAAGAGCGGCGAGAAAGTTGACGCCGCCATCCGCATCGGCGAACGGCTGGTGTCGGTGGATGCCAAATTCCCCTACGAGAACTTCCGGCGCGTCGTCGAATCGGGCACTGACGCTGAACGCGCCGCCGCGCGCAAACAATTTCTGCGCGACGTGAAGAAGCACGTGGACGCCATCGCGACGAAGTACATCCTGCCGGACGAAGGCACCTACGATTTTGCGTTGATGTATGTCCCGGCGGAGAACGTTTATTACGAGACGATCATCAAGGAGGAAGCCGGCGAGGAACATCAACTGCTCGGCTACGCGCTCAGTAAGCGCGTGATTCCGGTCAGCCCGAACAGTTTCTACGCCTATCTCCAGACGATTCTGCTCGGCCTGCGCGGGCTGCAAGTCGAGCAGCGGGCGCAGGAAATCCTCGCCAAGCTCCAGCAGTTGCGCGGCGATTTCGACCGGATCAACGAGAATTTCCGGCTCGTTGGCAAGCATTTGACGAACGCCACTGGCGCTTACGCCGACACGGAGAAATCGTTGACCAAACTCGACGCGAAGCTGTCGCAGATTGAGCAACCGGAAGCACAGAGGGAACTGCCATGAACCATCCGTACGACCAGTTGGGCGTGTCGCTCTTGCTGGGATTGCTGGTGGGCTTGCAACGGGAACGGAGAGAGCGGTCAGTGGCCGGGATTCGGACGTTTCCGTTGATTACGTTGTCGGGGACAATCTGCGCGTTGTTGGGGCAGCAGTTCGGCGGTTGGGTGGTGGCGGCGGGGTTGGTCGGCATGGCGGCGCTGTTCGTGGTCGCGCACATGGCACGGGCCAAGACCAATGTGTCAGACTTCGGGCTGACCACGGAGATGGCGGGGTTGTTGATGTACGGAATCGGGGCGTTTCTTGTGGTCGGCTCGATGAGCGTGGCCGTGGTCTGCGGCGGCGCGGTGGCGGTGTTGTTGCAGTGGAAGAAACCCCTGCACGAGTTTGCGTCGGGTCTGGAGGAAGGCGATATCGCGGCCATCATGCAGTTTGTGTTGATCACGCTGGTGATTTTGCCGGTGGTGCCGAACCGGACATACGGGCCGTTTGCGGTGCTGAATCCGTACACAATCTGGCTGATGGTGGTGTTGATTGTCGGCGTCAGCCTCACCGGCTACGTCTCGTACAAGTTGTTCGGCGCGCGAGTCGGCGTGTTGCTCGGCGGCGTGCTCGGCGGACTGGCATCGAGCACGGCGACAACGGTCAGTTACGCGCGCAACAGCCGGAACAGCAGCGGCGAAACAGCGGGAACATCGGCGCTGGTCATCATGCTGGCGTCGGCGGTGATGTATGCGCGGTTGTTGGTGGTGCTGGCGGCAGTGGTGCCCGGTCATTTCGTGATGCTGGCGGGACCGCTGGCGGTGATGCTAGGGGTGTGCGTGCTGGTGGCGGCGTGGTCGTATCGCAAGGCGGCCGGGCAGGAAATCCCCGTGACCAAGCACACCAACCCGGCGGAGATGAAATCCGCGCTGGTGTTCGGCGGGTTGTTTGCGGTGATCCTGCTGGCCGTGGCCGCCGCCAAGCAGTATCTCGGCAATCGCGGCCTCTATGCGGTCGCGGCGGTTTCGGGCTTGACCGATGTGGACGCGATCAGCCTGTCCACGGCCCAACTGGTGGGGAACAATCAACTGGCCGACTTGATTGGCTGGCGGTTGATCCTGCTGGCGACGCTGGCGAATTTCGTTTTCAAGATGGGAGTGGTTGTCGCGCTGGGCGAACGGCGTCTGCTGCGGCTGATCGCGGTGCGGTTCGGCGTGGTGGCGGTGGGCGGGCTGGTGGTGCTTTGGCTGTGGCCGTGAACAGGTTGGGGTTTATCATCTTGCTGCTGGCCGCAGTGGCGCGCGCCGACGAGGCGACGCTGAGCTTACAGGTGACACTTGACCGTTTCGGTTTCTCGCCCGGTATGATTGATGGCCGTGGCGGCCCGCAGACGCGCGCTGCCGTGATGGCGTGGCAACTTGCCAACGAGATGCCCGCCACTGGCGAGCTGACCGGCGCCTGTGCCTTGGCCGAGTTGCCGGCGGAAATGCTTTACACAAACGTCGTCATCGGCGCCAACGACCTGGCGCAACTCGGCCCGTTCCCGAAAGATTGGCTCGAACGGTCGAAGCTGCCGCGAATGGCGTGCGAGACATTGACAGAACTGTTGGCGGAGCGGTTCCACTGCCGGGAATCGCTGATCCGCCGGCTGAATCCGGATGTGACGAACTGGACAGCGGGCGTGACGGTGCGGTTGCCGAACACGTTGAGCGACGTATCGCTGCCGCGCAAGGTGGCGCGACTCCGAATCCATCTCGTTCGGAAGTTCATTCGCGCCTACGACGAGCGCGGGAAAATGATCGCGCACTTCCCGTGTTCCATCGCTGCCAAAGAAGAAAAACGTCCGGTCGGGACATTGACAGTCGCGAACGTGGCGTTGAACCCGAACTACACATACGACCCGGTCAATTTCCCGGAACTCGACGCACAGCAGAGAAGTTACGGCAAGCTCATCGTCCCGCCCGGACCGAACAACCCGGTCGGCGTGGCGTGGATCGGCCTGAGCAAGCCGGGCTACGGCATCCACGGCACGCCGCATCCGGAAGACATCGGACGGACGGAATCGCACGGTTGTTTCCGTCTGGCGAATTGGAATGCGGAGCGGCTGGCGCGGATGGTGGAGATCGGCACGCCGGTCGAAGTGACAGCCGACAGCCAATAGCCTATAGCCGATGATTCCAAACGCCGGTGGCGTATTTCTCGCGGGTGAGCTTTTCGGCGAGGGCGCATTCGTCAGTGGTCAATTCATACGGCACGAACTCGGCACGAAGAACGTCGCGAAATCCCTGAATCAACTGTTCGGCGTTGACTTTGGCGGCGATGGAGCCTTGGTGGAGCATTCCGTTCTTGCCGCGTCGCTGCGCGCCGCCGGCGAGCTTGACGCCGTCAGCGGCGACGACATCACCGGCAACCGGGTTCTGAAAACATTCGTAGCCGCCGCGATGGACGGAACGAAGAGAGAAGAGAGAAGAGGGAAGAGTGAGCGCGGAGCAGACGGCATGGTGGAGAAGATTGTAGGCGTCCTGCGTCGGCATCGTGTGAAGACGATGACCGGGGGGCGCGACGACGGTGTAGGTGGTGTCGGCGGCGTGATAGACGACACCGCCGCCGGTGGGCCGGCGGATGACGGTGTGGTCGGCGGCGAGGTGTTCCGGAAATTTTTGGAAGTAGCCGAAGGTGACAGACGGTTCGCTCCACGAGTAAATGCGCAGCAGCGGACGGGCGCGCGCGGCGGCGGTGCGCAGGAGCGCCTCATCAAGCGCCATGTTGCAGGCCGCAGGGGCCGGCGGCGATTCGAGAAGCCACCAGGATTCGATCATGACTTGGGCTTTTCGACGAGGAGAGGCGGCGCCGGCGCGGCTCTTGGGATGAGGTTTGTTTTTGAGGCGAGGATGTTTGGCGAGTCCGCGTAGTTCATCGCTTCTTGGGGCGTAATGAGCCGTTTTTGTGCCAGCTCCAACAACGCCTGGTCGAGCGTTTGCATTCCTTCCTTGCGGCCGGTGGCGATGATCGAGGGAATCTGGAAAGTTTTCTGCTCCCGAATCAACGCCCGCACCGCCGGCGTCGCCACCAGCACCTCATAGGCTGCCACACGACCTTTGCCGTCCGCTCTCCGCAACAATTGCTGCGCAATGACACCCCGCAACGACTCCGACAGCATCGTCCGTATCTGCGACTGCCGGTCGGGTGGAAACACGTCAATGATCCGGTCCACCGTCTTGGCGGCGTTGTTGGTGTGGAGCGTGCCGAACACCAGATGCCCGGTCTCCGCCGCGGTGATGGCCAGATGGATGGTCTCCAAGTCCCGCATCTCGCCGACCAGCACCACGTCCGGGTCCTCGCGCAACGCGGCGCGCAGGCCCGACGCGAAACTCTCTGTGTGCGCCCCGACTTCGCGTTGGCTGATCATGCACTTGATCGGCTCGTGCAAAAACTCCAGCGGATCCTCGAGCGTGACGATGTGGTCGTTGCCCGTGGTGTTGATGTGGTGAATCAACGCCGCCAGCGTCGTGGACTTGCCCGAACCGGTCGGGCCAGTCACCACCACCAGACCGTTGCGGAATCCGCAGAGATGCTTGAACACATCCGGCGCGCCTAGCGCGTCCAGCGTCAACACCTTGAACGGAATCGCCCGGAACGCCGCCGCCAAGCCGGCCTGCTTGCGATAGTAATTCACTCGGAACCGGGCGATGCCCGGCGCCGAGTGCCCGAAATCCAGATCGTGATACTTCTCAAAATGCTCGATCTGCGCCTCGCTGAGAATCTCGTACAACATCGGCCGCAGCACTTCATCGGTCAGCGGCGGATCATCCACTTTCTTCAGCGTCCCGTTCAACCGCAACACCGGCGGCGCCCCCACCGCCAAGTGCAGGTCCGAGGCCCCTTCATCCACCGTGACCTTGAAAAACGCATCAAGTTTCGCCATGGCCGCAGTCTCTACCACAACGACCGCCGAGTTTCCAGTTGCGAGTTGCCGCCGCCTTGCGTAAGGTTCTCCGCCATGACCTTGACCGAAAAAATCCTCGCCCGCGCCGCAGGCAAAAAATCCGTCCAGCCCGGCGACAACGTCTGGGCCAACGTGGACGTCCTCATGACCCACGACGTCTGCGGCCCGGGAACCATCGGCGTCTTCCACCGCGAGTTCGGGCGCAACGCCAAAGTCTGGGACCCCAACAAAATCGTCATCATCCCCGACCACTACATCTTTACCGCCGATACGAAGTGTAACCGCAACGTGGACACTCTCCGCGAGTTCGTCCGCGAGCAGGGCATCAAGTATTTCTACGATGTCATTGACGACCCCAATGGCCGATGGGCGTTCGACCCCGCCAAGGGCAACTACAAACGCCAGTACGGCACCCGCTATGCCGGTGTCTGCCACACCGCGCTCGCCTTGCACGGACACACCCGTCCCGGCGAAGTCCTCCTCGGCACCGACAGCCACACCTGCATGGCCGGCGCCTTCGGCGAATTCGCCACCGGCATCGGCAACACCGACGCCGGCTTCGTGTTCGGCACCGGCAAACTCCTCCTCAAAGTCCCGGAGACCATGCGATTCTGGTTCGACGGAAAACTTTCCCCCGGCGTCATGGGCAAGGACATCATCCTCCACCTCATCGGCGAAATCGGCTTCGACGGCGCCACCTACCGCGCCATGCAATTCGACGGCCCCGGCGCGCATTCCCTCGACATGGACGACCGCATGACCATCACCAACATGGCCATCGAAGCCGGCGGCAAAAACGGTATCTTCGAACCTGACGACAAAACTTTCGCCTACGTCAACGCCCGCACCAAGACGAAGTACGACCCGGTCTTCTGCGACAAAGACCAGAAATTCGTTTACGAAAAGGCGTTCGACCTCAGCAAACTCGAACCGACCGTTGCCTGCCACCCGAATCCCGGCAACCGCAAGCTCGCAAAAGAATGCGGCAACATCGCGCTCGACCGAGCCTACATCGGCTCCTGCACCGGCGGCAAGACCAGCGACTTCGTTGCCTTCGCCAGAATCGTCAAAGGCCGCAAAGTGAAGATTCCGACGTTCGGCGTCCCCGCCACGCCGGAAGTCATTCACGAGTTGGAGACCACCGGCATCTGGCACACGCTTGTCGAAGCCAGCGTCCAGATGACCGAGAACCCCGGCTGCGCCGCCTGTCTCGGCGGACCGACTGACACCTTTGGTCGGATGAAGCAGCCGCACAAGTGCATCAGCACCACCAACCGCAACTTCCCCGGGCGCATGGGACACCCTGAATCGCAGGTGTTCCTCGCATCGCCGATGACCGTTGCCGCCAGCGCCCTCACCGGCCATATCACCGACCCGCGCGAGTTTCTGTGAAACTCTACCTCGTTCGTCACGCCAGCGCGTCCGACGTCGCGCCCAGCGACGCCGACCGCGAGCTGACGAAAGAAGGCCGCGAGGAATCCCGCATCCTCGGTGCCGCGCTCCGGAAAGCCGGAACAAAACCGGAACAAATCCTCACCAGCCCGCTCCTGCGCGCCCGGCAAACCGCTGACATCATCGCACGCGAACTGAACTTCCCCGACGAAGTGACCGCCTGCGACGAACTCCTCAACGACCATCCTCTCGACAAACTTCTTCGCGCTGTCAAGGCGAAGGAAACCATTCTCGTCGGCCACATGCCAAGCCTCGCTGAGCATCTCGCCGGGTTGCTCGGCTCCACCAATCCCGCCGCGTTCTCAATGGGTAAAGCCAGCGTCGCTTGTGTCGAACTCGCCACGCTACGCCTCGGCCAAGGCGAACTCCGCTGGTTCCTCCGCCAAAAACAACTCCGTCTTCTCACGTCATGAGCGAACGATTTGTCACCCAAACTCTGCACGACAAAACACTCGACCAGTCGTTGCGTCCGAGCGCGTTCGCCGATTTCGCCGGGCAGTCGAAGGTCAAGGAACGGCTCGAACTCGCTGTCGAGGCTGCCAAGCTCCGCAAGGAATCGCTCGATCACATTCTTCTCAGCGGTCCGCCGGGACTCGGCAAAACGACGCTCGCGCATATCCTCGCGAAGGCGATGGGCGTGAACATCATCGTCACCAGCGGCCCCGTCATCGAGAAGGCCGGCGACCTCGCCGGTCTGTTGACGAAACTCGAAGCGGGTGATGTGCTGTTCATTGACGAAGTTCACCGGCTCCAGAAAACGGTCGAGGAATACCTTTACCCGGCGATGGAGGATTTCCGTCTCGACATCGTGATTGATCAGGGACCGAACGCGCGCAGCGTGAAACTGCAACTGCCGCGGTTCACGCTCGTCGGCGCAACGACCCGCAGTGGCCTGCTCACGTCGCCGATGCGCTCGCGGTTCGGCCTGACCGAGCGGCTCGACTACTACGCCGCCGAGGAGCTGGCGCAAATCATCACGCGCGCCGCGCGGATTCTGAGCGTCGAGATTGACTCGGCCGGCGCGGGCGAAATCGCAGGGCGTGCCCGCGGCACGCCGCGCATCGCGAACAATCTTCTGAAACGTTGTCGCGACTACGCGCAGGTCAAAACGAAATCATCCCGCATCACCGCCGCGATTGCCGACAAGGCGCTGGCGATGCTGGAGATTGACGAGCACGGCCTTGACGAAATGGACAAGCGGATTCTCGAAACGCTCGTCCACAAGTTTGGCGGCAAACCGGTCGGCGTGAACTCGCTGGCGGTCGCTGTCGGTGAAGAACCCGACACCATCGAGGAAGTGTACGAGCCGTTCCTCATCATGGAAGGCTACCTCAAGCGTACCCCGCAGGGCCGAGTGCCGACTGAACTGACCTACAAGAAACTCGGCGTCGCCCAAAAGAAGACCGGCGAGTTGTTTTAAGCACGGTTGCGGGCAAAAACTGTGGTTCCCGTTGTCGGGTGTTATGTAACAGCTGTTACATGGCACCGGACGGCTTTTAGGGATAAGAGGACGCAGCCGGATCAACTCCAGACACCAGCGATTTTCGTCTGGCAGGCGGAGCACTTCCCAGCGACAAGCCGGTTGGCGGTGACAGCAAAGATGTCGCGCTCGATAACCGGCCGCCGGCAGCCGGGACAGAACGTGGTTCCCAAATCAGGCAACCCGGCGACGTTGCCGACGTACACGTATCGCAATCCCGCGGCACGCGCGGCGGCTTGCGCTTGCAGCAGAATCTCGACGGGCGTCGGCGAGAGGTGATTGAGTTTGTGTTGCGGGTGGAACCGGGAGAAATGCAGCGGTGTGTCGGGGCCGGCGTTCTTGGCGAGCCAGTCGCACATCCGGCGGATGACTCCGAGGTCGTCGGTGTAGGTCGGAACGACGAGGTTGATGATCTCGATCCAGACGCCCATGCTTTTGAGTGTTGTGATGGTGTTGAGAATGGTCTGGAGTTTGCCGGAGTTCAGCTTGTGGTAAAGCGCATTGTCGAAACCCTTGAGGTCCACGTGCGCGGCGTCAACATGCTGGGCAAGGTCGCGGAGCGGTCGTTCCTCGATGGAACCGCCGGTGACGAGGACGTTCTTGACGCCGGCGGCGCGGGCGACTTTGCAGGAATCGTAGGTGTATTCGTAGTAGGCAATCGGCTCGCTGTACGTGTACGAAATCGAAAGACAGTCAGTCGCCTTCGCGACGGCGACCAAGTCTTCAGGAAACAGGCTGAGCCGCGCCATGTCTTCGGGATGCAAGCCGGGCGGGAGCGGTGGACGCAATCGGAATTCGGGGCCGCGCGGGTCTTTGGTTTCTTCGGGCTTGCGTTGTGAGATGTCCCAGTTCTGGCAGTTGAGGCAGCGCAGCACGCACCCGGCGGTGGCGAGCGAGAACGTCCGGCTACCGGGGTGGAAATGATAGAGCGGTTTTTTCTCGATGGGATCAATGTGCAGCGAGCACGGGTTGGCGTAGGCGATCGTGTAGAGCGTGCCGTCCTTGTTGATTTTGTTGCGGCAATGGCTGCGGTCGTCGGGTTCGAGGAGGCAGTTGTTCGGGCAAATGGTGCACTGGACGTTGCGGCCGAGCTTCATGTAGTGCATGCCTTCCTTGACCCAGCCGCGTCGTTTCCACAACTCCCAGAGTTCGCCCTTCGGCGCGTCGCCCTTGAACACGGAACCGATGTCGCCGCCCTTCGAGAACAGGCTTCGCAGCCACGCGCCCGCGCCGGCAACGACCACCGCGCCGGCAAGTCCGTACAGAATCGCATCGCGGCGCGTGAGGCGGGCATCGGTCAACGGCGTTTTCGTTTCTTGAACCATCGGAGCCACGCAAAATACGCTGCCGGCACGATGTGCGCAACCGCCACCACCAGCAGCGGCACGTGCAGGAACAAATGAAAATTCTTCGCCTCCTGCGCCGTCATCAACCGGCTCATGCGAAGATGGCCCGTCATTGCATAGCCGCTCGCCAGAAACGCCAACAACAACACCAACAGGCACCAGCCACCGACGCGGAGCACTTTGATGAAAACGTAGTTGCGGGAGTGTTTCATCGCCGTTTTCTGCGGAGCCAGATCAAACCGGCGGCGGCGAAGTTCAGGCCGCCGGTCAACCAGCAGGTCACCGCGACGCCGAGCAGCGGGACCAACAGCGTGCTCGCCAGCAGCGCGCCGAGCGCCGCGCCCACGAAGTCCGCCGTGTACAGCGTGGACGCGGTTTTTGTCGGCTCGGAGTGTTCCGACTGGCTGGCGACGGGAAATTCCATGCCGACCAGCATTGCCAAACCGAAGGTCAGCGCCGGCACGATGACGCGGACGGCGTCGAAACTCATCGCGCTGAGTTGCACCAGCGTCGCCGGCAAGAGCGCGGCGAACAAACCGATGGCCACCGCGAGCACGACCAGCGAGGCGCGCCGGGAAAGTTTTTTCGGGCGATTGGCCAGCCAAGCGCCAACAGCCAAGCCCGCCATGAACGCCGTTACCACGATGCCAACCTGATGATAGACCGAGCCACACAAGACTTGGAATCCGAGCAGCAGAATCACTTCCAGCGCCGACGCCGCGAACCCGCCGGCGAAGACGGCAATCGCCGCGCCGCGCAGCAGGAATGGATAAACCAGCGTCGCGGCCAACAACGCGCCAATGAGTAGTCCCGTGCCGCGCGGGTCGCGGCTGAGCCAGTACCGCAGATGATGGTAGTAGAGCGATGGACTGAAGTCTTCGTTCACCGCAGCCTTCTTGTCGGGGATTTGTTGGAGCGCGCCGAGCCGGTCGGGCGTCAACATCGCGTCGAGATAATGGCGCGTCATCAACCGGACCTTCAGGCCGCGCGCGGCGATGCGCGACGCAACATCGGCAGTCAACTCGCCGTTGGAGGCGAGCACGAACACACGCCCGCCGGGTAACAGCAGCGTATGGCGGAATGACTGGTGCAGCGTTCGTTGGGCCGAGCCGAGCAGCTTAGCCAGTTCGGGGTTGACGAAGTTCTCGTAGCGACCCAGCGCGAACGACACGACACCATCACCGCGAAGGATGCGTTTGAGTTCGGCGTAGAACTCGGCGGTGTAGAACCGGTTCAGTTGCATCGTGGACGGCTCCGGCATGTCCACGATGGCCACGTCAAACTGCTCATCGGTCTGGCGGATGAAAAGCCGGCCATCGGTGTTGACGATGCGGATGCGCAGGTCGGTAAGCGACTCCGGCGCAAACTGCCGCGCCGCCGCCACGATCAACGGGTCCAGCTCGACGTAGGTGATCTGCTCGACGGTGTCGTACTTGAGGACCTCGCGCGCCGTGCCGCTGGCGCCGCCGCCGATGAGCAACACGCGCCGGGCGTGAGGCCGCTGCGCCATCGCGTAGTGAACGGTCTCCTCGACCTGTTCGGTGTTGTGCGTCGAGAACAGCGATACGCCGTTCTCGATAAAGTTGAACTGGCGCGCCGTCTCTGTGATGACGAGCCGCCCGTACGGCGAGTTTCCGCGGAACAAAACCTTCACGGCGCCATGATGAAGCTGCGTCGTCAACTCGTCCATGCGCCGCGTCAACGCCAGCCCGGCCAGCAGGGCGAGCGCGATGTACGCGAATTTCCGCGCACGCCAGCGCCACGCCATCGCAGCAGCCAACGCGAGATTCAACGCCGCCGGCACGCAGAGCGCGCTGAAATGATCGAGCACCAGCACCAGTCCGAAGCTGAAGAGCACGCCGCCGAGAATCGAGCCGAGACTGTCGGCGACATACACCCGGCCAATCTCCAACGCCTCGGCATGGTACGGTTTTCTGCCGGGCATGACTCTGGCGACGCGGTCGTCGTCCTCCGTCCGCCGGGTAAGGATGGAACAGGCGAGCGTGAGCATGTAGCCGGAGACGAGGCAGAACGGGGCGAGCACGACGAGGCTGGCGAGGACGGTCTGTCCGGTGTTGATCATGGCGCCGCGGGTGAACACGATGTTGCGCAACGCTCGCAGCGCGACGACCTGCAACAGCGGCATCACGGCAGCAAGCAGTTGCGACGGCACCAACAACCGCAGCGGTTTTTTCGCCTCGCGCGTCGTGCGCCCGAGCCACGAGCCGACGCCGGTCAGCAGCAACCAGTTGCCCAGCAGGATGCCAAGGATCATCTCGTTGCCGTCGAACACCGACAGCATTTCACGGAGCAGCGCGAGTTGCGTCACCACCGCACCGATACCGAGCGCAAACACCGACAACAACACGAGCCGTCGCGTGCCGGCATCCAACTTGTTTGAATTCATCGCCATGGCAGAAACATCAATACCGCAATTGCGCCGTCACCGGCAAGGACGGAACAATACGTCAGACAACGTTAGCGACTTGGCGGACCAGTTCGTCGAGGTGAAACGGTTTGTGAATGAAACCGCGAACGCCCTTGTCCAGCATCACCATCTGACGCGCCCGGTCAGCGCTGCCCGAGACCAGCAACACCGCCACGGACGGATTGATTTGTTTCAGGTGATCGAACACCTGGTCACCGGTCATTTCGGGCATCATGTAGTCCAAGAGGACCACGCGAATGTCCTGCCAGCGTTGCTCGTACAGCGCAATGCCGTCGCGTCCGTTGCCGGCGGTCAGGACGTTGTAGCCGTGGGATTGCAGGACCGTCTTGAGGATGTCCATCATGTACGGCTCATCATCAATGGCCAGAATCGTCTTCTGTTCCGGCGCCGGCATGGCGGCATACTGGCGAAACCGGAGCCGGTCGTCAATCCAATTCGACCGTCTCAGCGCTCGGATTCGTGGAACGCTTCGACGTGGTAGATGAACACCTGCGCGCCGGGCTGTCGCCACGCGTCGGCGGGACAACCGGCCTTCTCGGCGAGCGTGTTCAGGAACATCACCTTGTCGGGAATTTGCGCCCAGACTTGTGGCAGATACGTCGCGCCGCGGCCCATGACCTGCAGGACGACGCCGTCCTTGTGCGGTTGAAGTTTTGCCAGCAAATCTTCCGGTGAACTGAACGCGAGCGGCGCCGGCGCGGTCAACACGCTGACCTCGAGATCGATCTCCTTGAGTTCCTCCGACGTGACTTGCGGGAAACGATGATCGTCGAGTCCGGCGCTCTTGGCGTTGTCCATGACGGCTTTGTAGAGCGGCTCCTGCGCGATGATGTGGCCGATGCAACCGCGGAGTTGGCCGCGCTTGGTCAGCGTGACGAAACAGCCCGAGTTTTCGAGGAACGTCTTCGGAAACTTCTTCTCGTCCACTTTCGGGAATTTCCCGGTGGCGACGACTTGCGTGAGCGTTTGGCGGGCGAGGCTGATGAGTTGTTTGCGTTCGTCGCGGTTGAACCGTTCTTCCTGCGGCCCGAAGAACGCGATGGCGGCGTAGCCGACCACGCCGCCGGCTTTGTTGCCGCTGGTGTCGCCGCTGTTGCGGTAGTCGAGCAGTTTCGGTTTCCAGCCCTTCAGCTTGGCGAGATGGACGACGGCGAGAATCGGCCCGGCACCGCAGGCGGATTCGGGTGAAAGCTCGGTCTTCAGGTCGAGGATGCGCTGGATGCAATCCTTGTCCATCGTCTGCGCTTCGTTGTACGGGTGATAGTGGCTGAGGTCGGTGCTGGCGACGATGAGGCTTTTGTCGTCGAGTTTGTCGGCCAACGCCTTGGCGGCATCCGCCGGGTTCACCTCGCCGAACACCACCGGCACCAGTTGGAAATCCTTGAGCACTTTTTGGAGGAACGGCACTTCGACTTCACCGGAATGTTCCCACGTGTCGGGCCGGTCCTGGCCTTGCGGCGGCGCCTTGGCGGGCGATTGCGTCCACCATTGCGGGCGCTGGACAAAGCCGACCATCGCGCGGGTGAACGGCGGCGTTTTCGCCAGCTCGGCGGCCTTCGGCGAGACCGGCACATCGCCGAGAGGCGTGCGGTAAACGTCGGCCTCGGTGACGTAGGCGCCGCGGAACGCCGCGTAATGGCTTGGCGCGAGCAGGAACACCGTCTTCACGTCGCGGCCACCGGCGAGCTTGAAACCAAACGCGGCGGTCGGCCCCGAGAACTGGTAGCCGGCGTGCGGGCAGATGATGGCTTTGAGGTCGCCGACGGCTTCGGGCCGGGCGTTGGCGAGGAAGTAATCAATCATGCCGCCGAGTTCCTTGGCGTTGCCCGGATAAAAGAGGCCAGCGACGGCGGCCTCGCGAACGATTTGCTGGGAAGATTTTGTCGGCATGGCGGGTGTCTCCTGTTGCTGGGCTTTGGGCCGGCAGGCGGTCACCGACAACATTCCCACCGCGACGGCCACGATGATGCGACGGCTTGATTTCATTGCTCACGTCATTCTACACCGTGCCGCCGCCGCCGGCAATGCCGGCCTCTCAACTCTTGATGATGGGCGGCACGGCCCCGGGAGGAGCAGCCTCCAGCGTCTCGGCCTTGGGCGGCAGCGTGGAGTGCTCGGGAATGGGAAACTGGCGTTGGCAGAAGGGGCAGGTTGCCATCTCCTTCGCCATGTCATCGTCGGCTTCCATGTGTTGACCGCAGTAGGGACAGGCAAATCTCATGGTGGTTCATATCCTTTCTTCGCCGTTGGCGATTTTTTCCAAGCGCGCGCAGTTGAGGACGCGAAGCTGGTTGCCGCGGTAGGTGAGAACGCGGCTGCGTGCGAGGCGGGCCAAGAGACGCGACAACGTTTCCTTGGTCGTGCCAATTGTCTGGGCGATGGTGGTTTTGCTGACAGACATCTTGATGGGTTGATTGGGCGCGGCGGACAAACTGAGCACGTAACTGGCAAAACGGGCGGGCACTTCCTTGAGCGTGAGGTCGGTGAGCGCGTTGCGCAGGACGGCGAGCCAACGGACGAGAGTCCCCATGATCTTGAAGCTGAGTTTCGGATCGCGGGCGAGAAGCTGTTTGAAACCGTTCTTCTCAATGAAGATGGCGGTCGTCGCGCTGAGCGCCTCGGCGATGGCCGGGTAGGCGTCCATGAACATCGCTGCCTCGGCAAACGTCTCGCCAGCCTCGACGATGTGCAGCACGCGCTCGCGTCCATCGGGACCGACCCGGAAAATCTTGATCGCGCCGGACGCGACGACATAGAAACCGCGCGACGGATCGGCTTCGGTGAAGATGACTTGGCCTTTGCGAAAATCTTTGCGAGCCGCGATTTGCTGAACAGCGTCAAGC
>CAZNOK010000065.1:0-7766 GCA_964574605.1 uncultured Verrucomicrobiota bacterium
GCCACCTTGAAACCGAGCGCCTTGGCCGCGATGCCGAGGTGGGTTTCGAGCACCTGGCCGACGTTCATGCGGCTCGGCACGCCCAGCGGGTTGAGGACGATGTCGACGGGGGTGCCGTCGGCGAGGAAAGGCATGTCTTCCTCGGGCACGATCTTGGCGACCACACCCTTGTTGCCGTGGCGTCCGGCCATCTTGTCGCCGACGCTGAGCTTGCGCTTGCTGGCGATGTAAACTTTGACCTGCTTGACGATGCCGGGATCGACTTCGTCGCCGCTTTCCACGCGCATCATGTTTTCCTCGCGCTCGTGCTGGAGGTCGTCGAAGCGGTGGCGGTATTGGCCGATGATCTCGAGGATCTTGTTGCGGATCGGGCTCGGGTCGATTTCGACCTGATTGTAAACGCCGGCCAGCTTGCGCAGCAGCGTCTTGGTGATCTTGCGGTTGGCCGGAATGATGATCTCGCCGGTCTCGCTGTTGACAACGTCGAGCGGAATCTTCTCGCCCAAGAGGATGTTGGAAAGCTTGTCGGTGAGTTCCTCGCGCAACTCTCCGGACTTGTTCTTGTAATCCTCCTCGATCTGCTTCTTCTGCCGGCGCATCTCCGTCGCAGTGAAGCGCGGCCTGTTGGACTCCTTGCGGGAGGAAACCTTCACGTCCATCACGATGCCGTACGTGCCGGAAGGCACGCGCAGCGACGTGTCTTTCACGTCAGCGGCTTTCTCGCCGAAGATGGCGCGGAGCAACCGCTCTTCGGGCGCCAGTTCCGTCTCGCCTTTCGGCGTGATCTTGCCGACGAGGATGTCGCCGGGACGGATTTCGGCGCCGACGCGGATGACGCCGTCGTGGCCGAGGTTCTTCAACGCCTCGTCGCCGACGTTCGGGATGTCGCGCGTGATTTCTTCGGGGCCGAGTTTCGTGTCGCGGGCGCCGCACTCGAATTCCTCGATGTGAATCGAGGTGAACACGTCGTCCTTGACGATGCGCTGGTTGACGATGATGGCGTCCTCGAAGTTGTAGCCGTTCCACGGCATGAACGCGACGAGCGCGTTGCGGCCGAGCGCCAATTCGCCTTGGTCCACACACGGACCGTCGGCGACCACATCGCCTTTCTTCACGCGCTGGCCGCGCTTGACGACCGGCTTCTGATTGAAACAGGTGCCGGCATTGGAGCGCATGAACTTGCGAAGCTCATAAACCCAAATGTGGTTCTCACTGTCGGTGACGAGCTTGCGTTTGCCTTCGGGAAGTTCGCCGTCCTTGGTGATGACGATGCGCTTGCCATCCACGCTCGCCACGACGCCAGATTCGTCAGCCACGACGCAGACTTTCGAGTCGAGCGCCACGCGGTCTTCGAGGCCGGTCCCGACCAGCGGCGCTTCGTTGGTGAGCAACGGCACCGCCTGACGTTGCATGTTCGAGCCCATCAACGCGCGGTTCGCGTCGTCGTGCTCGAGGAACGGGATCAAGCCCGCCGCGATGGAGACAAGCTGTTTCGGCGACACGTCCATGTAGTGAACGCGCTCCGGCCCGACTTCGATGAAGTCACCCTTATACCGGCAGGAAATCTTCGCCACTTGGAAATGCCCCTTGCTGTCCACCACCGCATTCGCCTGCGCGACGACCCACTGTTCTTCCTGGTCGGCAGTGAGGAACTCCACTTCCCCGGTGACCCGGCCATCTTTGACTTTGCGGTACGGCGTCTCAATGAAACCGAATTCGTTGATCCGCGCGTAAATACTCATTGCGCTGATGAGGCCGATGTTCGGGCCTTCAGGCGTCTCGATGGGGCAGATGCGGCCGTAGTGCGACGGATGAACGTCGCGGACTTCGAAGCCCGCGCGCTCGCGCGACAGGCCGCCCGGCCCGAGGGCCGAGAGACGGCGCTTGTGCGTCAGCTCGCTGAGCGGGTTGGTCTGGTCCATGAACTGGCTGAGCTGGCTGCGCCCAAAGAAGTCGCGGATGACCGCGGAGAGAGCCTTCGGGTTGACAAGCTGCGTCGGCGTCATCGTGTCGGTGTTGACGTCGAAGAGCGTCATGCGCTCCTTGACGACGCGCTCGGTGCGCGCCAAGCCGATGCGGCACTGGTTGGCGAGCAACTCGCCCACCGTGCGCAACCGACGGCTGCCGAGATGGTCAATGTCGTCCACCATGCCTTCGCCTTTGCGGAGGCTGAGCAGATACTTCAACGCCTCGATGATGTCTTCGCGTTCGAGAATGCGGTTTTCGATGTCAGCCTTGCGGTTGAGCTTCTGGTTGATCTTGTACCGGCCAACACGACCGAGGTCGTAGCGGCGCGGATCGAAGAAGAGCCGTTTGATCATCGCTTGGGCGTTCGCAATCGTCGGCGGATCGCCGGGACGAAGCCGCTTATAAATCTCCTTGAGAGCTTCTTCGGTGTTCTTGCAAGGGTCTTTCTTGAGACACTTGATGATGACGCCGTCGTCAATCGTGGTATCAACGACCTTCACCTTCTCGACGCCGATGTCGAGGATTTGCTTGCAGATGGCCTTCGTGAGCGGCTCGAAGGCGCGCCCGACGACCACGCCTTTGTCTTGATCCACCACGTCAGCGATCAGCACACGCTCCGGACCGTCTTCGGTGAAGTCCTTTAACTTCAGGTCTTCGATCTGGTAGAAAAGCTTGATGATGTCCTCGTCGTTCCCATAGCCGAGCGTCCGTAGGAACGTCGTGATAAGGAATTTCCGACGGCGATGACGGCGGTCGAGGAAGACGTTGAGCAGATCATCTTTGTCGAACTGCGTTTCCAGCCAAGTGCCACGGTCGGGGATGATGCGGAAGCCGTACAGCAACTTGCCGCTGCTGTGGACTTCCTGCTCGAAACAGATGCCCGGCGAGCGGTGCAACTGGCTGACAATGACACGCTCGGCGCCGTTGATGACAAAACTGGCCGATGGCGTCATGAGCGGAATTTCGCCCATGTACACTTTTTCTTCCTTGGTGCCGTGGGCGTCCTTCAAGCGGAACGTGACGTGCAACGGCGCGCTGTAGGTGATCCCCTCGCGCAACGAATCCAGCCACGTCAGCTTGATCTCGCCGATCTGATACTCGACGAAATCGAGCGTTGCCTGGCCGTCGTAGCTCTCGATGGGGAACACTTCCTTGAAGACCGTCTGCAAACCGATGTTCTTCCGTCGGTTCGACGCGATGTTCGCCTGCAGAAACTCGTCATACGAGACGATCTGCGGCTCGATCAACGCCGGCGGTTCGATTACGTCGCCCAACTTGCCGAAATATTTTCGCTCAGCCATTCGTGCTTCCTTATGGTTGTTGCACCGGGGTTCGTAGGGGCGACGCATGCGCCGCCCCTACCCGACAAACCAACAACTACTTCAACTCGACAACGCCACCAGCCGTTTCGATCTTCTTCTTGATCTCTTCGGCTTCCTGCTTCGTCGCGCCTTCCTTCACGGTCTTCGGCGCCTGCTCGACCAGATCCTTGGCTTCCTTCAAGCCGAGGCTGGTGATGGCGCGGACTTCTTTGATCACGCCGATCTTCTTGTCAGCGGGAGCGGACTTCAACACCACGTCGAACGTGGTCTTGGCTTCCGCGGCCGGAGCCGCGGCGGCGGCCGGAGCCGCTGCTGCCGCAGCCGGAGCCGCGGCGCTGACGCCCCACTTCTCTTCCAGTTTCTTCGACAACTCCGCCGCTTCGATCACTGTCAACGCGCTGAGTTGATCCACGATTGCATTCAGGTCTGCTGCCATTTTCTTGTTCTGCCTTTCTGGTATCGTCGCGCTCAGAAGCCTCCGAGCATTTCATCCCGAAAGCTTTCGGGACGACGAGGAACCGGTTTCAGTTTCGGTCTATGCCGCAGCCGGTTGGGCCGCGCTTCCTTCTTTGTCGGCATGCGCCTTCAAGACGCGCGCCAATTGAGCGGCCGGGGCGCCGAGCACCACGGCCAGTTTCGTCGCCGGGGACTGAATCAGTCCGATCAACATCGAGCGCATCACGTCGAGCGACGGCAAATCCGCCACCGTTGCGACCTGTTCGGGACTCAACACCTGCTGTCCCATCACGCCCAGTTTGACCTTCGGCTTGTCAAATTCCTTTGTGAACTGCTTCAAGATTTTCGCTGCCGCGCTGATGTCGGACTTCGCGCCGCCGATCACCACGGCAGTCATGCCGGTGAGCGCCGCGTCAATCGGCGGAAGCCCGGCTTGCTTGGCCGCGTGCCGGAGCATGGCGTTTTTCACGACGTGGCACTCGGCCGCCGCGCCGCGCAGTTTCTTGCGCAGGTTGGAGAATTGCGTCACCGTCAGGCCTTTGTACTCGGCCATCAACACAAACGGCGACGCGCTCACCTGCTTGCTCAGTTCTTCAACAATGACTTTCTTTTCGGCTCTCATGAAAATTTCCTCGCTCAGGCCGTTGCAACCGCGAACTCCTTGATGTCAATCCGCAACCCCGGGCTCATCGTGGACGACAACGTGCAGCTCTCCACGAATGTCCCCTTCGTCGTCGCCGGGCGGGCGTGCAACACGGCGCCGATGATGGCGCGCGCGTTTTCCTCGATCGCCTTCGGCTCGAAACTGATTTTGCCAAATGCGACGTGCAGATTGCCGGCCTTGTCCATCTTGAACTCGACGCGGCCCGCTTTGACTTCCTTGACGGCCTTCGCTGTGTCCTCGGTCACCGTGCCGGTCTTCGGGTTCGGCATGAGACCTTTCGGGCCGAGCACCTTTCCGAGCTTGCGGACTTCGTTCATCGCTTCCGGCGTCGCAATGGCGACATCGAAATCCGTCCAGCCGCCCTGCACCTGCTTGATCACATCTTCAAATCCAACCGTGTCCGCGCCGGCGTCTTTGGCTGCTTGCGCTGCGGCGCCGCGAGCGAACACGACGACGCGCACCTTCTTGCCGCTGCCGTGCGGCAACGCGACGGTGCCGCGCACCATCTGGTCGCTCTGTTTCGGATCCACGCCGAGCTTGAAATCCAATTCGAGCGTCTCGTCGAACTTCGCCTTCGGCAGCTTCTTCAAAACATCCACCGCCTCGACGAGCTTATACTCCTTGCCCTTCTCCACCATCTTGGTGGCTGCTTCGTATCGTTTACCGTGTTTGGCCATCTTGTTGTTCCTTTTCTGCGGTGCTGACGGCCGCTTTGTCGGCGGCCTCCCGCTCGTGTTTGCTAACCTTCGATGTCAATCCCCATCGAACGCGCCGTGCCCATCACCATGCGCGCAGCGGCTTCCTCGCTGTTCGCATTGAGGTCGACCATCTTCTGCTTCGCGATTTCCAAAACCTGTTTTTTGGTGACCTTGCCGACTTTGTTCCGGTTCGGCTCGCCGCTCGCGGTCGCAATGCCCGCCGCCTTCTTCAACAGCACGCTCGCCGGGGGCGACTTCGTGATGAACGTGAAGGTCTTGTCCTTGTAAACGGTGATGACAACCGGAATGATCGTGCCGGCGTCCTTCTGGGTCTTTGCGTTAAACTGTTTGCAGAACTCCATGATGTTGACGCCCTGCTGGCCCAACGCCGGGCCGACGGGCGGCGCGGGGTTCGCCGCCCCGCCGGGAATCTGCAATTTAATAATGCCTGTGATGGGTTTGCCTGCCATAGTGCCTTTCGGTTACGCGCGCTCCACCTGCCAGTATTCCAACTCAACCGGCGTCGAACGCCCAAAAATGGAAACGGAAATCTTCAGCTTGCCGCGGGCGGCATCCACTTCCTCGATGACTCCCGTGAAGTTCTGGAACGGCCCGTCGGTCACCTTCACCGTTTCGCCGGTCTCGAAGGCGACCTTCGGCGCGATCTTGTCCTGACGTTCCTCGATCTGGGCGAGGATGCTGTTGACCTCGTCAGGTTTGAGCGGCACAGGACGCTCGCCGCCGATGAACCCGATGATGCCCGCCGTGTCGCGGATAAAATACCACGACTTCTCGACAAGCTGGTTCTTCTCGTCGAGCAGTCGCATGTGCAGAAGGATGTAGCCGGGATAGAATTTGCGGGTGCTCGTGGTTTTCTTGCCGCGCTTGACCTCGGCGACACGCTCGGTCGGAATAAGAACCTGCTTGATGTAGTCGGCCATCTCCTCGACTTTGATCCGCTTCTCGATGGAGTCCTTGACTTTCTGCTCCTGCCCGGACAACGTGTGGAGCACAAACCACTGGAACTCGGATTTGACTTCGGTTTCGCTCATGATTTTGGTTTCCTCACGCTGCCCCGGTCAGCCACCGCACGACGTAGGCGAACACCACGTCCGCCGCGGAAACGAAGATGCCGAGGATGATGACGGTGACCAACACCACCAACGTCGAGTCCACCAGCTCGGAGCGGGTCGGCCAAGCTGATTTCTTCAGCTCGGTCCATACTTCCAACACAAACTCGCGGATTTTGGGAATGGGATTCGTCATGGATTCGTCTCGACAGCCTCGCGCGACGTAGCTGGCACGGCAGGAGGGACTTGAACCCGCAACCTGCGGTTTTGGAGACCGCCGCTCTGCCAATTGAGCTACTGCCGTACCGCGAACGTCTTCGTGTAGTGTGCGCCTCCTACTTCGTTTCCTTGTGCGCCACGTGCTTGCCGCACTTCGGGCAGAACTTGCGCAGCTCCAGTTTCTCGGAGCCTTGCTTCTTGTTCCGCGTCGAAACGTAATTGCGGCTCTTGCACGCCGTGCAAGCCATCGTGATCAATTCTCGCGGCATCGTCTTATTCCAAGATGTCCGTCACGCGCCCGGCGCCGACCGTGCGGCCACCTTCACGCACGGCGAAGCGCATCGTCTTCTCCATCGCGATCGGGGTGATCAGTTCAACTTCGATGCTCACATTGTCGCCCGGCATCACCATCTCGACGCCCGGCGGCAACTTCACGCTTCCGGTCACGTCCGTCGTCCGGAAATAGAACTGCGGCCGGTAGTTGCTGAAGAACGGCGTATGACGGCCACCTTCCTCCTTACTGAGCACGTACACTTCCCCCTTGAACTTCTTGTGCGGAGTGATCGTGCCGGGCTTGGCGATGACTTGGCCGCGTTCGATGCCATCCTTGTCCACGCCGCGCAAGAGCGCGCCGATGTTGTCACCGGCCTGGCCTTGGTCAAGCAACTTCCGGAACATCTCGACACCGGTGACGACCGATTTCGTCGTGTCGCGGATACCAACGATTTCAACTTCCTCGCCAATCTTGATGGTGCCGCGCTCGACGCGTCCCGTGGCCACCGTGCCACGACCCGTGATCGAGAACACGTCTTCGACGGGCATCAGGAACGGCTTGTCAACTTCGCGCACCGGCTGTGGCACGAATTCGTCCACCGCCTTGACGAGTTCGAGGACCTGCTTCTCGGCATCGGGATCGCCTGCGAGCGCCTTCGTCGCGCTGACGCGCACGATGGGCGTCTTGTCGCCGGGGAACTGGTACTTGTTCAGCAGGTCGCGGATCTCCATCTCGACGAGGTCGAGCAGCTCAGGGTCATCCACGAGGTCCACCTTGTTCAGGCAGACCACGATGGCCGGCACGCCAACCTGGCGGGCCAGCAACACGTGCTCGCGCGTCTGCGGCATCGGACCGTCAGCGGCGCTGACGACAAGGACGGCGCCGTCCATCTGCGCGGCGCCGGTAATCATGTTCTTGATGTAGTCAGCGTGGCCGGGGCAGTCCACGTGCGCGTAGTGGCGCTTGTCGGACTCGTACTCGACGTGGGCGACAGCAATGGTGACTGTCTTCGTCTCGTCGCGTACGGTCCCGCCCTTGGCGATGTCGGCGTAGCTCTTGATCTGCGCTTTGCCCTGTTTGGCCAACACCTGAAGT
>CAZNOK010000065.1:7776-17621 GCA_964574605.1 uncultured Verrucomicrobiota bacterium
GTATAGCAGCCACCAGCGTGGTCTTGCCGTGGTCAATGTGGCCGATGGTGCCCACGTTGACGTGGGGTTTGGTCCGGACAAACGTTTCCTTTGCCATGATCTTCTCCTTCTGTTGTTGACTCCTGCTTCAGGGACTCGCCTGAGCGTTTTGTTTCCTTCTTTCTCTTTTTCTTGTTCTCAACGACCTTTGTTTTCTGGAGCCCATGACCAGGATTGAACTGGTGACCTCGTCCTTACCAAGGACGCGCTCTACCGTCTGAGCTACATGGGCAAACACTGCTCGTCTTTGCCTCTTTCCCCACAAGAGACAAACAAGACGACAAAACCCCGCCTCCCATTTCTTTCTAAAAAACAGGCTACGGCTTTCCCGCACAACTCTATGTTATTATGTACCGACCCCCCGTTATCAATCAGGGTGAATGCAGTATATTCATACGCGTAAACCTGTCAACACCCATTTCAAACAAACTTCGTCCGGTTCTTCACGGAGGAACTCAGAAGGCAAAATCGCGTTGATCACACAAGCCTAGCTGGCATCAGACAAGGTGTCCCTTCACATACTCCGCCACACCGCCCCCCTCTTGGGCTCCGACGTTATGTTCCGGTTTTGTTCCGGTGCTATTTCTCTTTCGCCGGCTTGTCGCCGATCTTCTCTAGCTTGGCGAGGAGGGCGTTGAGGTCAACGCCACTGAGGGCTTTGACGACTTCAGGCAACTGGGACATGATAACGCTGACGTCCTTGGTGATCTTGTTGGCGCCGGCGGCGCCGCCTTCGCCGCCGGTGTTGACGACGACAATCTTCTCGGTCTTGGACAACGGCTCGGAAATCGCCTTGGCAATCGCGGGGGCGTTTTCGAGGAAGAGTTGCAGAATGGCAGCTTCGTTGTAGGCGCGCCAGGCGTCGGCTTTCTTCTGCATCGCTTCGGCGGTGGATTTGCCTTGGGCGAGGATGACGTCAGCCTCGGCGAGACCGCGGGCTTTGTTGGCGTCGGCTTCGCCTTTGCCCACTTGTCGTTTGGCTTCGGCTTGGCCCGTCGCTTCGGTCTGGAGCTTGAACTTCTCGGCTTCGGCCAGCGTCTGGACACGGTAACGCTCGGCGTCGGCGGGACGGCTGACGGTGGCTTCGAGTTCTTTTTGTTTGCGGAGGATTTCCTTTTCCTGGACTTCGATCTGTTTCTGTTTCTCGATGACGGTGATCTGGATTTCCTCGGCTTTGACGGCTTGGTTGGTCTTGTTCTTCTGGAGGTCGTAGGCGAGGTCGGCTTCGGCCTTCTTGAGGTTCACGGAAGCGGTGTAGTCGGCGACCTTCATCTGGTAGTCGCGGTTGGCCTCGGCAACCTTGGTGTCTGCAGCAAACTTGGCTTCCTGCCCGGCTTGGTTGGCTTGGGCGCTTTTGATGGTAGCGTCGCGGTCCGCCTCGGCTTGGGCAATGATGGCGTCGCGTTTGACTTGCGCGGTGCGCGGTTTGCCGAGGGCGTCGAGGTAACCTTGGTTGTCCCGGATGTCGCGCAGCGTAAAGCTGACTATGCAGAGTCCCATGTTGGCGAGGTCGGCGGCGGCAACGGTCTGGACGCTTTGGGCGAAGGCGTCGCGGTTCTTGTAGATGTCCTCAACGGTCATGGTGCCGACGATGGCGCGAAGATGGCCTTCGAGGGTCTGGGTGGCGATGTTCATGATCTGCTCAAGGTTCATCGAGAGGAACTGCTCGGCGGCCGTCGAGATCGAAACGTCGTCGCCCTTGACCTTGATCTGCGCCACGCCGTCCACAAGGATCGGGACGCCGGTGATGGTGTAGACCTCGGGGGTCTTCACATCAATGGTCATGATCTCCAGCGATAGGATGTCGTACTTCTCGACGACGGGCCACACGAACGCGCCGCCGCCCTTGGTGATGCGGAACCCGACGGTGCTCGTGGTGCCGTCGGCCTCGGTGACTTTGCGGCGGCGGCCGGAGATGACGAGGACTTCGTTGGGGCCGACCTTGACATAGCGCTTCGCGTAAAGCGTCATGAAGATGAAGAACAGGAACACGACGGCGCCGATGGCCATCGGGAGTGTGAAGGTGAATTCAGCGATTATGGGTGTCATGGTAGTCTCCTGGTTAACTGCGTTTTACGTAATAAGTGTTGCCGACGATACGAGAAATGGTCACGACGGAACGGTTCGGAATCGCCACGCCGCCTTCGGCGCGCGCCGAGGCAGTGAACCGCGACCCGCGTCGGACGTAAGCGATCTCGCCGAGGCCGTCGGCGGGAATCGGTGTGATGACTTCCGCTTCCTTGCCGACAGACTCCTGGACGGTCGGCTCACTCGATCCCTGAAGAGCTTTGAAGATTCTGTTGAAGAACGCAAACGCCATCGCCCCCATCACGAAGCCCGATGGCGCAGCCACGGCAAGGCTGCCCAGCCGCCAACCGAACATCTGGATCGTGGCGAGGCCCGTTCCGCCGAACGACACCATGAAGATGGAGACCACCACGGGACTGAACGGTGAGATGTGCATTCCCGAATCTGCCGTACCCGGTTCGTGCCCCATCTGAGAGACTTCCGCATCCGTGTGCCCCGGCGAATCCATGTCCTGATCGCCGCCGCCGAAGTGTCCGCCGAACCAACTGAACAGCCCGGCAAAGAAACCGTAAAAGAGTCCGAGGCACAAACAGATCAGATATGCCAGTTCCAACGACCATCCGCTACTCGCCGCGATTGTCATAGGTTTCTCCTGAAGAGGTTGGCCGCATGATAGAACGCGCTTCGCGCATTGTCAACGTTCCCACGGCGCGCGAGTTTGCGCCCGTCGTTTTGGCAACACCGGTGGCACCGGCGCGGGCGGTGGCGGTGGCGGCGGGACAATCCTCGGTTTCGGCGCCGGTTCTTCGCCTGCTTCCGCGGCGACTTGCACAGGCTTCGTCAACTGCGGCCCGTCCACGTTCAGCCGCGCGACTGGCTGAGCCGTGGCCGGTGTGCCCAGCGCGTGATAACCGTTGACGACCCACTCCAGCTTGCCTGTCGCCACATCCACCAATAGTCCATGCACTGGCACCTTCGCGCCGATCAACGGGCTGCTCCGCACGAAGTCCACCGCCTTGATCACGTTCTGGCGTTCGCTTGCGAACAAACCGAAATACTCGACAAGGTTGTCGGGCAACCGCGCCCGCTCGACGCCGAGCGCGCGGAACCGGTCCACCATCTCGCCGACGTTCGTATGGCACACTTTGCAATCGGAGTGCCCGATGATGGCAATTTCCTTGCCACCTTTCACCGCGCACGCCAGCGCCAACGAGCGGGTCGTGCTGCTGAGCGGACTGGTAATGATGTTCCCTGCATTGCGCAGCCAGATAAACTGTTCCTCCGCCACACCGAGCACCCCTGGCATCAGTTTGTTCAACCGCACATCAATACAGGTCAACGCCACCATTGGCAATGAGGCCGCGAACTCCGCCACATGCACTCCTGCCCGCGCGTCGCCTTTCACCGCGCGCTGGTTCGCTTCGACGATGGCTTCAAACAGTTTCATGTTGTCCTCCAAATAACCGCACTGCGTTGGCGCTGGTGACGCGCGCAACTTCCTCCACCGACACAGTTCTTATCTGCGCCAGCGCCGCCGCTGTCAACGGCAGATACGCAGGCTCGTTGCGCTGGCCCCGATGTGGTTCGGGCGCGAGATACGGCGCGTCGGTTTCCAGCAGCGCGCAATCCAATGGAATCTTGGCAGCCACGTCGCGCATCTTCGCGGAGTTCTTGAACGTCAGGATGCCGGGGAAACTGATCATCAAGCCGGCTTCGATGCAACGGGATGCCATCGTGGCATCGCCGGCGAAACAGTGCATGACGCCCCACGGACGCCACTCTTTGGGCAACGCCTCGGCGTGCGCCTCGATGATCTTCAGCATGTCGGCGCTTGCGGCGCCGCAGGCGGCGTCGGAATCGCGACTGTGGATGACGACAGGCAGGTGTTGCTCCTTCGACAACCCGAGATGTGCCCAGAACAGGTCGCGTTGTTGCTGGCGCAACGCGTGGTTCTTCCTCGCTTCGCGAAAATAATCCAAACCGGTCTCGCCGATGGCGACGACCTTGGCGTGCGCCGCCAGCTTGGCAAGTTCCGGCATCCCGGCAAGCGAGACCTTTGGGATGTCGCCGGGATGGAGACCGACAGCGACGTTGATGTTGTCGTGTTGTTCGGCCAGCGCAAGCGTGGCGCGCGCAGAATCGAGGTCGGTCGCGATGCTGACGATGCGCGTGACGCCCGCGGCGCGGGCGCGTTCGAGCACCGACGGCAGGTCGTTGGCAAACGCCGGCCAACTCAGATGGGCGTGTGTGTCCGTGAACATTTGGTCTTGTCAGGGCGCGAGAAGTTGTTTATCACTCTCGGCGCGACAACTCAACAAAGGAGATTTCAAAATGCCAAGACCAGTTACACTCTGCGCCGGCCAGTGGGCCGACCTTCCGTTCGAAACCATCTGCCAGAAAGCCAAGAGCTTTGGCTTCGACGGCCTCGAACTCCCCTGCTGGGGCGACCACTTCGAGATTGATAAAGCCGCCGTGGACAAAGGCTACTGCAAGAACCGCTGGGACATTCTCGCCAGCAACGGCCTCACCGCGTTCGCGATTTCCAATCACCTTATCGGCCAAGCGATCTGCGACAACATTGACGAGCGCCACAAATGTATTCTCCCCGCCGACGTCTGGGGCGACGGCGAACCCGAAGGTGTCCGCAAACGCGCCGCCGAGAAGATGATCAAGGCCGGTCAGGCCGCGCGTAATTTCATTGATGCCAAACCCGCGAGCCTCGGCGGCAAGAAAGGCGCCACCGCCGTCGTCAACGGCTTCACCGGCTCCTCGATCTGGCACTCGATCTATGCCTTTCCGCCAACCAGCGACGAATACTGGCAAAAAGGCTTCGACGATTTCGCGAAACGCTTTCGCCCGATTCTGAGAGCCTTCGACGCACTCAACGTCAACTTCGCGCTCGAAGTTCACCCCACCGAAATCGCGTTCGACATCGCCAGCGCGCAACGCGCCATTGCCGCCGTCAAGAAACACAAACGTTTCGGATTCAACTACGACCCGTCGCACCTCGGCTACCAGCACGTTGACTACGTGAAGTTCATCCGGTTGTTTGGCGACCGGATCTTCCACGTCCACATGAAGGATGCGTGGTGGGGACACGGCGACGGCACCGTCGGCGTATTCGGCGGCCACACGACATTCGCCGATCCGCGCCGGTATTGGGACTTCCGCTCGCTCGGCCACGGCGACATCAACTTCGAAGAGATCATCGTCACGCTCAACGACGTCGGCTACCAAGGCCCGCTCAGCGTCGAGTGGGAAGACAGCCGCATGGACCGCGAGCACGGCGCTGTCGAGGCCTGCGCGTTTGTGAAGAAGATTGACTTCAAGCGCAGCGCCATCGCCTTCGACGCCCAGTTCGACCGGTAAACCGGCAATCAGCGTAAGAATCCGTAGGGGCGACGCATGCGTCGCCCCTACTTTTTGTTCCGGAGGGAAAACGTCAGGCTTGCGGCACGAAAGCGGCTTTGACTTTCGGGCGGGTCATGAAGATAAGAAGCAGGATTGGATAGATGATCGCCCCGCAACTGCCCGCGATGCCTCCGATCACACCGCCGATCATCCCGCCGATGGCAGCGGCGTGTTCAGGTCCGGAGCCGGTGTCCATCTTCTGCACGATCGGAATCATCACTACCGCAGTCATCACCATGCTGGCGATGGAGGCGAAGATTCCATAGATGGCAAAACCGATGGACGTGACGCGTGCCCACGGTAGCAGTTTGAGCAGTCCGATGCCGGCGACGAGTTCCACGACAGCGGCGATCAGGCCGACGACACTGGAAACAACGGTCCAGCTAACATACAGAGGATTGCCATACAATGCCTTTGTTGTCGGATCAGGAGCATGCTTGAACACTCCGAATACCATCAGCAGCGTGATGGGAAGGCAGAGCAGCGCGAGCGCGCCGAAGACGATGTTGAGGACTCCGAAGACCGTGACCGAGGTGGGACGTTGTTGCATGGCATTGCTCCTTTCGTCGGCGCAACGTGTACTCTCCCGCTCCGACGACATCAAGCGTAAACGCTTCACTCTTTCAGGTCGAGGAACACGATCATCGAGGGATTGCCAACTGGGACGTATTGGCCGGTGAATGTGAGGCCGCCGGTTTTGCGATTCACGCGGAAGACGGCGATGTTGTCGGCTCGCTGATTGCAGCAATAGAGGAACCGGCCCGTGGGGTCGAAGTTGAAGCTGCGCGGATAATTTCCCCTCGTCCATTCTTCCCCGATAAACGTGAGGTCGCCGTTCGGACCGACAGAAAAGATTCCGATGCTGTCGTGCAACCGGTTGCCGGCATAGACAAACTTTCCGTCGGCGGGAACCAAAATCTCGGAGCAGAAATTGCTGCCGGCATATCCGGGCGGCAACGTCGAGATCGTTTGACGCGCGGTCAACCGTCCCGCGCGCGCATCGTAGTCAAACAAAACGATTGTCGAGCCTTCTTCCTGAATCGAATAAAACCAACGGCCATTGGGATGAAAATGAAAATGCCGCGGTCCATCTCCAGCCGGCAACGAGACCGCAGGCGGTTCATTCGGAGTCAGCACACCTTTCCGTTCGTCGAACTTCCAAACGAAGATTTGATCCAAGGCCAAGTCAACGTGCAAGACGAAGCGTCCTGACGGGTCGGCCTGAATCATG
Organism: uncultured Verrucomicrobiota bacterium; assembly: GCA_964574605.1. Classification (GTDB taxonomy): domain Bacteria; phylum Verrucomicrobiota; class Verrucomicrobiia; order Palsa-1439; family Palsa-1439; genus CAIKAP01. The sequence continues at coordinate 14,486 of CAZNOK010000065.1, forward strand.
TGCGCGTGCGTCCGGTCGTGTCCGCTGAAGGCGAAGCTACCCGGCGGAGCATGGGGCCGCCTTCGTGGGGCCGATCTTGCCGTAATCGTTCTTGATGTCCGTGGCGTTGCCCAACCGACCGTCGGACAGAATGGGCAACACGGCCACGGAACCGCCAAAGTAGTTGGCCACCAGCAGGAATCGTCCCGATGGATGGATGCTCACATAGGTCGGCCCGTGGCCACCGGCGCCGACGGTGTTGAGCAACGTCAAATGTCCGTCTGCCCGATCAACGGAAAACGCACTGACCGTGCCCTCTTTGTCCTTGCCCACGTAATCCGTTTCGTTGGCTGAATAGAGTCGGGTTCCGTGCGCATTCAACACCAAGCAGCTCGGGCTTGTTCCCATCTCGTGAATGCCGGCGGGCGTCATCACCCCGGTGACGCGATTCACTTGGAAGATGTGTATGCCACGGCCATTGCCGGGCGGCCGGTCCACCTGCGTCGGCAACACATCCTGAAGCGGCGAACTGAACGTGCCGACGTAAGCGACGAGAGGCGCGTTCGATTCCGCACGGAGCGACCCGCCTATGAACGCCAGCAAGATTAAACGGGTCAGGAGCATCGTTATTCCGTGGCAAAGAGCGCTGCGGCAAAGCTCTTGGGATCGAACGGTTGGAGGTCGTCCACTTGTTCGCCGAGACCGATGAACTTCACCGGGATCTTCAGTTCGCGCGCGATGGCAACGACGATGCCGCCTTTGGCGGTGCCGTCGAGTTTGGTGACGATGAGGCCGGTAATGCCGAGAGCTTTGTGGAACTCGCGGGCTTGGTGAAGTGCGTTGGTGCCGGTGGTGCCGTCGAGCACCAACAGGACTTCGTGCGGCGCATCGGGCAGGCGTTTCTGGAGAACGCGCCGCATCTTTTTCATCTCCTCCATCAAGTTCGCTTTCGTGTGGAGGCGACCGGCGGTGTCGATGAGGAGATAGTCGGCGTTGCGTTTGACGGCGGCTTCGAGGGCGTCGAACGCGATGGCGGCACTGTCGGCGCCATATTGCCCGGCGATGATGTCGCAACCGACGCGGTCGGCCCAAATCTTGAGTTGTTCGATGGCGGCGGCACGGAAGGTGTCGCAGGCAGCGAGCAACACGGTGTTCCCCTGCTCCTTCAGGTAGTGAGCAAGCTTGGCGGTGGAGGTGGTTTTGCCGGTGCCGTTGACGCCGGCGAGAAGGATGACAGTGGGACGAATAGAAGGTCGCGGCGCTGAGGCCGCTCCCACATTGGCGAGTTCGCGCTCGATTTCGGCGCGCGCGATGGCGAAGACATCGGGAGAACCTCCTTCCTTGACGCGCGCGACAATCGCAGTCGCGGTGCCGATGCCGATGTCGCTGGCCACGAGCGCAGCTTCGAGTTCTTCGAATGCCGCCTCGTCCAAGCGTGGCGAGCGGGTGACGATGCGTTTGATCTCGCTGCCAAGCTTGGCCGAGGTCTTCTTAAGGCCGTCGCGGAATTTTTGGAAGAGGTTCATTTGAGTTTGCCGACGAGTTCGTAGGGGATGCGCACGACGCCGACGTTGGTGGCGTGGGCGTCGCTGCCGCCGGTGAGACGGAGGCCGACGTCGGCGGCGACGCGCTGGTAGTGCGCAGTCTGCGCGGAGCTGTGTTCGGGGTGCCAGACTTCGATGCCGCGGAGGCCTTGGGCGCGCATGTCGCGAATGTCAACGTCGCGAATGACAGCGAGGCCGGGATGCGCGAGAACCGGAACGCCGCCGGAGCTTTTGATGTGGCGGATACCCTCGGCAGCGGTCATGCGGTAGCGTTCGACGTAGCCGGGCTTGCCGGGGCGAAGGAAGCGTGCGAACGCTTCCTCGACGCTGCGAACAAGGCCACGGGCAACAAGGGCGCGGGCGACGTGCGGCCGCCCGATGGACGCGCCGCGGGCGCAGGCTTGCACGTCGGCGACGGTGAGGTTGAGATCGAGTTGATTGAGGCGTTCGACGATCTGGACGATGCGTTTGGCGCGGATGCCACGGGCGAATTCGAGGATGCGGGCGAACGCGGGGTCGCGCCAAGTGTCGTTGAAGAAGTAGCCGAGGAGGTGGACTTCGTTTTGACGGACACAACAAGTGAGTTCGATGCCGGGAATGATTTCGAGGCCGTCGGCAGCAGCAAGCGCGGGGGCGATGCCGTCAAACGTGTCGTGGTCGGTGATGGCGATGGCGGCAAGGCCTTTGTCTTTCGCAACGCAGACCAGATCGTCAGGCGCAAGGATGCCGTCGGAACAACTGGTGTGCAAGTGCAGGTCGGCGAACTTCATTTGCCTGCGGTGCGCGCGGGGCGCGGAAGGTCGGCGCGAAGCCGGTCGAGGATGCCGTTGACGAAGGCGCCGCTCTCGTGGGTGGAATATCGCTTGGCGATCTCGACGGCTTCGTTGATGCTGACGACGGGCGGAATGTCGTCGCGGCAGGTCATTTCGTAGATGGCGAGCCGAAGGATATTGCGGTCCACGGCGGCCATGCGCGGGAGTTCCCAGTGCTCGGTGTACTTGCGGAGCTTCTCGTCAATGCTCTCGCGGTGCTCGGCACAGCCGTGGATGAGTTCCTCGGCAAAAACGCGAACAGGATCTGCGATGTCGGTTTGCGTTCGCCAAAACAACGGGAGCGATTCGTCGAGGGCACCGCCGTTGAGGTCAAACTGGTAGAGGAACTGGATGGCCAGTTCGCGGGCGTGCCGGCGTTTGCCGGGATGTTTTACTGGTTTTTCCATAGGCGGGCCATGGTGATGGCAGTCTCGGCGGCTTCGCGGCCGCGGTTGTAATTGGCGCTGAGGCAACGGACGCGAGCCTGCGCGACGGTGTTGGCGGTGACGACACCGAAAACCGCCGGCACGCCGGTGGCGATGCTGATGGCGGTGAGTCCGTGCGCAACGGCATCGGCAATGTGGTGGGCGTGGGCGGTCTGTCCCTTGAGGATGACGCCGAGGCCGATGACGCAGTCGCAGCGTCGCGACTTGGCGAGCCACGCGGCGGCGGCGCTGATCTCGAAACTGCCGGGAACGCGCAACACTCGGACGTCGCGCGCGCCGGCGTCGCGCAGCGTCTTCGCGCAACTTGCCACGAGAGCGTCGGCGAGTTCAGGGTTGTAGCAAGCAGCCGCGACGC
>CAZNOK010000065.1:17631-20179 GCA_964574605.1 uncultured Verrucomicrobiota bacterium
AGCGGAGGCCGGCGGCGGAAAGTTTCTTTTGGGTTTTGTGGGCGCGAAGCATGGTCAGAGGGTGTGGCCGAGTTTTTTCTTTTTGGTTTCGAGGTATTTCACGTTGTGGGGAGTCGGTGTGATGCGGATGGGAAGTTGTTCGGTAATCTTGAGACCGAAACCTTCAAGGCCGACAATCTTCTTCGGATTGTTGGTCAGGATGCGTATGCTGCGGAGACCGAGGTCGGTGAGAATCTGGGCGCCGAGACCGTATTCGCGGAGGTCGGGCTTGAAACCGAGTTTCTCGTTGGCTTCGACGGTGTCCAGCCCTTTTTCCTGGAGAGCGTAGGCGTGGATCTTGTTCGCGAACCCGATGCCGCGGCCTTCCTGCCGCATATAGACGAGCACACCGGCGCCCTCGGCGGCGATGCGTCGCATGGCTTCGTGAAGTTGGTCGCCGCAGTCGCAACGCTGGGAACCGAAGACGTCGCCGGTGAGGCATTCGCTGTGGACGCGAACGAGGACGTTGTCCTTGCCGCGAACGTTGCCCATGACGAGGGCGAGGTGGTGCTGGTTGTCCACGAGCGACCGGTACAGGTGCAGCTTGAACTCGCCATACTCCGTCGGCATCGCGACTTCCTGTTCGCAGGCGATGAGTTTTTCGCGCTGGCGCCGGTGCTCGATGAGATCGCGGATGGTGCAGAGTTTGAGGCCGAAGGTCTTCTTGAAAGCCAACAAGTCCGACAACCGCGCCATGGTGCCGTCTTCGTGGAGGATTTCACAGATGACACCGACAGGATACAAACCCGCCATGCGGACAAGGTCCACGGATGCCTCGGTGTGCCCGGCGCGGCAGAGCACGCCACCTTCGCGGGCCTGAAGAGGAAAGATGTGGCCGGGCGAAACGAGTTCGCCGGGCGCTGCGTGCGCGTCGGCCAGAATGCGGATGGTGTGCGCGCGATCGTAGGCGCTGATGCCGGTGGTGATGCCGGTGTGGGCATCCACGCTGACGGTAAACGCGGTCCGGTAGGAATCGCGGTTCTGGCGGACCATCGGTTCAATGCCGAGCGCCTGAAGTCGGCGCTGGGTGGTCGGCACACAGATGAGGCCGCGACCATGCTTGGCCATGAAGTTGACGGCATCGGGCGTCACTTTCTCGGCGGCCATGATGAGGTCGCCTTCGTTCTCGCGATCTGCGTCGTCGGTGACAATGATCATGCGTCCCTGCCGGATGTCCTCCACGCAGGCCTCGATGGGATCAAAGGCGGTCTGGTTGTCTTGGCGTTTGCTCATGTGCGCGGAGACAGTAGCAGGAACATAATCGCAGCGCAATCCTTGACGCTGCGAACCGGCTGTAGTAGCCTGCGCGCCACATCGCATGATTTATTGGAAACGAACCATATTGTTGACGGGGCTGATTGCGCTCTTCTGTTTCATTCTGCCAACCAATTGTCCCGCGCCGTTGGTCTGGCGCAAGGGCGAAGGCTGGTCGTACGAACGTCACGGCATCACCGCAGCCAAGAACCCCAAGGAGCAACTGGAACTGGCGCGCGCCCTTCAAGCCAAAAAGCAATACGGCGACGCCATCACCGCGTTCCGCCGCCTGGTCCGGCGCTGGCCAACGGCGTTTGCGGTGGAAGAAGGCCGTCTGGGGCTGGCCGAGTGCCTGAGCGCTGTCGGTTACCACTACAAGGCGTACCTCGAATACCAGAACCTTATCACCAAGCATCCGAACAGCGCGCATTTCGAGACAGCCCTGCAACGCCAGTTCGAGATCGGCAATCGTTTTCTCAGCGGAGAGCGCCACAAGGTTTGGGGGTTGAAAATCTTCCCGAGCCTGGAGAAAGCCATTGAGATCTTCGAGCAGGTCGTCAAGAACGCGCCGTACGGAAAATCCGGCCCGCAGGCCCAGTTCCAGATCGGACAGGCATACGAGAAACAAAAGGACTACCTCGCCGCCGTCCGTGCGTACGAGAAGATTCTCGAACGTTATCCCGACGAACCGATGGCCGAGAAAGCCCAGTTCCAGATCGGCTTGTCCTACCGCAAAGAAGCCTCTCGCGCCGAGTACGACCAGAACGCCGCCAACCAAGCCATCGCCGCCTTCAGCGATTACACGACGCGCTACCCGCGCACGGAAAACGTCGCCAAGGCCGACCAATATCGCGTTGCGTTGAAAGTCGAACAATCCAAGGGACTCTTCCGCGTCGCGCAGTTCTACGAGAAGAACAAGAACAACAAAGCCGCGCTCATTTACTACAACGAAGTCATCGCGCAGAATCCCAAGTCAGAGTGGGCCGCCAATGCGCAGAAGAAAATCCTCCAGTTGAAACAAATCGAAGAACGCAAAGCACAATCGAAATGAAGCGACTCACATCATGCATCTGTTTGTTGAGCGCCGTGTTGCTGAGCGGTTGCGCGGGCTACAAACTCGGCCCCGTCCACAAGAACGCGTACAGTTCCGTCGCCGTCCCGATGTTCAAGAACCACACGTTCACACCGCAACTGGAAGCCCAAATCACCAACGCCATCATCAAACGCTTCCATACCGACGGCTCGCTGGCCGTCA
>CAZNOK010000065.1:20279-23043 GCA_964574605.1 uncultured Verrucomicrobiota bacterium
GCGGCGGCTTTCAAGCGGGCGGTCAGGCGTGCTTTCTTCCGGTTGGCGAGGTTCTTCGTGATAACCTGCACCTTCGCCGCCTTGTCCAATGCCGAGAACAACGTTCGCAACGTCTCCGCCGCTTCGTTCGCCTTTTTCGCCTCCGCGAGACTCATGAACTTCCGCTCCAGCGTGTGGAGCCTCGACTTGATGATGCGGTTATGCTCGCGGCGGCGCACACTGGCGCGTGCCTGCTTGGCGGCTGAACGTGTTTTGGCCATGACGTGTTATATCCTTGGTTTGAAAACGGCGCGACATCTTACCGGCGAACTCTCAAATGTCAACCGGGAAAACCGACGCCCGGAACAGCGGGGCGGAGCTATCTACCACGGAACACACCGAACACACGAAAACCGGAACATTCCCGGCTCGTCCGCCGTAGCTTTAGCGAAGGCGGAAACACGGCACACGCTAGGGCGCGCGAAAGCGATAGAACCGGCTTGGATAATTCGTCCACTGCGGATCGCTGAACGAGGAGACGCTATCAGTCAGTGTGTTGGTGGACAGTGGAACCCAGACACCTTCGGCCAAGTTCGTGCAGGCCTCGACCACGATGACCAAGTTGCTGCTGCCGGTGATGGTGAATCCGAATTGGTTCGTCTGCACACCGAGGTTCTGCGCTGTCGGATTCCAGCAAACGGCAGGACGCCCGCCAAAGGTCGCGCCCCAACCAGCGGTATGGGGCAAGTAGTATACGGTCACATTGGGGGCCATCGAGAACACAGAAGCTCCACCAAGACTAGGGGTATTGCCCAAAAAATAGACTCTGGCCAAGGCGCTGCAATATTGGAACACCCTATCCCCGACGTTGGTCACGTTGCTGGGAATCGTGATGTTAATCAGGCTTGTGCACTCAGAGAAGGTCTCGTACCCGATGCTGATGACATTGCTACCTATTGCGACATTGGTCAAGCTACTGCAGTTGTCGAATGCGAATTGTCCGATGCTAATAACGCTATTGGGGATTGTAATGTTGCGCAGGTTGGAACAGAAAGCGAATGCCTGATAACCGATATTGGTAACGCTGTTGGGTATCTCAATGCCGGTTAGGTTGGAGCAGTAACAGAATGCCACATCTCCAATATCAGTGATGCTATTGCCTATCACGGCGTTGGTCAGGCTGGTGCATTGAAAGAACACATATTGCCCCAGGGTTGTGACACTGTTGGGAATCGTTATGCTCGTCAGTCTGGTACAGCCCCAGAACGCCTCATCCTCAATGCTAATGACGCTGTTGGGGATTGTGATGCTTGGCAGATTGGTGCAGTCAACAAACGCGAGTTCCCCGATGTTGGTGACACTGGTACCAATCGTGATGTTGGTCAAGCTACTGCAGGAACTGAATGCCGAGTATCCGATGGTTGTGACGCTGTTGGGGATCGTCACACTCGTCAGCTTGGCGCAAGAACTGAATGTAGCGGTGCCGATGGCCACGACATGGTCGCCTATGGTGACGCTGGTTAGGTTGCTGCAGGAACCGAATGCACCGCCTCCGATTTCGATGACGCTGTTGGGGATCGCGATATTAGTTAAGGCAATGCAGAAATAAAACGCAGAGCTTCCGATGGTGGTAACACTGTCGCCAATCATAACGCTGATCAAATTAGTGCAGGAACGGAATGCTCTGTACTCAATGCTGGTGACATTGGTGCCCATCGTGACGCTTGTCAGACTGGTGCAGTAATAGAACGCATTGCTGCCAATGATGGCAACCGGGTAGTCATTGATTGTGTCTGGGATGGTCACGACGCCGACGGAACCGGTGTAGCCGGTGATGGTGATGGTGTTGTCGGCGTTGGTCGTGTAGTTCCATTGCGCGTGGATGCTCCCGGCCATCAAGAGGCCGGTCAACAATGCTATTGCCCGCGCTAGCTTCATTGCACTCACATCCTACAACAGCAACGCGCCGGGGACACGACTTTTCCCCGGCGCGATTCCATCACGACGGTCATCCCCCGACGGTGATGCTCACATCGTTGCTCCATTGGCCGACTTGTTGGTCGCCGACCCGAAAGATGGCGCGGTACTTCCATTTCACGGGCTGCGCCGGCCGCGGAAAAGTATCCGTGTAGCCGGGCGTGGTGTCGTTGGCCAGAAACCCAAAGCCTTTGCCGTCGGAGCGGTCCACTTGGAATTCGATCATGTCCAGAAACGCTGCGAAGCCCTCCCAACCCCAGTCCAGAAACACGCCGCTGGCGGTAAGTTTGACTTTGAATTGCGGCCCGAACGTGTCGAAGTCGGGACCGGCCTGCTCGGCACCGACCACGCCGAGGTCACTGCCGATGGGGTCGCTGCACTTGCCGCTGTCCTTGATGATCTGGACGAGGGCGAAGAGGCGGTCGAGCGCGCCGGTGTTGACGGCGGTGACGCCTGCGGGCAGTTCGGGCGCGGTAAACACGGGCAGCGCCATCAAGGCCGTGCCGTCGCCGCTCTGGGCCACGGTAACGGCGTCGGTGCAGGCCAGCGACCACGCGCGCACCGCGCCGAGCCATGACTCGATGATATAGATCAGCCATCGGGCGTCAGCGACGGCGGCGTTGACCTGCGCGGTGGTCAAGCCAAGGGTGGTGGCATAGCCGGGCAGTTTGTTGGCGAAGTTGGCGAGCCAGATAATCTGGTCGGCTTGACGGAGTGGGAAATACACATTGCGTCTCATACGTTTCCTCTTGGTTGGGGGTTGATTGACGGGTGGCACATAGCCGGGGTCACCGGGTTCGAGCACGTA
>CAZNOK010000066.1:0-22768 GCA_964574605.1 uncultured Verrucomicrobiota bacterium
TGGGTTCACAACGTTTGCTGGCGCACCAGTGAGTTGGTGAATATCCTTGACACGGGAAAACCGCTTTTGCTATTTGCGTCGTCAAATTCTGAGGGATCTCGCCTTGCGCTGCTTGAGTCGAACCATTGCTGTAGGATTGTTCGTTCTTGTGACCACCCTGCCCGTGGCCGCCCAATTCACAGCCAGTTTTCAGACCAACATCATCAACGGCGTCACCAGCAATTGGCCCGGCAACTACCTCGTTGGCAGCAACATATTTGCCGATGTGCTTATTCTCCAAGCCGGCGCCGTGTTGAGCAATGCCTCGGGCTACCTCGGATACACCTCCAACAGTTCTGATAACGCCGCCATCGTCACCGACACCGGCTCCGTCTGGTCCAACCAAGGTTACCTCATCATTGGCTACTATGGCTCGCACAACAGAATGAGCATCACCAACGGTGGCGGCGTCATCGCCCTCTATGGCGAAATCGGCAGCCGCCTCAGCGCCCGCAGCAATGTGGTTTCGATCTCCGGCTTGGGGGCCTTCTGGATCAACAACAACGGTACTCTGAATGTTGGCACGTCCGGTACTGGCAACAGCCTGACCATTGCCAACAGCGGCACTGTGTTCAGCACTTACGGCCGCATCGGCCTCAACCTGAACAGTAGCAACAACGCAGTCGCTGTCACCGGCGCCGGCGCCGTCTGGAGCAATCTCTTCCTCAGCGTCGGCTACATGGGCTTCGGCAACCGCCTGACCATTACCAACGGCGGCACAGTGATCACCGGCTGGGGAGGCGGTTCCATCGGCACTTACAGCAGCGGTCTCAACGGCGGCAACAGCAACGCCGTCACTGTCACCGGCTCCGACTCGCTTTGGAACTGCGACGGCGACATCAATGTCGGCTACTGGGGCTCCAGCAACAGCTTGACCATCGCTGACGGCGGCACCGTGTCCAACCAGAATGCGTATATCGGTGGCGGCGCACTTGCTCCGACCGGGGGAGTCAACAATGCTGTCCTTGTCGCTGGTCCCGGCAGCGTCTGGAACTCCAGTTCCAATCTTTTCATCGGCTATTCGAGTACGAACAACACGCTGAGCATCGCCAATGGCGGCGTGGTACGTGCCCACAACGTCTATCTCGCATTCAGCTCCGGTTCCAGCGGCACCCTCACCCTCAATGGCGGCACTCTCCGCGCGAACAATCTGATCGCCACCAATGCCGGGAGCGGTTTTATCCACAACAGCGGCGCCATCGCCATCCTCGGCGGCACCCTGCAACTCAACAATACGTTCACAAACAACGGCACAATCTGGGCGGACGGCAGCAGTGTCCTCGACTTCTACGGTCCCGTTGTCAACAACGCCCTCATTGTCGGCACCGCCAACTTTCACTCCACCTTTGTCAACAATGGAAGCGTCCTGACCGCCACTGGCGACGCCGATGGCGATGGAATATCGAATTCTCAGGAGATGATGGCCGGAACGAATCCCACCAATAGCTTCTCCCGTTTGCGGATCGTTGACATCGCAATCATTGGCAATGACGTGCAGGTCACATGGACAGTCGTTGGCGGCCACAGTTATGTCGTCCAGACGAATTCCACCCCCGACGCTGGTTTCGCCGACCTCAGCCCTGTCTTCGCCATTCCGGGCACTGCGGAGAGTACCACGAACTATCTCCACAGCGGCGGCGCCACAAACCGATCTGCCAGCTTCTACCGGGTCCGCCTCAACCCCTAACCGCCACAACTGAGACGACAAGCCAACAAGAAAGCCAATCGAACTACTTGACCTGAAGCATTTCGGAGGCTACTTCTAACGCCGTTCAAACAAACCCTACAGGAGAAACAGACCATGGCACTCATTGATTTCGGCGGCACCAAGGAAACCGTCGTCACACGCAAGGAATTTTCACTGGCGAAAGCCCGGCAAATCCTGAAGAAGGAAACCATCGCCGTCATCGGTTACGGCGTCCAAGGCCCGGCGCAGGCGTTGAACATGAAGGACAACGGCTTCAACGTCCTCATCGGCCAAGCCCCCGAGTTCAAGCGCGACTGGGATCGCGCCGTTGCCGACGGCTGGGTGCCCGGCAAGACGTTGTTCCCCATCCAGGAAGCGGTCAAGCGCGGCACCATCATCCAGATGCTCGTCTCCGACGCCGCCCAGCGCGCGGTGTGGCCGACCATCAAGAAGAACCTCAAGCCCGGCGACGCGCTTTATTTCTCGCACGGTTTCTCGATCACCTACAACAAGAAGACCGGCGTTGTCCCACCGAAGAACGTTGACGTCATCATGGTTGCCCCCAAAGGCAGCGGCCTCAACGTCCGTCGGAATTTCCTCAGCGGCGCCGGCATCAACTCCAGCTACGCCGTCCATCAGGACGCCACCGGTCGCGCCGAGGAACGTTGCCTCGCCATCGGCATCGCCATCGGCTCCGGCTACTTGTTCCCGACGACGTTTCCGCACGAAACCAACAGCGACCTCACCGGTGAACGCGGTGTCCTCATGGGCTGCCTCGCGGGCGTCATGGAAGCCCAATACGACGTGCTCCGCAAACACGGCCATACACCGAGCGAAGCGTTCAACGAGACCGTCGAGGAACTGACCCAGTCGCTCATCCGCCTCGTGGACGAGAACGGCATGGACTGGATGTATTCCAACTGCTCGCAGACCGCCCAGCGCGGCGCGCTCGATTGGAAACCGAAATTCCGTAAGGCCGTGATGCCGGTCTTCAAGGAACTCTACAAACAGGTCGCCTCTGGCGCGGAAGCTGAGCACGTCATCAAGACCTGTGGCGCCAAGAATTACCCGGCACGTCTCGCCAAGGAAATCGCTGCCCTTCGCAACAGCGAAATGTGGCTCGCTGGCGCTGCCGTCCGCGCGTTGCGTCCAAAGGAAAAAGCCAAAGCCATCACCGCCGGCACCAAGGGCGTCTCCGGTCGTCAGGGCTAGACTACGATTCGCGACGATTACGTCCACGGCTACTCTGAGCGCGAAGCCGAACGGCTCTGCGATCAAGCCGCCACGTTGCGCGAACTCCTGCTCAGCGACACCAGCTATCCCGCCGGCAGCCTCGTGTTGGAAGTCGGCTGTGGTGTCGGAGCGAAGACCGTCACGCTCGCCTCACGCAATCCCGGTGCGCGGTTTGTCTGCACGGACATTTCTGCCGAGTCGCTGGCCAAGGCCAAAGAACACGGCCTGTGCAACGTCACATTTCAACAGGCTGACATCTTCGCGATGCCGTTTCCCGCGGCGATGTTCGATCACGTCTTTGTCTGTCACGTGCTCGAACATCTCACTGACCCGGTCGCCGCGCTACGGAAACTGCACCCTCTTCTCAAACACGGCGGCACGATCACGGTCATCGAAGGCGACCACGGCTCCTGCTATTGGCATCCTGAAACACCGGCGTCGCAAACCGTCTGGCAATGTCTCATCCGCGCCCAAGCCCGGCTCGGTGGCGATTCCCTGATTGGCCGGCGACTCTTTCCGCTGGTGACCGAGGCTGGTTTCGCCAACGTGCGAGTGTGGCCGCGCGCTGTCTATTGCGACGCCAGCCGGCCGGATTGGGTGGACGGTTTCGTTCGCAAGACCATCATCGCCATGGTCGAAGGCGTAAAGGCGCAGTCGCTTCAACTCGGCTTCACCGACGAGCGAACGGGCGGCAAGGCATTCTCGACTTAAACCAAGTCGCCGACCGTCCCGACGGGACTTTCAACTACATGTTCTTCAAGGCCGTAGCCAAGCGCGAGTAGAATGTTCCGGTTTGCCGCCCTCACCCTCGGCGTCTCGCTCCGCTCGGCTTGTTCCGGCTGCGCTGGGTTAGTGCGGCTTGGCGAACATCTGTTCGTAGTGCGTTGAGGGCAGGAAAACGCCGCCGTCGTGCTGGTAGTAGTCGGCATCGAGATGGAAAACACCCTTCTCCACCTTGTCCCACGCGGCGTCGGGCATGGGAAGATAGGAGCGCATCGTCTGCCAGTTCTTGTAGTTCTGGTGGCCGTTGGTTTCGAGGAGACCGGTACCGAGACCGGGGAATGGCGCGAGCCGCGCGGCAACGGCCTTGTTCCACTCGATGAGAATCGGATTGACGGTGAGGTCGGCGCAGAAACAAGGCACACCCTGCTCGTGCGCGGCTTGGGCGATCTTCATGCTCATGCTCATCGTTTTGGCGATGGGTTTTAGCGCGATGGCGCGGTAACCCATTTCGATGCGGCGACGGGCGTCGCAGTCGGTGTGTGCGCTTTCGTCAGCGGCGAGCCGGACCGGAATGTCTTTCACGCCGACTTCGAGTTCTTCGGGAAATGGTTCTTCGACGATGGCAATTTGGTCGAACGCGCCGATCTTGCGAACGTGGTCGAGGAGTTGCAGGAGTGTTTCCTTCTTCTCGTAACGACCGTTGGCGTCAAAATAATACGGAAGGCGTCCGGACTTGGTGTGCGGCGTTCGGACTTGGCCGATGGCGGCGTGAATGGCGCTGATCCGGGCCTTGTCTTTTTCGAGCATTTCCTCCTGCGTGCCCGGCTGGCCGATTTTGATCTTCATGAAGAAGAAACCATCCTCGGCGGCGGCCTTGATTTCCTCGATGGGAACACCGTACGTCATCAGCGGGATGCAGGCGGCGAGTTTGTGGCGGTGTGAGAGCGCCGGTTTGTAGGCGGCAGGAATCATCGCGTCGAAATTCTTGATGCCGTTCTCGGCGGCATACAGCAGCCACGCGGCTTGGTCCACGCCGACGAGCGAGTTGAGGACGAAAGTCTTCCGGAGATGATTGTTGGCGGTGATCTTCTGGCCGTACCGGTACAGTTCGTCGAGGATGCTGTCGAGGAGTTGGACGGGCGATCTGAACGTCTGGCCCTTGAGCATCTGTAATGCGTGTTCGGTGAGCGCGAACATCAAGGCGTTCCCGCCGGATTCGGAGTGCGCGGTGAAGACCGAGGCGTCGGACCAGAGTGTGCTTTGGGTGGCGAGGCCGATCTTGCGCAAGCCGGAGTCGCTTTCGAGCAAGGCAGCGGTCTGCCAAGCCTCGGTGAGGTAGCCGCCCTTGAAACCGAACGGGCGGACGAGCGGCTCGCGTTCGAAGTTGGAATCAACAGACTTGATGCGAATGAATTTCACAGTTGGCACACCTCCAAGGGACAAGACTGGCGGTGCCAGCATCGCAGCAGCGATGAATTGTCTTCGATTGATGTTCATAGTTTCCACGGCTCGCGGTAGGCGCGAGAGAGCATGCCGGTAGCGGTCGGGTCGTCGAGAATCTGTTCCGTGTCGGGGTTCCAGCGAATCTTCCGACCAAGCAACATGGCGATGTTGCCGAGATGCGCAACGGTGATCGAGCGATGCGCGACCTCGATGGGGGCGACGGTCCCGGCGCGTGTCTTGATACAGTCGAGGAAATTGCGCCGGTGATCCTGCCGGTCGATCAGGTTGCCGGCCATGCCGCCGCGGAGGCCTTCGCGGAGCAGGCTCTTCGGCTCCGTCTGGAGACCACTGCGCGTCGCGTGAACCCAGCCGCGCTCACCAATCCAGCGCACCCCGCCCGGATACCGTGAACGGTCGCCGATAAACATCTCCACACCATTCGCATACCGGCAAACGAGGTGATGTTTCCCGGCGGTGTTCCAAAGACCATCTTTGGGAAACTCGCCCGTGCCCTCGACCGTCACCGGGCCGGTGTAATCGCAGTCCATGCCCCAGTGCGCGATGTCAATGTCATGCGCGCCGTTGTCGGTCAGTTGGCCGCCGGAGTAATCGAAGATCCATCGGAAATTCCAATGGCAACGTTTCTCCGTGTACGGCGCCCACGGCGCAGGCCCGAGCCACATCTCGTAATCGAACTTATCCGGCACCGGCATGGACGGTTGCGGGCCAATCGTCGGGGTATCGGGATTGCCGACTTCGACTTTCAGGAGTTTGCCAATTCGTCCGTTGCGAACAAGTTCTGCGCCGAACCGGAACTGCCACGTCGAACGCTGCCAACTGCCGGTCTGCCAGACACAGCCGGTCTGCCTGATACAATCAGCCATCGCGCGCCCTTCGGCAACAGTGAGCGCGAGCGGTTTCTCGCCGTAGATGGCTTTGCCGGCGCGCGCGGCCATGATGACCGGAATCGCATGCCAATGGTCCGGCAACGCGATGCAGAGCGCATCAACATCCTTGCGCGCGATCAGCTCACGGAAATCATTGAACTGCGCGCAATCGCCGCCATAAACTTGGTTGATTTCCTGTGCCGCTTCTTTCCGCCGCGCCGCGTCAACGTCGCAGACAGCGGTGATCTGTGAATCATACTGCTGCAAAAAACCTTTCACGTGACGCAGCCCCATGCTGCCAAGCCCGAGCATGCCCAATGTGATCCGGTTGCTCGGCGATGGGCGATCACCTTTGCCGATCACAGACGCGGGAATGATCGTCGGCACGACGACTACGGCAGCCGCGCGCCGCAACCACGTGCGGCGACTGCAAGTATGAAGGAAGAAGGAAGAATTAGGATCGTTCTTCGCAGAATCTGCATTGTTGTAGCCACGCCGCTCTGCCGGCGTGCCGGGAATGCGCGGCGACAGAGCGCCGCGGCTACAACCCGGTCGCAAATTCTTTTCTTCCTTCTGCATTCTTACTTCTTCCTTGCCGCTGCGCACGCTTCCAAGTATTTCCGCGCTTGGTTGACTGCGGCGGTGACTTCGCCGGCGGTCGGCATGATGGGGATGCCGCGCGGCGTCGGATGCATGAAGACGGAAGTCCAACCGCGATAGTTAATCTTGCGGAGCGCGGCCAGCAACGGTTTGAAATCGAGCGAACCGCGGCCGGGGAGTTGTTGCATCTCTTCGTCTTTCGGCATCGGTTTCATGCAGCCTTTCCCGTATTGCCATGCGTAGAAAAGCGCGAGCTTCGGGCCGAGTTCCTCGATCAACTTCGCCAGCAGCGCCGGGTCCTGCGGCAGATGATACGGCGCGAGCGCAATGCCGAGATTCGGCGACGGCGAGAACTCCGCGAGCCAGCGGATCGAATCGGGCGTCGCCAACATGCAGTTGCCGTGGTTCTCGATGCCAATGACGATGCCGGCCTTGGTGGCGATCTCGACCGTCGGTTTCAATTTCTCCACGAACGCCTTCAACTCTCGCTTGAGGTCATCGCCGGCGAGCTTGCCGGAGCCGCCGCTGCCGGTGACGATGAGCTTGGCGCCAAACTGTCGGCCAAACTCGATCTCCGGTTCCAGCTTGAATGCACCGAGATCGTACCGGGTGAGGCAGCCAAGCTCAACGTTGTGCTTCTTGAGCAGCGCGGCAAACTTCTCGTTGCCCATCCCGGCGATTTGCTCTCGCTGGTTGCCGTGTTTGAGCGGCCAGATGTCAATCGAGTCCGCGCCGGTTTTGCGGACTTCCGGCAGAATCACGTCGAGCGGCAACGTGCCGTATAAACTCGACGCGAGGATGTATCGCAACTGGAAAGCTTCGGCTGCCGGAACAATTCCGGAACCGAGCGCCAGCGCGGCCGTGGTGGCTTGCAGAAATGTGCGGCGACTGATGTTGTGCATGGTCGTCATCCTAACGCGACGATGCGCCGCCTCACAAGCGAATATTCTTTTCTTGAACCAAGACACTAAAACGTGGATACGTCTGCCATGAAAAAATCACTTTGCTTCCTCGCGGCGCTCAGCCTCGCCGCCATCGTGTCGGCTGCATCCAACAATCCATTTATCGGTCGCTGGGCGCTGACCATTCCCGGCGGCGGCGCCGGGTGGCTCGGCGTCGAGGAGAAAGAGGGCGCGCTCCAAGCCTCCGTTCTCTGGGGCGGCGGTAGCGTCCTGCCAGTGGCAAGCGTCAAAATCGAAGGCAATAAACTGATTGTCATGCGCATCCAAAAGCCCAAAGGAAAAGATGGCAAGGAGAACATCATCACCGAGACGATCACCGCCACGCTCGACGGTGACGCGATGAAATTGACCACTGTCAAGCGCAACCAGGCCGGCAAGGAGCTCAACAAGGCCGATCTTACCGGCAAACGGATTCCTGCGTTGCCGGCGCGTCCGAACCTGAAGAAGGTGAAGTTTGGTAAATCGGTCGTGTTGTTCAACGGCAAAGACCTCAGCGGCTGGAAGACCATGAATGAGAACAGTGGTTGGAGTGTGAAAGCAGGTGTGCTCGACAACAACGCGCCGCAGCAAGAAGGCAAGCCGCACAAGCGTTACGCGAACCTCCGCACCGAGCGCGAGTTTGAGGACTTCAATCTCAAGCTGGAAGTCCGCGTGCCGAAGAACGGCAACAGCGGCGTTTACCTGCGCGGCATTTACGAGGTGCAGGTATCCGACTCCTGTGGCAAGCCGCTTGACCCGCACAACATGGGCGGTATCTACAGTCGCATTTGTCCGACGGTCGCCGCCGAGAAACCCGCGGGCGAATGGCAGACGATGGACATGACGTTGGTGGATCGCCATGCCACCATCATTCTCAACGGCAAGACCATCATAGACAACCAGCCGTTGCTGGGAGTCACCGGTGGCGCGCTCACGTCCGACGAGTTCAAGCCCGGCCCGATCTTCCTCCAAGGCGACCACACCAGCGTCAGCTACCGCAACATCGTCCTGCGCCCCGTGGTGAAGTGACGGGACTCAGCGGGCAAGCTGCTTGAAGTCCAGCGGCAGACTGAACTCGCTTGAAGGCTCTTTCTTGTATTGATTGAGCGTCGGCGAGTAGGTCTGGATCTCAACACGGTTCTGTTCGGGCCGGAACGTGAAGATGCGAAGCCAGCCATTTCCGCCGTTCGGGTCCTTCTGGTAATCTTGCAGAACCACGTGCACGGACTGTCCGGCTTGCGTCGTCTTCGTGATGTGCGCCTCGCCGTGGTAGTGGCCGCAGAGAACCATGAATATCTGCGGCGACGGTTCGACGAGTTGTTCCCAAATCGCAACAGGCGCTAGGCGGTCAGCAGCTTTGAACGCAGGAGTTTTACCAAATTCAGCTTTCGGATTAAGCATCTGGTGCGTGGTCAGGATGACAGGGACGTTGGGGTTACTGGCAATGACCTGCTTTGCCCACTCGACTTCGGACTTCGGCGCAGAGACGGTCAATTCGAGCGCCAGAAACTTGATTCCGCCGCCAGAGAACAACTGATACGAACTGAATCCCGACTTGGAGGCTCCGCCGTACCAAGGATACTTCTTGAAGTGTTGCGGGCCATAGTACTCAACGAACTTGCGGCTGGTGTAGCCGTCCTTCTTGCCGTCTTTCAGGTCGTGATTGCCGCAGGCCACGCCGTAAGGAACCACGCCGTTGAGCTTGTTCATGAACCGGACGGAGTTCTTGAACTGCTCCTCCTTGTAGCCGGCGTCAACCATGTCGCCCATCGTCACCACGAACTTGATCTGGAACTTCTCGACGTTCTTGGCGATCCACTCAGTCTGCGCCATGCCAACATCCGGAAACTCCGAGGCATAAAACTGCGGGTCCGGCAGTGCCACGATGGAAAAGTCCTTGCTATCCGCCCCAACAAAGCTGGCACACAGGAACAACAACGCCACGAGCACAAAACGAATCCGATTCTTGATCGCTTGCATTATGAGATCTCCTTGGTTGTTAGCTTACTCCTCGACTGATCTATTGCGCTTCCACCATTCGAAATCCGACACCGGCGGGACTGGAAGCGTTTTGCGTTCCTCCTCGGTCGCCTCCCGCAGCCACGGCGGCAGCGGACAATCAGCGAGCAGCAGGAAGTTCGCGCAGCCGCTTGGCTCGTCGTTGTTGCGCACCAAACGAAACTCCGTCTTGTCGACGTTGGGACCAAAACGATGGCTGGTGATTGTGCGGCTTCTTTGATTTGGATCAGGATGTTCGGTCATGGTGAACCAATACGGTTTCCCCGGTTCCAACGTCGCGTCCGGCAGCGGAAACACGGCGTAGCCACTGCGCGACGCCCGCCCTTTCTCCACGCGCAGCCACGAGCGCGCCAGCACGCCGCTGTCAGGGCGTCCATCCTTGTCCGCGCGCAAATCCAAACTCAACCATCCGCCCATCGAGGAGCTTGAAGACATCTGGACGGCAATGGCGCCCGCTTTGTTTCCGGGCGGGACAAAACGCTGCGCGAAATCTCCCGACGCGCTGGAGCGACCGTTGGTGTGGCAAATGGAGACGGTTCCTTGCGCGAAGTCGGCGATCCCAGCTTTGTGTCTTGACGGTTTCTTGACGGACTCGCCCTCATGATAGACGTAAACCTTGTGCGGCATCCGCGAGGAGTCGGTCATGATTGTGCGAATCGTGGTTTGCACGCGCTCCCTGATTTCCGGGTCTTTCGTGTTCTCAAACTCGCGCAGCACCGGCACCACCGAGCGCGGCATCGCTGACAACTCCTTCTGCGCCGCCTCGCGTTCCTTGAAGGTGTCGGCGCCGAGTTGCTTCACGAGCGCGCGGACGCGGTCGGCATCCGGTTCCGCCGCCAACACGGCGGCAGCCACAAGACAAACGAGAAAACGGAATCGCTTCATGGTGCTTTCCCGGTGCGCAAAGCCGCCAATTGCGCTGCAACCGCCGGGTCGCCGGCGAGATTGCGAAGGCGCGCGTAGGCGAGCGCAGCCTCGGCGGCTTTGCTGCGTTTTTCCGGCGTGGTTGCTGCGACACACTTGTCGGCGAGAACGCCGAACCGCGTGAGATAAATCGGCCTCAATACGGGGTTGGTCGTGCCAGTGTCGTAAACGCATTGCTCAGTCCATGTGATGGCTTTCCCGAAAACGTCGGCGGGCGCCCAGACGTGGCCGCCATCAAATTCCACCGCGAAGAAACGATTCGACGGAATGAGGTTCTTCATGCGGTTGGCTTCCCCGAAGTTGTTATCTTTCCGTCCAACGGTCATCGCAATGTACAGCGCGGCGTTCTGGCGGAGGCCGGTCGCGGCGTAACGGTTCTGCGGATCGTAGGCTGCGCCGGCGCCTTGCAGAATCAGGCCGCAGAAACCGGCTCGGAGTTGGACGAACATCGAGCTGGCGCGCGCTCCGCCGCTCATGCCGGTGGCAAACTTCAAGCCTTCCTGAATGCGGACGCGATTGACAACATCGTCGTGCGCCGCGAGGAAATTGCCGATGATCGGCGCCCACGGGCCGTTCTTGGATTCGACGAGCATGACGACGATGTAGCGGTTGGCTTTGAGCCAGCCGGCCATTTGCCCCATCTTGGCGTTGCCGCCGGCGGACGCCATGAACATGCAGGGCCAACGGCGTTGCGGCGCGGCGTTGTAGCCTTTCGGAAGCCAGAGTTTGTAGTGGTAGGTCCCTTTGCATTCTTCGCACTCTTTCGTCATCGCGAAAACAGGGACTTGGCCGATGCTGGGCGCCTGCATCAACTGGCATGTGATGCTGATTTCTGTTTCCTCGGCCAGCGGCTCAGCACACAATCGTGCCGGCACGACTGTCATCGCCAAAAACACAAACATCCATTGCCATCGCATGATGGCCCGTGAAAATATCCGACCGGCAATCCGTCGTCACGCAGAAAGCGTCTTGCCAGTGACGCTGACACCAGCTAAATAGAGCAGACTATGGAATCCAGATTCTCTCGCCGTGATTTCATCCGCACCGTCGCCGCCGCCGGCGTGTTCACCATCGTTCCGCGACACGTGTTGGGCGGCCCCGGCCACACACCGCCAAGCGAACAGTTTACGCGCGCCATCATTGGCTGTGGCGGCATCAGCGCCTCGCATCTCCCGATGACCGACGGACGGCTGCTCGCGCTCTGCGACGTTGACAGCGAACGCCTCGCCAACCGGATGAAGAAACAAACACCCGAAGTCAAAGGCTACCGCGATTTTCGCGAAATCCTCGCGCGCCGCGACATTGACATTGTCCACATCTGCACGCCGCCGCATTGGCACGCGCTGATGACGGTCTTGGCCGCCGAGGCCGGCAAAGACATTTGGTGCGAGAAACCAATGGCGCGCACCATCGGCGAGATCATCCGGTCCCGTGACATCGTCCAGCGCCGGCAACGAATCTTCCGCATCAACACCTGGTTTCGTTTCACCAGCAGCCTTTACGGCTTCGGCACGCCGGCGGCGCCGTTGCGAAAAATTGTCGCCAACGGCCTCCTCGGTTGGCCAATCAAGGTCATCGTCGGCGCCGCCACTGGCTTCAACTGGAAACTCGAAACATGGAGCGGCAAGACCGACGTCCCCCCAGAACCTGTTCCGCCCAACCTCGACTACAACCTTTGGCTCGGCCCTGCGCCGTTCAAACCATATTTTCGACATCGTGTCCACGGCAGTTTCCGCGGCTACTGGGACTACGACGGCGGCGGCCTCGGCGACATGGGACAACACTATCTCGATCCCGTCCAGTTCATCCTCGGCAAGGACGACACCAGTCCGGTCAGCGTCGAGGTTGACACGCCGCCGCAACCGGCCGACGCGGTCATTCCGTGGCGCCGCGTCACGTTGAAATACGCCGACGGCTGCACGATCATCCTCGACGGCGACAACCGCGAGACCGACGCGCCCTATCTCGAAGGCCCTCTCGGCAAAATCTGGCCGGGCCTCCGCTCCACCATCCCGAACCTTGCCCGCAAAATCGCCGACCTGCCCGACCTTCCGCCGGCGAACGACGATTTCCGCAAGTGCGTCCTCACGCGCCAGCCGTTCGTCCTCAACGAGCAGAACGCCGCGCGCTCCTGCATCGTCGTCCAGATGTCCGCCTGCGCCGTGAAGCTTGGACGCGCCTTGAAGTTCGATCCCGTCGCCTTGCGTTTCATCGGCGATGACGAAGCCAACCGTCTCATTGACCAACCGATGCGCTCCCCTTGGCACCTATGAACATTCTCGCCATCATCCTCCTCGCGGCGTCGGTGAACATTCCCGATGATCCCGCCATCCGACAACTCGTCAGCACCGGCGGCCCGCAAGCCGAACGCACGCTTGCCGCCGCGCTTCCGAAAGCCGACGACACGCGCGTCATCGCGATCATCAAGGCACTCGGTGACCTCGGTTCCTCCGAAGTCGTTGGCGACTGCACCCGACGGCTCGACACCGCCAAGGGCGACCTGAAAGACGTTTGTCTCTACGCGCTTGGTCGCACCACCTCGCGCCGCGCCGCCCGATTCCTGCACGCGCGCATCTCCGACGAAGCCTACGCGACCGCTTACCTCCGCCACGGCGAAAGCCTCCTCGAAATCGGACGCAAGATCGAACCGGCGCTTGTCGCACTCGACCTCCTCCACGCCAAATCGCCGGCGACACGTTGCGGCGCCGTCGCGCTGCTCGCCACCGTCCGCGGCTACTCGGCGCAACCGACGTTGCTCGCTATGCTCGACGATCCCGACCGCTCCGTGCGCGAACAAGTCGTCCGTCAACTCGCGCGGATGCCATCCGCCGTCGGACTGATCGCCGCCGCTGGCGTGGCAAAAGGACAACGCCGCGTCCATCTTCTTGACGCCGTCGGACGCCGGGCCGACCCCGCACATGCCGCGCTGATAATCGAGTGCCTGCGCGACAACGATGAAGCCGTTCGCCAAGTCGCCGCATCGGCGCTCCGGAACATTTCCGGAACACAAGTTGACGCCGAGATCGCGAAGGCGCTGGCATCACCGGTGTCGCAAGCCACCGCGCTCGAACTGCTCGCCGCGCGGCGCGCCCGTTCGCAGGTCGCCGCCGTGATGCCGCTCATCAAGAACCCGTCTGTCTCGAAACAGGCATTTGCTGCGCTCGGCGCGCTCGCCGGACCGAGCGAAGTCGAACAGCTCATCGCTCTCGCATCGAAGGACGACAAAGTCCGTGACGACGCCACCAAGGCAATCGCCGCCGCTGCGCCGCGCATCGCCGACAACGCCAGTTGTGTTGCGGCGCTCGTGAAGGTTCCGTCGTGGGGACTGGCGCTACTGCCGGCATTTGGCGGCAAAGCGGCGCTCGACGCCGTCGTTGCGGCGACCAAGGGCAACTACTGCGAAGCGGCGGTGCGTGCGCTGGCGGACTGGCGCGATGAATCAGCACTGGAACCGTTGATTGTGTTGTGCCGCGATGCGGCCGATGAGAAGTCGCGCGTGTTGGCGGCACGGGGCGCGATTCGCATCGTCCAGCAGTCGGCACTGGAGAAGACTGAGAAGGCGTCGTGGTTGAAGAAGGTTGTGGGAGCATCCCCGCGCGCCACGGAAAAACAGCAAGCGCAGGCCGCGCTGGAACAGTTGGACAAGAAGCCGACAGCAAAGAAGAGGAAATGAACTTCGCGGTGATTTGTTTGCTGGCACTGTGCGTCGCTTCCTCGTCGTGGGCGGTTGAGTTTCAATCGGCTCGCCCCGTCTGGCCGGAAGGACGGGAAAAGGAAAAGAACCTTTTCGTCAGTTTCCGCGCCGCAGTTGACGCCAAGCAAGCCACGTTACGGCTGACGGCGGCGACACTTTATCGCGTGTTTGTGAACGGTCAGTTCATCGCGCACGGCCCGGCGCGAGCGGGACACGGGTTCTACCGCGTGGACGAGTGGCCGCTTCCGCCGGGGCGCAACGAGGTGACGATTCAAGTCGCTGGATACAACGCGAACAGTTTCTACCTGCTCGACCAGCCGTCGTTCCTCCAAGCGGAGATTGTCGCAGGCGGCAAGGTGCTCGCGGCAACCGGCGCCAGTGGATTCGAGGCGAGCATTTTCCACGAGCGCGTCCAGAAGGTGGCGCGCTACAGTTTCCAGCGACCGTTCAGCGAAGTCTGGCGATTGCCGGGCAAGCACGAGCCGGTAAAATACGCCGTTGTAGCCGCGAAGGAACTCGCGCCGCGACGAGTGCCGTACCCGACGTTTGCGACTGTGAAACCGGTGGCGCACGTTGCGTCGGGAACGGTCGCAAAGGGCGAGATGCCGAAGAAAGTCTGGAAAGACCGCGCACTGACGAAGATCGGGCCAACGCTCGGCGGCTTTCCCGAAAACGAACTGGAGACCATTCCGTCACTCGAACTCCAAGCGGTGAAGAATGTCTCGTCCGGCCCGGCGCCGGCGAATATCTCGTTGAAGGCAAACTCGTTTCACACACTCGACTTCGGCGCCAACCTGAGCGGTTTCATTGGCGCCACAGTGACGGCGCGGACGAAGACGCGATTGTTTGCGACGTTCGACGAGATTCTTTCCGACGGCGACGTGAACTGGAAACGTCTCGGCTGCACGAACATCGTGCTCTACGAACTCGAACCCGGCACCTATCAGGTCGAATCATTCGAGCCATACACGCTGCGCTACCTCAAGTTAATTGTGTTGGAGGGCGATTGCGATGTATCGAACGTCTATTTGCGTGAGTACGTCAACCCCGACGCGATGCGGGCGAAGTTCGCGACCAGCGACGAGCGTTTCAACCGGATCTTCGTCGCCGCGCGCCGTACGTTCGAGCAGAACGCGGTGGACGTCTTCATGGATTGCCCGTCGCGCGAGCGCGCCGGCTGGCTTTGCGACAGCTTCTTCACCGCCCGCGTCGCGCGCGACTTGTGCGGCGACACCATTGTCGAGAAGAACTTCTACGAGAATTTCCTCCGCCCGGCGAAGTTCGAGTTCCTACCGGAGGGAATGCTGCCGATGTGCTATCCGAGCGACCACTACAACGGCCAATTCATTCCGAACTGGGCGATGTGGTTCGTCGCGCAACTGGAGGAATACGCCGAGCGCAGCGGCGACCGCGAGTTGGTGGACGCGCTCCAGCCGCGCGTGATGAAGTTGCTCGATTTTTTCAAGCCGCTGGAGAACGAGGATGGCTTGCTGGAGAAATTGCCGGGCTGGGTGTTCGTCGAGTGGTCGAAGGCCAACAGCTTCGTGCAGGACGTGAATTATCCATCGAACATGTTGTATGCCCGCATGCTCGACGTGGCCGGCAAGCTCTACAACCGTCCGGAACTGGCGCAGAAAGCGGCGCGCATCCGCGACACGATTCGCAAACAATCGTTCGACGGCGAGTTCTTCGTGGACAACGCCGTCCGCAAAGACGGCAAGCTCCAAGTGACGCGCAACCGGACCGAGGTCTGCCAATACTTCGCGTTCTTCTTCGGCCTTGCGACGCCGGAGTCGCATCCGAAACTCTGGAAGACGCTCGTCACCGATTTCGGTCCGCAACGCAAAGAGACGAAGGCGCATCCGGAAATTCACCCCGCGAACGCTTTCATCGGCAACATGCTCCGGTTCGAGTTGCTCTCGCGGGATGGCCGGGCGAAGCAAATTCTCAACGAAGCCATCGGCTACTGGCTGTTCATGGCCGTGCGCACCGGAACACTTTGGGAACACGACGCGCCGCAGGCCAGTTGCAACCACGGCTTCGCGTCACACGCCGCGCACGTGTTCTTCCGCGACGTGCTCGGCTTGTACCAGGTGGATCCCGTTCACAAGAAACTTCAACTCCGTCTCGCCGATCTGCCGCTCGAATGGTGTGAGGGCACAATGCCAACGGCGTGCGGCCCGATCCAGATGCGTTGGTGGAAAGACGGTGGCAAGCTCGCCTACCGGCTCAAAGCGCCCGACGGTTTTAAGGTTGAAGTTCAGAACCTCAGTGGAAAGGAATTGGTGAAGCGATGAAAATCATGATGGCATTATTGTTGGCAGCATGTTGCGCCGGCGTTGCGGCGGGCAGGCCGAACTTCCTGTTCATCTACACCGATGACCAGCGTTGGGACGCGATGAGTTGCGTCCAGAAGGAACAGGGCGAGCGGGCGCGGTTCCCGTGGTTTCAGACGCCGAACATGGACCGGATCGCCGCCGAGGGTGTGCGGTTCCGAAATGCGTTTGTCGTGAATTCGCTCTGCGCGCCGAGCCGGGCCAGTTTTCTTACCGGCTGTTACGGCCACCGCAACGGCATCGTCAACAACCACACGCCGTTCCCGGAGAACAACGTCACGCACGCGACGTTGTTGCGCGCCGCCGGCTACACGACCGGCTACATCGGCAAGTGGCACATGGGACGCCAGAGCGGCCAGCGGCCCGGCTTCGATTACTCCGCCAGTTTCATCGGGCAGGGCAAGTACTTCGATTGCCCCTTCGAGATCAACGGCGTCAGCAAACCCACCACCGGTTGGATAGACGATGTCTCCACCGATTTCGCCATTGATTTCATCCGCGCCAACAAAAACAAACCGTTCTCGCTCGCCATCGGCTACAAGGCCACTCACGGCCCTTGGGATCCACCACCGCGCGCCAAGGATCGTTATTCCAATGTCGCGGCTCGTCCCGTGCCCAACCTCACCAGCCCCGCCATTTACAAAACCGACCTCACGCTGAAACATCCCGGCGTCGTTGGCGACACCGACAAGATCCGCAACTATTTCCGCTGCGTTTCCGCCGCCGATGACAACGTCGGCCGGTTACTCGCCTTGCTCGACGAACTCAAACTCGCTGACAACACGATCGTCATCTTCGCCAGCGACAACGGCTACTACCTCGGCGAACACGGTCTCGGCGACAAACGCAGCGCCTACGACGAAAGCCTGCGCATCGCAATGCTCCTCCGCTATCCGAAACTTGCCGGCAAAGGCCGCCTCATTGACCAAATGGCGCTTAACATTGACCTCGCGCCGACGCTCCTCGACTTCGCCGGCGTTGCCGTGCCGAAGGAAATGCACGGACGAAGCTGGAAACCGTTGCTGGTAGGGGCGACGCATGCGTCGCCCCTACAATCGCACGACACCGATTGGCGCCGCGCATTCTTCTACTGTTACTTCTACGAGCGCGGGTTCAACACCCCGTTGGTCACCGCCGTCCGCACCGACACCGCCAAGCTCATCAAATACCCCGGCCACGACGAGTGGACTGAGTTGTTCGACTTGAAGGCCGACCCGTATGAGTTGAAGAATCTCGCCCGCGATGCCGCGCACAAGGAATTGCTCGCCCAGATGCAGGCCGAATACGACCGGCAGGCGAAGCTCATCGCCTTCCAAGTTCCATCCTTTGCCGACCAACCCGGCGCGGATGCGCCGGCGAAGAAGGCCAAGAAGAAAGGCAAGAAGTGAGTCTGCGTTTCACCAAGTCGGCGGACGGCGTGACGTTCGCGGTGCGTGTCCAACCGCGCGCGCGCCGCAACGCCGTCGCCGGTTTGAAGGGCGACGCGTTGAAAGTGTGCGTGACCGCGCCGCCGGAAGATGGGCGGGCGAACGAGGCGCTGATCGAGTTGCTGGCGGAGACGCTCGACGTGAAGCGGCGCCAAATCGAAATCCTCACCGGCGCGACCAGCCGCGACAAGGTGGTGCGCGTGAGTGGACTTGGCCGCACGGAACTGGCGGCGAAGCTGCAGTTGTGATGTGTGGCTGCTGCCCTTGATTGTGACAAGGGCGTGGTGTATAGGCGTGGGCAAATGAAACCGCGTCGCTTGTTTTTCATACAGAATTGGATCGGCCTTTTCGGGGCGGTCGTGGCAGCTTGCGGATTTTTCTCGGCGGTCTGTCTTCTGGCGATGAATCTGTTTGCCGAACGCACCAATCCCTACGTCGGCATCCTGAGCTACCTGATTGCGCCGGGGGTGATGGCGACAGGACTTGCGCTGATGCTCTGGGGTGCGTGGATCGACCGGCGACGGCGGCGATTCGCGGCGGCCGGGGAGGTGACGGCGTTCCCGAAGATTGACCTGAACGATCCGCGGCAACGGCGGCGGTTCTTGATGGCCGTGGTGGGGGTGTTCGTGTTTTTGATGGTGTCGGCGCTGGGGAGTTATCGGACGTACCATTTTACCGAGTCCGTCGAGTTCTGTGGGCGGGTTTGCCACACGGTGATGAAACCGGAATACACAGCTTACCAAAACTCGCCGCACGCGCGCGTGGCGTGCGTCCAATGCCACATCGGGCCGGGCGCAGGCTGGTTCGTGCGCTCCAAACTGTCGGGCAGTTACCAGGTCTATTCCGTGCTCGCCCACAAATATTCGCAACCGATTCCGACGCCGATCAAGAACCTGCGCCCGGCGCAGGACACCTGCGAGCAATGTCATTGGCCGCAGAAGTTTTTCAGTTCGGCCGAACGCATCAACACGCATTTCCTCGCCGACGAAACGAACACGGCGTGGACGGTGCGGTTGTTGATGAAGATCGGTGGCGGCGATCCGTCGCAGGGAGCGGTTGGTGGCATCCATTGGCACGTGGGCGGTCAGCGCCAGATCGAATACATCGCCACCGACGAAGTGCGGCAGAAGATTCCGTGGGTGCGCGTCACGGATCTCGCCGGCAAGACCACGGTGTACCAGGCGCAGGAAGGCGCATTGACGGCGGAGCAGGTCGCGAAGTCCAGCACGCGGCGGATGGATTGCATTGATTGTCACAATCGGCCGTCGCACATCTACGGCGCGCCGTCGCGGCTGGTCAACGCGGCGATGGCGGCGGGGCGGATTCCGACGACGTTGCCGTCCATCAAGAAGAACGCGGTGGAAGCGTTGACGGCGGACTACCGGAACACCGGGGAAGCGATTCAGGCAATCGCGAAGAAGTTGCCGGCGGCTGCCGCGTCCGAGGTGCAACGGATTTACCGGGAGAACTTCTTTCCGGAGATGAAGGCGGACTGGCGCAAGTACCCGAACAACATCGGGCACACGCTCTTTCCCGGTTGCTATCGTTGCCACGACGGGCAGCACGTCAGCGCGGAAGGCCAAGCCATTCGTCATGACTGCAATCTCTGCCACGTGATTCTCGCGCAAGGGCTATCCGGCCAGCTTGGCGCGCTCAGCGCCAAGGGACAGGAGTTTCAACATCCAGTTGACATCGGCGACGTGTGGAAAGAAACCAACTGCGCCGAGTGCCATACCGGCGGGTCGTCGAAGTAGTCCGCGTCAAAACGCGCAGACACCTGCGCGGAAGTGCGCCGGCATTGCGCGCCGGTGGGAGGATGGTCGCGGAAAATCAGGGAAAACAACCTGTTGGCACGCGCATTGCCACACACGGTTTTCATCATGAAAACTATTAGTATGGCCATGTTGTTGATGGCGGTCGCTGTATCTGCCGCAGATCGGGATCCCGCGAATTACGCCGGCACGAAGATGTGCGGCATCTGCCACAAGAAAGGCGAAAGTGGCAACCAACTCGGCAAATGGCAGGCCAGTCCGCACGCGAAGGCGTTCGAGTTGCTCGGCACACCCGACGCGAAAGAAGTCGGCAAGAAAGTCGGCGTGGACGACCCGCAGAAAAGCGGCAAGTGCCTGAAATGCCACAGCACCGCGCACAATTTCGGCGAGTCGGCTGTTGTCGAGAAGATCACGCCCCAAGAGGGCGTAAGCTGCGAGTCCTGCCACGGTCCCGGCAAAAAATACATGGTCAAGAGCACGATGGAAAGTCGTGAAAAATCCATTGCGGCTGGTATGATTTACCCGGCAACGAAGAGTTGTGACCAGTGCCACAACGAGCAAAGCCCAACATGGAAGACAGATCGCTACACAACCAAGGACGGGAAGAAGGTCGGTTTCGACGCCGAGTTGGCGTACGAGAAGATCAAGCACCCGAATCCGAAGGTCAAGCATTGATCCGACTCGCGCTTCTCGGAGCGCTTCTCGTCGCGGCGACGGCGCGGGCGGCGCTGGAAAACAGTGATTGTTACGCCTGCCACGGCGACAAGGAACTGGTGCGCACCAACGCGAACCGCCAAGTCCAATCGCTCTACGTGGACGCGAAAGCCTACGACGTGTCCATCCACGGCAAGAGCCTCTGCACTTCTTGTCACGCCGACATCAAGGACGTGCCCCACCCCGACAAACTGAAGCCGGTGAGTTGCGCCCAGTGTCACGGGCGCAAGCAGGAAACCAAAACACCGGGGCTGCAGCCGCCGGTTGTTGCCTTTGCGTACGAGCACAGCGTCCACGGTCTAGCGCGCGCCAATGGCGTGACCAAGGCCGCGGCTTGCGCAGATTGCCACGGCAAGCATGACATATTTCGTCCCACCAGTTCCCAATCACGGCTTCACTGGCAACAGATTCCTGCGACCTGCGGTCGTTGCCATGAAAAAGCGTATCAGGATTTCGGCCGCAGCATCCACGGCAAAGCTCTTGCGAAGGGGGCGCGCGATGCGCCCGTCTGCACCGATTGCCACGGCGAACACACCATCACGACTGCCAAGGCGGAAACGTCCCGCGTCTCCAGCGGACACATTCCGGAAACCTGCGGCCAGTGTCACGGTCTCGAACGCATCGCCACTCGTTACCGGCTCCCTTCCAACGTCGTGCAAACCTACATGCAAAGCTTCCACGGTCTGGCGCTGCAAATGGGCGGTGTTGCTGCCGCCAACTGCGCTTCCTGCCACGGGTTCCACGATGTGCTGCCCTCCCGGGATCCAAGCTCGTCCGTCAACCAAGCGAATCTTCCGCACACTTGCGGCAAATGCCATCCGGGCATCGGCACACGATTGGCCAAGGGCGACATCAAAATCCACCGCCCACCCGGCGCCGACAAGGACAAACCGTGGCTCGTCAACTTTGTCACCCGTTTCTACATCGTCCTGATCGTCCTGACCATTGGCGGCATGGCGGCGTTCAACGCGCTCGATTATCTGGCCAAAACCCGCGCTCACGTCTGCGCCGCGCGCGTGGCCGGCGGTGAACTGCGGATGTCGAAAGGGGTGCGAGTCCAGCATCTGTTGATGATGGCGTTGTTCATCGCACTGGTCTATACGGGTTTTGTCCACAAGTTCCCCGATGCGTTCTGGAGCTGGCCATTCCGTGCGCTTCAAAACGGCGCTCACGTTCGCGGGATGATCCACCGTATCGCCGGGTGGGCGTTCACGTTACTGTTCGCGGTTCATCTGATGGCGCTGTTCGGCACGGCGCGCGGGCGCGGTTACGTGAAGGAATTGTGGCCGCGCTTCCACGACATCAAGGACGGCCTTCGCCAACTCTTCCACAACCTCGGCTTGTGCAAAGAACCGCCGCCGCATCGCCGGTTCAACTATGCCGAGAAGGCCGAGTATTGGGCGCTGGTCTGGGGGTCGTTCGTCATGATTGTCACCGGCGCGATGTTGATCTTCACCGAGACCGTGCTGCGCATGTTGCCGAAGGTCTGGCTCGATGTCGCGCAGGTCATCCATTACTACGAAGCCGTGCTGGCGACGCTGGCCATTGTCGTCTGGCATTTCTACTGGGTGATTTTTGATCCGAAGGAATATCCCATGAACCCGGCTTGGCTGATCGGCAACAAAGCCAAGGGAACGCCCTAACCTTGCGCGGCCGCCTGCGTTGTCGTAGGCTGGCCGCGTGCTGCGTCCCACGTTGACAACGAAGATTCTAGCCGCGATTGGCGTGACGGTGGCGATTGTGATTGCCATCTACACGTACTTCGTGCATCGCGTCCAGAGCGAGTGGTGGCGCGAACGCACCCAGGCGCAGAACGTCATCACCTCCACCATGGTCCACGAGTATCTCGCCGGCGTGATGCTCAGCGACCGTCATCAGGAGGTTCTGCATTTCCTCCAGGAACTCCGCAACAAGAACGAGATATGGCGGGGCCGGGTCATTGACATCCACGACAACATCGTTTTCTCCACCACGACACAGGAAATGAAACGCGCCACGCTGCCGACGCCGGCGGAGTTGTTCAAGGAGAAGCGTATCGTCCACGGCGTCCGCGTCGAGGACGGGCAACGATTGGCCGTGGCCATGTCGCCGATTCTGAACCACGCCTCCTGCGCACGCTGCCATGACGCCAAACAGGAGCTTCTCGGCGCCACGGTGCTGGAGCGCTCGCTCGAACCTGCCGTCAGCACCGTCGCCCGCAACCGCAACCTGCTGTTGCTGTACGGCGCGATCATTCTGGTGATTGTCGGCGTCGTCGTCTGGCTGTTGATCGTGCGGCTCATCGCCCAACCCGTCAACAACGTCCTCACCGGGATGGAACGCGTCCGTG
>CAZNOK010000067.1:0-22543 GCA_964574605.1 uncultured Verrucomicrobiota bacterium
GCGCGTCCACCTTCCGTGGCGGCGGTGTGATCTGAAACCGTCTGACAAGGCCGTGGCGGCGTTTCGACATCCGCTGGCGTTGACCGACGGTGACATTCAATACGAGTTGTGGTTGCCGACCGGCGTTTCGCACACGCTGCGGTTCGCCAGCAAGCGCGACCATATCGTGCACATCCAAATCTCGTCCCGCAAAATCGCCATCACCGACCAAGCCACTGGCAAAGTGCTCGCGGAATCGCCAGCCAAGCTCGCATCGCAAACGTGGCTGCCGGTGCGCGCCTGTTTCCGCGGCAACGATCTGATCGTTCAAATCGCCGACACGACATTGAAAGCGACCGTGCCGATGTTCGGCGAGACGAAGACCATCATTTCATTGCTGGTATACGGCGAGGAGGTCGGCTTCCGAAACGTTCGCGTGGCCGGTTCGCCCGGCTCGAAAGAATGAGAACAAAGCCGGCGATCCGGTGTTTATAGACACGAAAGGATCCCCATGAAGAAACTGCTCACGATCGTTTGTGTCCTCTTGTTTGGTTTCAACCTCGCGCGCGCCGCAGAGAAGAAGCCCAACGTTCTCTTCATCGCCATTGACGACTTGCGCGACTGGGTCGGCTACCTCGGCAACAAACAGGTCAAGACCCCGAATCTCGACAAGCTCGCCACGCGCGGCGTGTATTTCACGCGCAGCTTTTGCGCGTCGCCGTGCTGCAATCCGTCGCGCTCCGCGTTGATGACCGGGCTGCGCCCCGGCACGTCGGGCGTTTACAACAACAACAACGACTGGCGGAAAATCGTCCCTGAAGGCACCGTCACGCTTCAGCAGCATTTCAAAAACAACGGCTACTACGTCGCCGGCGCCGGCAAGATTTACCACGGCATCGGCGCCAACGGCTTCTTCCGTCTCGACGACTGGTCTGATTACCTGACGAAGAACACCGAATTCGACCGGGAAACCGTCGGCGGC
The DNA here is from genome assembly GCA_964574605.1 of uncultured Verrucomicrobiota bacterium. GTDB lineage: Bacteria > Verrucomicrobiota > Verrucomicrobiia > Palsa-1439 > Palsa-1439 > CAIKAP01. Next base: position 962 of record CAZNOK010000067.1, read on the forward strand.
AAGCGCGGGAAGTTCAAGGAAGATGGCGGCGCCGGCGTTGCAGGCATCCGGTTCGGCGCGCTCGATTGTGGCGATGAGGAGATGCCGGACTACGCGACAGTGAGCTATTGCCTCAAGCAGCTTGAGAAGAAGCATGACAAACCGTTCTTTCTCGCCTGCGGCCTCGTCAAACCGCACATGTCATGGTCGGTGCCAAAAAAGTATTTCGAGATGTACCCGCTCGACAAGATCCAGTTGCCCAAGGTGCTCGAAACCGACCTTGATGATATTCCGCCTGCCGGTATCGCGATGGCCAAACCGCAGGGCGATCACGCCGACATCCTGAAGTCCGGCCGCTGGAAGGATGCCGTGCAGGCATATCTGGCCACGATCACGTTCTGTGATGCGATGGTGGGCCGGCTGATTGACGGCTTCGACAAAAGCGCCTACAAGGACAACACCATCATCTGTCTCTGGAGCGACCACGGCTGGCATCTCGGCGAGAAGCAACATTGGCGGAAATTTGCGCTCTGGGAAGAGGCGACCCGCGCGCCGTACATGTGGATCGTGCCCGGCGTCACCAAACCCGGCGGTGTCTGTGAGCGCACGGTGGACTACATGCAAATCTATCCGACGCTCTGCGACCTCTGCGGCTTGAGTGTCCCGAAACACGTCGAAGGCGTGAGCATCCGCAAATTGTTGGAGAACCCCGGCGCGCCGTGGGACAAGCCCGCTGTGACCACTTGGCTCTACAACAACCACGCTGTCCGCAACGAGGAGTGGCGTTACATCCGCTACGCCGACGGCGGCGAGGAGCTTTACCACAATCTGATGGACCCGCTGGAGTGGAACAACCTCGCCAACAAACCGGAATACGCCAGACAGAAAGAGGAAATGGCTAAATGGCTGCCGAAAGTGAACAAGGAACCGCCCGTCGGCGAAGGGAAGAAGGCCAAACGGAGAGCCGCCAAGAACAAGTAAGCTACACTCCATCGGCAGGTGAGTGTCGAACAATGAGAGTTATTTTGGTAAGTACTCTGCCATGACCTCGTCATTGAGAGCTTGGATCTTCCTGCTGTGCGCGTTCGCCGTCAGTCTTCACGCGGCACCGCGCGTCACCTCACCCAAACAACAGTTCGGTTTCAACATCGGCGACGACTATTGCCTGATCAATTACCAGCAACTCACCGCTTACTGGACGAAACTCGCCGAGGAATCCAGCCGGATGAAACTCGTGTCCATCGGCCTCACCGAAGAGGGGCGGACGCAATTGATGGCCATCGTGAGTTCGCCGGCCAATCTCCATCGCCTCGAACGCCACCGGGAAACTTCGCAGCGATTGGCGCTGGCAGAAGGATTGACCGATGCGCAGGCGCGCGAGCTGGCGGCGAAGGGGTGTGCCGTCGTCTGGATTGACGGCGGGTTGCACGCGACCGAAACGCTCGGCGCACAACAGTTGGTCGAGACCGTTTATCGCCTGCTCAGCCGCGATGACGCCGAAATGAGACGCATCCTCGACGATGTGATTGTTCTGTGCGTTCCGGCCAATCCCGATGGCATGGATCTCGTCTCGGATTGGTATATGCGCGAATCCAAACCGGAGAAGCGCACGTTCTCGTCGTTGCCGCGGCTCTACCAGAAATACATCGGCCACGACAACAACCGTGATTTCTTCGCCGTCACGCAGGCCGAAACCAAGAACATGTGCCGCATCATGCATCGGGAGTGGTTCCCGCAGATCATCTACAACCACCACCAGAGCGGGCCGCCGGGCACCGTGATGTTCGCGCCGCCGTTCCGCGATCCATTTAACTACCATTTCGACGCGCGAGTCCTCTCCGGCCTCGATGCGGTCAGCGCGGCGATGATGCAACGGTTCCTGACGGAGGGGAAACCCGGCGTGACCGTCCGATCCGGCGCGAAATACTCGACATGGTACAGTGGCGGGCTGCGCACCTCGGGTTACTTCCACAACGCCATCGGTCTTCTCACCGAGACGATCGGCAGCCCCACGCCAAGCAATATCCCGCTCCATCCACAACTCCAATTGCCGCGCGGCGACCTCCTCGCGCCCATTGAGCCGCAACGCTGGCACATGCGACAATCCATCGAATATTCCTTCACGGCCAACATGGCGGTGCTCGACTACGCGTCGCGCCACCGCGACCGGTTGCTCTGGAACCGCTACGTGATGGGCCGCGACGCCATTGCCACCGGCAACCGCGATTCGTGGACGGCGTCGCCGACGCGCGTCGCGCGGGCGGAGGCGGCGTTGAAAGGCAAGAAGAAAAAAACCTCGACGGACTTCGCCAAGTTCTTTCGCAACCCGGCCGATCGCGACCCGCGCGGCTACGTCGTGCCATCGAACCAACCCGACTTCCCGACCGCGACCAAGTTCGTCAACACGCTCATCGAAAACGGCATCCGCGTGTGCCGGGCCACGCAAGCCTTCGAACTCACCGGCAAATCGTATCCGGCAAACAGTTTCGTGGTGCCGTGCAATCAGGCGTTTCGCGCCCATGTGCTCGATTCCTTCGAGCCGCAAGACCATCCCAACGACCTCCAGTATCCCGGCGGCCCGCCCATCGCGCCATACGACATCGCCGGCTGGACGCTGGCGATGCAGATGGCTGTCCAGTTCGACCGCGTCTTCGAGAACGTGAAAGGACCGTTCCAGGAATGTCGCGATATTCAAAAGCCGCTCCCCGGCAAAGTGGTGGGCACCGGCGGTTACTTTCTCCGCGCCGATGCCAACAACGCGTTCCGCGCCGTCAACCGGCTCCTCGCAACGGGCCAACCGGTTCAACGCCTCGTGTCATCAGCCGGCGAGTTCCCCGCCGGCACGTTCTACCTTCCGAAAGCGCCGGCACGCCTTCTGGCCGCGGAGTTGGGCGTGACATTCATCGGCGGGCCGACGCCGCCCGCTGATGTCGCGAAACTGCTGCGTCCGGTCCGCGTTGGTCTTTGGGACCGCTACGGTGGTTCGATGCAATCGGGTTGGACGCGCTGGCTGCTGGAGCGGTTTGAGTTTCCGTTTGAGGTTGTGTATCCGCCGCGCCTCGACAAGGGAGATTTGAAGCGACAGTTCGACGTGTTGATTTTCGCGGCCGGCGCGATTTCTTCCACTTCGACCAACACTTCCTCCTCCAGCGACAAGAACGTCCCGGCCGAATACCAAGGCCGCCACGGCAACGTGACAACCAAAACCACAGTCCCCAAGCTCAAGGAGTTTCTCGAAGCCGGCGGGACGGTGCTGGCCATCGGTTCCTCGACGGCACTGGCGCAACATCTTGGCTTGCCGGTGGCCAGTCAGTTGGTTGAGGCCGCCAAGCCGCTGCCGCGCGAGAAGTTTTACATTCCCGGCTCGCTTGTCCGCGCGCGCGTGGACAACACGCATCCGCTGGCGTGGGGCCTCGGCCAGCAAGTGGACTTCATGTTCCACGCCAGCCCCGTCTTCCGCTTGAAGAACGCCGACAGCCTGCGCAAAGTCGCATGGTTCGACGAAAAGACGCCACTCCGCAGCGGCTGGGCGATTGGACAGAGCTATTTGCAGAACGGCCTCGCCGTCATCGAGGCGCCCGTGGGACGCGGGCAACTCTTGCTGTTCGGCCCGGAGATTCTTTTCCGCGCGCAATCGCACGGCACGTTCAAGTTTCTGTTCAACGGCATCATCAACGCAGGTATTGAAAGGAGCAATCCATGAAATCATTGAAGCTGCTGCTGGTTGTGGTGTGTCTGGCGACGTTGTGCGAGGCGCAACGAAAAGAGCGTCGCACCGCCGCTCCGAAACCGAAGCCCGATCTCGCCAACGTCAGCTACGGCCCGCACGAGCGTAACGTGCTCGATCTTTGGAAAGCGAAGTCGTCCGCGCCGACGCCGCTGGTGGTGTTCATCCACGGCGGCGGTTTCCGGGCCGGCAGCAAGGAAAAAATCTCGACTGCAATGCTCGACGGCTGTCTGAAAGCCGGCATCTCGGTGATGGCCATCAACTACCGGCTCTCGCCCGAAGTCGCTTTCCCGTCGCATTACATGGATTGCGCGCGCGCCATCCAGTTCGCCCGGCTGCACGCGAAAGAATGGAACCTCGACCCGAAACGCGTCGGCGCCACCGGCGGTTCCGCCGGCGCGGGCACGTCGTTGTGGCTTGGTTTCCACGACGACATGGCCGACCCGAAGAACAGCGACCCGGTGCTGCGGCAGTCCATGCGGTTGACGTGCATGGCGGTGCTCGGCGCGCAGTGCACCTACGACCCGCGCACGATCACGGAATGGATCGGCAAGGCAGCAGCCAACCACCCGGCGCTGCAAGGTTTCTACGGCCTGAAAGATAACGAGTTGAACACACCGAAGGCGTTCAAGCTCTACGAAGCCGCAGCAGCCATCACGTGGCTGACCAAGGATGATCCGCCCGTCTATGCTTTTTACAGCGAGGCCCGCGGCCCGTTGCCGGCCGACGCGAAACCGGGTCAGGGCATCCATCACATCAATTTCGGTCTCCGATTGAAAGAGAAGATGGACAAGCTCGGCATTGAGTGTATCGTCCGTCATCGCGACGAAGGCGCGTCATCCGACAAGGAGACCGTCGAGTTCTTCATCAAACATCTGAAACCTGCAGGCGCGCGATGAGGCGATTACTCCTGTTGGGACTCTGTGCGCTGGCGTTGCGCGCCGAGGCAAACTCCAAGCCCGCGACGGCGGGCAAGCCGAATGTTCTCTTGATCATCACGGACCAGCAGCGGTTCGACATGCTCAGTTGCGCGGGTAATCCTTGGGTGAAGACGCCCAACCTCGACCGTCTCGCGGCTGCCGGCACTCGGTTCGATCTGGCCTTCTGTGCGTTCCCGCTCTGTTCGCCGTCGCGGTTCAGCATGTTCTCCGGCGTCATGCCGTCACGAATCCACCAGCAGTCAAACGACGTCGTTCCGGTGCCGGCCGCTATTCTCAACAACTCAATGGGCAGCGTGTTTGGCCGCGCCGGTTACGAAACGGTGTACGCCGGGAAGGCCCACCTGCCGTGCCCGAATCGCCCGCAGTCGGCCGGCTACGGTTTCCAACGGAACCTGACCGACGATTCGCGCGACGAACTCGCGAAGCAGTGCGCGGCATACTTGGGCGGGAAACACGAGCGCCCGTTTCTGCTCGTGGCGTCGTTCATCAACCCGCATGACATCTGTTCGATGGGCATCCGTGACTACGCGAAGGTCGCGCCGCCGCGAAAGAAAGGCCCGGCGCGCGAGGATTCGGCGGCGTTGGTCTGTCTCGACGCGGCGCTGAAACGACCGGCAGGCGTTTCGGACGACGAGTTCTTCAAGAAACTTTGTCCGCCGATGCCGGCCAATCACGAGGAATCGCCCGGGCTTGCAGACGTCATGGGTTTCAAGGGCGGCATGATCGTCTTCGAGCAAACCAAATGGACGGAGCGCGACTGGCAACTGCACCGTTGGGCCTACGCGCGGCTCACCGAGCAGGTGGACGCGCAAATCGGCGTCGTGCTCGACGCATTGCGAAAGGCCGGCTTGGAGAAGAACACGCTCATCGTGTCTGTGAGCGACCACGGCGAGATGGATGCGTCGCATCGGTTGGGGCACAAACAGTTTCTTTACGACGAGGCGATCCGCGTTCCGCTGATTCTTTCGTGGCCGGAACATATCCGGAACAATGCGGTTGACCGGGAACATCTCGTCTCGACTGGCATGGACCTCATCCCGACGTTGTGCGACTTTGCCGGGGTCCCAGTGCCGTCGGACTTGACGGGACGAAGTCTGAAGCCGCTGGCCGAGGGACAGCCCGTCAAGAGTTGGCGTCGCGGTCTCGTCATCGAAAATCCGAACGGCGTGGCCTACCGGAACCTGCGCTCGAAATACGTCGTGTTCCGCCAGAAGAACGGCCCGCTCAAGGAAGCGGTCATAGATTTGTCCGCCGATCCCGGCGAGATGCACAACGCCGCATCCAGCCCGGATGGCGCGAAGCGGCTCGAAGCGGGACGCGCCGAACTCTTGCACTGGTATGAAGCGCACGGCGAACCGCTTGATGCGTGCTATCGAGTTGCGACGACGAACCCTTAACGTTTACCAACATCACATGAACCATCGCCATCTCCATAACTTGATCTGCTTCGCTGCAGTGTTACTCGTGTCGCATGCAACCGGAGCACCCCAACAAACCAAACCGAACATCATCTTCATCGCCATCGATGACTTGCGCGATTGGGTGCACTACCTCGGCGTCAACCAGCAGGTCAAGACGCCCAATCTCGACCGGCTCGCGGCGCGCGGCGTCGCTTTCACGCGCGCCTATTGCGCGTCGCCGCTGTGTAATCCGTCCCGCGCGGCGCTGCTCAGCGGGATGCGATCGTGCTCGACCGGCGTGTACAACAATGACGTTGACTGGCGCAAAGTCATTCCCGACGACAAACCCACGTTGCTGTTGCATTTCAAGAATAACGGCTACTACGTCGCCGGCGCCGGCAAGATCTTTCACGGCAGTTTCCCGCGGCCGAGCGACTGGCACGAGTATTTCGCCGGTGACGGCAAGGAGGAAGACAAGGCCGGCCGAAAGGGCGGCAACATCACACACGTCGCTCCCGACGCCAGCAACATCACCATCGGTCCCATCGCCGGCGACGACAACGCGATGCCCGACTATCACTTCGTCTCGTACATCATCAAGAAGCTCGGCGAGAAACGCGACCAGCCGTTCTTTCTGGCCTGCGGCCTGAAGAAGCCGCACCTGCCGTGGACACCCCCGAAGAAGTATTTCGACCTCTACCCGATTGATTCAATCATTCTGCCGAAGATTCTCGAAACCGACCTCGACGACGTGCCGCCCGTCGGTGTCCGGTTTGCCAAGCGCAAGGAACACGATGCGATTGTGCGCGACGACAAATGGAAGGCCTGTGTGCAAGCCTACCTCGCCACGATCAGTTTCTGCGACGCGATGGTCGGGCGGTTGATGGACGCGTTCGACAAGAGCGGCCACGCGAACGACACGATCATCTGTTGCTGGAGCGACCACGGCTGGCATCTCGGCGAGAAACTTCACTGGCACAAATCCACGCTCTGGGAGGAAGCCACACGCGCGCCGCACATCTGGGTCGTGCCCGGCCTGACCAAACCCGGCATCTCCTGTGGCCGGCCTGTGGACTACATGAACATCTACCCGACGCTCTGTGATCTCGCAGGGCTGCCGTCGCCGAAACATCTGCAAGGCGTCAGCATCAAACCGCTCTTGGCCAATCCATCAGCCGCGTGGGACCGCCCGGCCATCACGACACACGGGTTCAGCAACCACACGGTTCGCACCGAGCGATGGCGTTACATTCGCTACGCCGATGGCGGCGAGGAACTCTACGACCACCAGAAAGACCCGCTCGAATGGACCAACCTCGCCAAGGATCCGCAGTTCGAATCCGTCAAAGCCGATTTGGCGAAATGGTTGCCAAAGGAAAACACACCGATGCCAGGCAAGGAACCCAAGGCGAAAAAGAAGAAACGGAAAGCATGAAAAGACATAATTTCTATCGTGAATTATTTTGTTTGGTCGCCGTGTTGGCGTGCTGGACTGCCTACGGCGCGACGCCGAAGCTTCCCCAGGGCGTTCGTGTCGAGAAAGACCTCGAATACGTGAGTGGCGGCGACACCGCGGAACGGCTCGATTTGTATTTGCCCGAAAAGCCTGCCCACAAACCGTTGCCGTTGATCGTCTGGGTGCACGGCGGCGGATGGAAGGGCGGCAGCAAAGCCGGTTGCCCGGCAGCGCTCATGGTTCCCAAGGGTTACGCCGCGGCGAGTGTGGAGTATCGGTTCAGCCAAAAGGCGCTGTTTCCGGCACAGATTCAGGACTGTCAGGCTGCCATTCGTTGGCTGCGCGCCAACAGCAAAAAAATACAATCTCGACTCGAACCACATCGGCGTTTGGGGCGGTTCGGCCGGCGGACATCTGGTATCGTTGCTGGGAACGGCTGGCGGCAAAAAGGCGTTCGCGCCCATCGGAGGTAACGAAGAGCAGTCGGACAGAGTGCAGGCCGTGTGCGACCTGTTCGGCCCGGCGGATTTCAACACCGTCGTGCAGCAGGCGGAAGCCGATAAGACCGTCAAGAACATCTTCAAGTTCAACACGCCGAGCGATCCGTACTCGTGCTTGATTGGCGCGAACCTCAGCGACAAAGCCAAGTCCGTTGCGGTCAGCCCCGCGCACTATGTCAGCCACGACAACCCGCCGTTCCTGATCCTGCACGGCACGAAGGACGCGCTGGTGCCATTTGCGCAGAGCGAAGAGTTCGCTGCGGCCCTGAAAGCGAAAGGCGTACCCGTGTCGTTGCAACGCTTCCCCGGCGGCGGCCACGGCGGCCCGATGTTCAGCAAGCCGGCGGTCAACGCGCTGATCGGAAAATTTTTCGATAAATATCTGAAAGGAATGAACGTCAAGATCGAGCTTGTGCCGGAATCCGAGTTGACGGCAAAGTAGCCGTCAGAACTCTGTTGCTTTGAAAAACGTGCTGGCGAAAGTAAACGCTACATGTGTAGCGTTTATGTACGCCATGCAGCGGCGGGGGAAGTCTGGGGTGGTGTGCCAAGTTGCCGCTACCGTCATCACAACGATCCGCGAGTTGGTGTCCCGCGTTTACGCGGTTCGAACCGACTGAAGTCAGTACACCAACCACCGCAGGCTCGGTATGATGATGAAGCCAGATGCACCCACCAAGGAGTGAGCGCTGGGTTTCGTCTTGTCCGCCAATGAATAGGACGCTAACATGCAACCTATGATGCTGGTTTCGAACAAGCTCGATGGTCGGTGGCCAGCCGAATTAGGCGACTGTCAGTCGCCTTTTTCTACGACCTTAGGTCGCCTAATCATGAGTTCGGCGTAAGCCATGCGTTATGAATCCACAGATTGGTCGGTTGAGGTCCCGGACGGCTGGACTCACGATGTTGACGATGTCTGCACGACTTTCGAGCCGCCAGATAGACTTACTGCGGTTCAGGTTAGTAGTTACCGGAAGGATGACGTTGTCACAGACGATGACTTGCGCGAGTTCGCCGGCGAGATTCCTCTTGCTCCAGTTTTATTCGGACACCTTACCGGATTTCGCTCACAGTCTAGCGAGGGCGAGACGGTCTGCACCAAGTGGTGGCTGCGAGCCGGGCATCAGATGTTTTTCCTCACCTACACTTGCCCGTTGGCAGGGGACGGTCGCGAGCCGGTCGCGGTGACCGCCATGCTTGAGTCGTTGAGGCCGGAGTACGACGCGCACAAGGCCGAACCATCTGATGGAGCCAACCGTGTCCCGCGCTGGCGCGCGGGACTCGATAGCTTATCTTGAGCGTTAGGCGACTATGGCAGCCACACAACAGCCGAGCAGAGATGCCTTCATCGCCCATTGGAAGGAATACGATGTTTTCCGATGGCAGCAGCTTCTCTGGTATGTCGGTTACTTAGGAGGCTTGGCTCTCTTCGTTTTCGTCGTTCGCAGAGTTGATCCTGACAGTCGGTTCTTGGTTGCGTCACTCGTTGTGGCTGTTGCTTACGCCGTTCTAGTTCCTTATCTCACCATCCGCCGAGTTCACACCAAGTTTGCGCGTTTCATTCGCTGTCCACAGTGCGGTGATTGGTTCGGTCAGGATGCGAGCGGAGCGTATCACGGCCCGAATCCGAAGTTTCGAGGCATCATTGAGACCGGGCGTTGCAGCAGGTGCGGAGCGCAGATACTCTCAGATGTGTGACAATGATGACGCCTAACTTGGTCTTATGTTATCAATCAGTTTCATCCCAAGCCTTTGATCATTCATTTCCCGCCGGAGTCGGGCGTTGAGTTTGTCACTTGGGAGTACACATGAAAGGCATGAATGCGCTTCAGCCAACGCCGCTGGCGCGGCATGGTTGAGCTTTAGCGTTGAGAACCAGGAACAAAACCGGACTTGTCCGCCGTAGGAGGAACACGACGCAGACTTGAACCGTCTATTTCGCATTTGAACTTTGGGAGCGTTCTACCGTCCAATCACGAAACCATGAAAATACATTCGCGCGTGACAAGAGCTCTTTTGATCCTGATGTGTCTGACTTTATCGGCATTGGCGGCGGACGACTGGCCAGCTTGGCGCGGACCTTCTGCGGATGGTTGCACACCTACCGGAAACTATCCCACGCGCTGGAAGCCCGAGACGGCCGCTTGGAAAATCGAGTTGCCGGGCAAGGGCGCTTCCACACCGATTGTCTGGCAGAACCGGATTTACCTGACCACTCCCGCCGACGGCAGGGATGCCGTGCTGGCGTTGGACATGAACGGGAAACAAGTCTGGCTCACCAAGCTGGGGCCAGAGAGTCCGGCAAGACACAAGACGCTCGGAACCAGTTGCAACGCGTCCGCCGTTACGGACGGCAAGGGGCTGTTTGTGCGTTTCCGCAGCGGGGTGCTGGCCGCGCTGGAGTCGGACGGCAAGGTGCGCTGGCAGATCAACCTCACCGAAATGTTCGGGCCGGAGGTGTATGTCTGGGACCAAGGCAGCTCGCCGGTGGTCACCGATCAACACGTCATCTACGCACGGATGCACCACGGCGATTCGTGGGTTGCCGGATTCGACAAGGTCACCGGCAAAATGCGCTGGCAGGTGAAACGCAATTTCGATGTGCCAAACGAGAATGACAACAGTTACACCACCCCGCTGTTTTTCCTTCATCAAGGCCAACTGGCGTTCCTGATCTGGGGCGCCGATCATTTGACCGCTCATGCGGCCGCGGACGGCAAGCTGCTCTGGTCCTGCGGCGGTTTCAACCCGCGCGGAACCGGCAACTGGCCTGCCATCGCCACGCCCGTCATCCACAACGGTATCGCCGTGGTGCCTGTGGGACGGGATGACCGCAAGCAAGGCAGCATGGAGGGTGTCCGCGTGGATGGCCGCGGCGATGTGTCCGCCACGCATCGTGTTTGGAAGCGGGATGACTTCGGCATCTTTTGTTGCACACCGGCTCTGTGGCAGAACCGGGTTTACTTGCTGCGGCCCCTCGGCGAGGTGGCATGTCTCGATCCCGCCACCGGCAGAACCATCTGGGAAGAAGCGCTGCCGCGTGGCCGCAGATATTTTTCATCGCCGGTGATCGCCAACGGCATCCTGTACGCCGCGCGCGAAGACGGCGTGGTGTTTGCCGCGCGCGTGGGAAGCCGTCTGGAACTGCTGGGCGAGAATCCGATGGACGAGCGCATCATCGCCTCCCCGGTTCCCGTCAACAATCGTCTCCTCATCCGGGGTGACAAACACCTCTTCTGCATCACAGGAAAATAGTCAGCAAGATCGGGAACACGCATGACAAAAACCATTTCGATTTTGATCTGCCTGACTTCAGCGGCGTTGGCCGCGCAAGGCCCGTCGGTCGCCGAGTATCCTTCGATTCAAGAAGCCATCCGCGCCAACCCCGGTCAGATGGTCTATGTGCCAACCGGCGATTACGAGATTGCGGAGAAAATCCACATCGGACCGCAAGGCGGAGGACTGTTCGGACCCGGCTGCATCCGGCAGACCAACCCCAAGCAGCCGATCCTCGTTATCGAGGGCGCGACGAACGTTCACATCCGCGGCCTCACGTTGACGCGGCCCGCAGGCAAGACCGACACGCCATGCGAAGGCTTGCTGGCGATCAAGTGCCACAATCTCGTGTTGGAGAACCTGCAAGTGCTCGACAACCGCACGCGGTCGTCGGCGATTGCGATTCGGGAATGCGACGGCAGCCAAGTTCGTGGTTGTCTAGTGCAGAACTACATGCGCATCAGCGTGGACGACCGCACCAGCGGCACGGACTGGGGGTACGCGTTCAACTGCATTGACGGCACCGGCATCGAGGTGCGCTACAGCAAGGGGACGCTCATTCAAGGCAATCGCATCATCGAGCAGAACTTGTTGCCCACGCCGGAAATCCAGAAGAAGTTTGACCTCGGCAGGTTCGTGAAGAAGAACCCCAAAAAGGGGATCATCACCAGCCAGAAAACGTGGGACTCAGAATTCGCCCAGAACTGGCATCAAGGTTCCGCCATCATCGTCACCGCGCCGGAAGTCAGCGATTACACGCAGATTCTCGGCAACTACATCGAGAACGCCGCGCAAGGCATTGACCTCCACAGCGACCACGTCGTTGTCGCGCAGAACATCATCCACAACTCGTTCATGGGCATGAAGGCGATGCACGGCTCGCGTAACGTCCTCATCATCGGCAATCAATTCTCGAAGAACGATCTCTGGAGCATCGGCCTGATGCCCGGCGCCGCTTCCCGCGTGGGCGTCAACACCGATGGCGGCTCGATCATCGCCAACAACATCATCTCCGATTTCGGCTACGGCTACTCGCATTGGATTTGGGGCGACAACGGTGTGGCGATTCGATTCGATCGCGGACAAAAACCCGACAACCCGCCGCTGACCGATGTCATTATCCAAGGCAACATCGTCTATGACACCGGCCGCGATTCCGGTGAACCGCCTCGCTACAAGTATGCGGTCGTCATCGAAGGCGGCGCGAACGGACCCAAGGGGCTGCGTTTCTCCAACAATATTTTCCATCCCGGAACCAAAGGGATCTCCAACGTAGAGTTTACGCCATAAGACAGAAAATTTCTTTGTTGCAGAGAACGGAATCTGCGGCACCATAGTACCATGAAATCGAGTAGCCGGCTGTTTCTGTTGCTGTTCCTCCTTGCTTGGAATCAAGCTGTCGCCGATCAAATCGCGGGCGTGGCGAAAGTGGATATCACGCCTGATTATCCGGTTCGGCTCAGCGGTTACGGCTCGCGACGCGACGAACACGAAGGCGTCGAACAACGCATCTTCGCCAAGGCGCTCGCCCTCGGCAGCGACGCCGAGGGGCCTGCTGTGCTGCTGACCGTGGACAACTGCGGTGTCCCCGCTTGGATGCGCGACGAGCTGGTGAAGCGCCTCAAGATCGCCAACGCTCGCATTGCCATCTGCTCCAGTCACACGCACTCCGCGCCGATGCTCGTCGGTGTCCTGCCGAATCTTTTCAGCGCCGATATCCCGCCGGCTCACAAGGCAAACATCAAGCGCTACTCCCGTGAGTTGACGGACAAATTGGAGCGGGTTGCACTCGCAGCGCTTGCCGACCGCAAGCCCGCCAAGCTCTCCCTCGGCTTCGGCCATGCCAGCTTCGCCCACAACCGCCGCCACTTCGCGTTCCGCCCGGAGGACCACTCGCTGCCCGTGCTCCGCGTCACGGGCGCCGACGGCAAGGTGCGCGCCATGTTCACGAGCTATGCCTGTCACGCAACCACGCTGAACTTCAACAAAATCCACGGCGACTGGCCCGGTTGTGCGCAGGAGTTCTTGGAGAAGGAGTTTCCCGGCGCCGTCGCGCTCGTCGCGCTCGGCTGTGGATCGGACCAGAACCCGAATCCGCGCCGGACCTACGAGTTGGCGCGCGAGTACGGCAACGCCATCGGCACAGAAGTCCAAACCATTGTGAAGACGGCGATGCGACCCGTCACCGGCAAGTTGGAATGTCGCGCCAAGCAGATCGAACTGCCGTTTGATGAACTCCCGACCCGCGCCGAATGGGAGAAACGCGCAAAGGACAAAGCCGCCAACGTTGCCTATCATGCCAAGGCGCAACTCGCCAAGCTGGACCGCGGCGAGAAGCTTCCGACGAAACTGCCCTATCTGGTGCAGGTCTGGAGTTTTGGCCGCGATCTCGCGATGGTCTTCTTCCCCGGCGAGATCGTGGTGGATTATTCGTTGCGGCTCAAGCGCGAGTTGGACTCCGAGCGGCTTTGGGTCAACGGCTACTCCAACGACGTGCCGTGTTACATCCCCTCGGATCGGATCTGGATCGAAGGCGGTTACGAAGGCGCATCCGCAATGCTCTACTACGACCGCCCAACGAGATTCGCCCCCGGCGTCGAGCAACGCATCATCAGCACCGTTCACCAGTTGATCCCGCGCGAGTTTCGCCGGTAGTCGAAAGGAATGTCTCTCATGACAGCTTGTTCTCGCCGCGCTGCGTTGAAACTGGGAACCGCAGGATTGGCCGGCTTGGCGTTCCCTGCGCTCGCACCGGGAAACGCGAACTCCTCACCCAAGCGCCCAAAATCGGTGACGGACGGTTTGTGCAAGGCCGCCCTCGGCATCCGCGCTCATCAACTGCTGAGCCTTGTTTGCATCCACGGCGGCGCGAAATGCCCGTTGATGGACGCGGCAAAGGCGCGCGATGTCTTGCAACGGCTCGGCGCCGATCCCACGACCGCGATCCGCCTGATGTCGAACGCGGACGAGATTCCGCACTACACATCGCTGGGAACCAAAACATCGCCAGACGCGCAGGAGGTGCTGAACCGCAAGCGCGACCTCGACGTGCTCCAACGGCTGGGCCTCGTGGCCGGCGACACGCGTCGTGCCCGCTATCTCTACGAACTCCTGTTCAAGCGAATCGAGACCCTGAAAGGCATCTGTGCCTACGACACGCCGGGATGGGAAGGCTGTCCGTTGGCGAAAAGTGCCGCGTATGAGCGTGTCCGAGCGCAAAGCTGGAAGGCGGTGGTTCATTCACGGACCGACGAAGAACGCGAGCAATATCGCCGGCGCAACGTCGAGCGGATCGAGACGGGCGACCGTCTTTTCGTCCGGCCGCATCACTTGATGTGCCTGGCCTGCTGGTATAGCGGCGGCAAGAACAAGTCGCCCCGGTCGAACGACACCTTGTTCGAGATCTGGCAGCGCGTTCGACGCGAGCCGGACGTGCCCATCACGCTCGTCGAGGGCACGTGCATGGCGTGCGATTGCTGCGACGGTTTTTGTCAGTCCAACGGCCGGTGCGTTCATTCGTGCGGGTTGATCCGCGATTACAAGAAAGACCTCGATGTCCTCCAAAAGCTCGGCCTGATGCCGGGCGCGACGATGAAGGCGCGCGAATTGTTCGCCCTGTTGTTCGAGCGCATCCCGTCCACGCGCGACATCTGCGCCTACGGCGATGGCATCGTCCGCTCCGAAGAATGGAGAATCTGTAACAGCCCCGACGGCGCTCCGGGCTACGTCGCCACACGACGAACCAGTATCTTCAGCTAAAGTCACGTGAAGAAAATGTTCCCGCCTTCGCCGAGGCTATGGCGGCCGAGCCGGTTTTGTTCCGGAGACGCAGTCGAAAGGTTTGACGCTGCTTCGCGCAAAACGTACTATCCGTACCCGCGGAGAAACCACAATGAAGACGAATCTTTTGATACTGTTGGTTGTGTTGGGCTGCTTGCCAGTTGACGCCGAGACTGCCGGGCTGAAGCAACTCCGTGAGACGCGCCAGCAACTCGCCCATCGCCAGCGGCGCGTCATCTTCAACAACGACGGCTGCGACTGCCTCTATTTCCCAAAGGACGAGAAGGCCACCGTCGAGAACTTCCTCGCCAAGCGCACAACACCGTTGCAGGGGACGCAGGTGGACACCATCTCCTACTGCACGATCAGTTCCGGGTTCAGCTTCTTCACGCACAACACGAAAGTCGGCGCGGTGCTCAAGCGACAATCCGGCGACTACGGTATCCGTCCTGACATGCGGAACATCACGCAGGAGTTGATAGACCAAGGCACCGACTGTTTGCAGGCTGTGCTGGAGTTCGCGCACAAGAGCAAGATGGAATGTTTCTGGTCCATGCGAATGAACGACACCCACGACGCCGCGTATCGGCCGGACAAACCATTCCTGCTTTATCCGCAATTGAAACTGGATCACCCCGAGTGGCTCGTCGGCGATCCCGTCAAACGCTCGCGGTACGGACGCTGGAGTTCGGTGGATTACGCGAGGCCGGAGATTCGTGACCTCGCGTTCCGATACATCGAGGAAGTGTGCCGCAACTACGACGTGGACGGCGTGGAACTCGATTTCTTCCGTCACCTCTGCTTCTTCAAGAGCACCGCCCACGGCGGCAAATCCAACGACGCCGAGCGCGACATGATGACCGGCCTGATCCGTCGCGTCCGCGCGATGACCGAGGAAGTCGGCCTCAAACGCGGCCGCCCGATTCTCATCATGGTACGCGCGACCGATTCAGTTGAGTTCAACCGCGACATGGGCCTCGATGTCGAGCGCTGGCTCAAGGAAGGTTTGGCCGATATGCTCGTCACGACCTGTTATTTCCGCCTGAACCCGTGGGAAACCAGCGTCGCGCTCGGCCACAAATACGGCGTGCCGGTCTATCCGTGCCTCAGCGACTCGCGCGTCAAAGGCGAAGGCCGTTTCAAGCGCGGCTCCGTCGAGAGCTATCGCGGGCAAGCGCTCGAAGCGTGGGCTGCCGGCGCGGACGGCATCCATCTTTTCAACCTCTTCGACGTGTTCGGGCCGCACTCGCCCGTCTTCAAGGAAGCCGGTGATCCGAAGGTGTTGCGAACACTCAACCGTCTCTACTTCGTCACTGTGCGCGACGGCAAACCCGACACGTGGCTGACCGGCGGATCGGAGCATCGAAACCTGCCCATTCTCACGCCCGCTTACGTGAAGGCGATCACAGCGAGCAAACCGTTGTCGGTTGACATGATGGTTGGCGAAGACTTCGACGCCAAGACCGAGGCGAAAGTGACCTTGCACGCGCAGATGCCGGCGTTGCGAAACGTCCGCGATGTGTCCGTGAAACTCAACGGCCACGAACTCACCGGCGGCAAACTCGTCAAGGACTGGCTCGATCTCAACGTCAACCCGACGTGGATCAAGAAGGGCGCGAACAGGATTGAGATTGCCGTTGATCCGCAACCGCCCGACGACGGCCAGTGGACGATTGCCTACGAAGCCGACAAACTGCCGGCCAAACCGTGGATGCGCGACACCGGCTCGCCACGCACCTCAGAACGATTCGCCAACGGCACGCTCGTCATCGCCGACCGCGGCATTGTTCCCGGCGATTTCCACTACTATCGTTATCCGTGGGGCGCTGACCCGGTCGGCAAATCCGTCGTCGAGGCGCGCGTCAAGGTCATCTCCGGCCTGAGTCGCATCATCATCAGCAACAGCTTGGCGCAAGAGCGGCTGGAGTTGTTCCCGGATCGCATCGAGTTATGGAGTCGCAAGACCATTCGCTACGCGATGGACACCACCAAGGACTTCCACGTCTATCGCATCGTGACGCAGGGCAAGAACGTCAAGGTCTATGTGGACGGCGAGCTTCGGCTCGACGGGTCCGGCGCCTACGTCAAAGACGGCGCCGGTCGCAATGAAATCTGTTTCGGCGCCTCCGACAGCACCAACGTCGGCGAAGCCTGCTGGGATTACGTTCGCGCCCGCGGAGGCGGCCAATCCTGTTACGATCTTGTGTTGGAGGTGTCATATCCAAAGCCATAATTACTTGATTGCTTGTGCCATCGCATTGGCAACCGTCGTCGCCGGCGAAGCCGCGCAATGGAGCGTGCCAGCCGGTGACGGCACGAATGACCAGACGGCGGTGTTCCAACGTCTACTGGACGAGGCCGGCAAAGCCGGCGGCGGCGGCGTGGAGGTGCCGGCGGGCAAGTACGTCATCAAAGGAACGTTGTCAGTGCCGGCGGGCGTGACGCTACAGGGAGTGTTGCGCGTGCCGCCGACGATTCAGCGCAAGAAGACAGGCGAGACGATTGGCTCGGTGTTGCTGGCGTACGCCGGACGTGGAAAGGAAGACGGCCCGCCGTTCATTCGTCTGGCTGGCAGCAACTCTGCCATCGCCGGGTTGATCATCAGCTATCCGGAGTGGAGCCAGAAGGACGTGCCGCCGGTGCCGTATCCGCCGTGTGTGTTGGCAGACCGCGTCGAGAACGTCGGTATTGAGAATTGTCTCTTTCTGAATCCTTACGAGGCAATTAAGCTGGTGCGCGCCGCCCGTCACTTGGTGCGCAACGTCACCGGCTACCCGATCAAGCGCGGCATCTACGTGGACGAGTGTTACGACATCGGCCACATCGAAAACGTCCACTTCTGGCCGTTCGGCGTTCACTACAAACCGGACGACCCGTATTGCCGGTGGATCAACATGAACGGCGTCGCTTTCGATCTTGCCCGCACCGACTGGCATTACGTGTTCAACACGTTCTGTTTCGGCTACGGTATCGGCTACAAGTTCTCCGAGTCCGCAAAGGGCAGCGCCAATGGCAACTTTCTCGGTCTCGGCGCCGACTCGTGCGAACGCGCAGTGGTCGTCGAACAGGCGCAGAAACCGGGATTGCTGATTACCAACGGCGAGTTCGTCGGCCGCTGGAGCAGCACCAACGCGGTGTGCGTCGAGATCGGCCCGAAAGCGGTTGGCAAAGTCAGTCTCGTGAACTGTTCGTTCTGGGGACCGATTGACCGTTGCGTCTGGATGCGGAGTGCCGCCGGGCAATTCACTGCGAGTGCTTGCCACTTCGTGGATTGGGATAACAGCGGTGCCAGCAACGCGGCCATCCAACTCGACGCCGGGCGCGCCATCGTGCAGGGCTGCACGTTTGAGCAGGAGGGAACGCATGTCCAGATTCAAGAACCGGTGAAGTCGGCGTTGCTGGTCGGGAACCAAGCATCCGGTGGTTTCGTTGCGGAAAACAATGCGGGGAATCGGACGCAGTTTGCCGCCAACGAATCAGGACCAGCGGAGTGGACGGACGAAGCGAAACGGCATTACCGCGTGGTTATCGGCGCGGAAGGCGACGGACAATTTGTGCGTCGCTGGCACGGGCGCGAAGCTGGGTTTCGCTGGTCCACGGCAGAATCGCAGTTGCGCTTGCCGGTTGTTCCCAACGAACCATACACGCTGACGCTGAAGGTAAGCGTCCCAAAACCGGCAGTTTCACCGGAGGCGGGACTCTACTTGGATGGCAAACGCATCGCGTCGTTCGCCGCAGGTGCCAGCACGGTGAGCGTCGAGTTGCCGGCCTCACGCGCCCGTCAAATCATCCTGAAAGTGGTTTGCGCGGGCTGGCAGCCATCCCGTGTCCACTCCGGCTCGAACGACGACCGCACCTTGGGCGTCCGGTTGTCCGAGATCACGATGCAGGCGAAAACCGCCGGGCAACGCGTGTTTCAGGCGAACACTGGGGAGTGGAAGTAGCCTGAACCGGCAGTATGTTCCGATTTTGTTCCGGCTGGGCTAGAGGTGGGTTCTTCGGGCTTACGATGAGTTGTTTGTTCCGGTTCGTTGATCTGTTCCAGTCGGACCATCAACAAACCTCCGACTAGCTCATGCACTGAGCTAAAAAATATAAATCCGTTCACCCACTCAAGGTAAAGCGCCAGCTGACTCTTGCGGTCGAACGTGATGAATTTGTCGAGTCAGGAGGTGACCCCGTGTAGCTATTAAAACTACACGGGGTCGTGCCTCCAACGTGCCTACTCCCGCGCGCCATAGGCGCGGTCAAAGGCCCGTTCCAGTGCTTCTGCGGATTTGCTGGGAACATCCTCAGCTTTGCCGACGTGACCTTCCTTCGTCACAACCGTGTGCTGGACGGTTTCTTGACCGGAAAGCCAATCGGAGCTGCCACGGCTGTAAACCGTGGTTCCGCTGGGCAAGTGTCTTTCGCTGGCCATCTTTCTCACCTCCTTCATTCGTTGTTGTCGTGCTCGTTGTTCGTGTTTGCTTTGCACGCACATCGCTGTTTCGCCTACTAGCACAACCGACCTCGGCAAACGCAGTGACGTGGTTGTATTCGTGGGTTTTCTCCCTTTTCTCTTACGCGGCGATTGGAGTCTCTCGTCGCCGCTGCCATTTGTGGGTCGCGCGATAGCGTTCTGCATCAAATTTCCCGGTACCACGACACTTGCGACACGTACCGTTGGTGTTCAGGTCAGTTCCCGTCCCTTCGCACGACCAGCAGACCCCATACGGCAACCGTCGGCGCGCGGTTGTATGAATTGGTCCATCGGGAAACATCGGTGTTATTGGGGCAACCACGCGAGATGGATTCGATTCCGTCACACCGAAGAGGCGCTTCACTCCCGCTTGTACGAGTTGGCACCACATTTTGTACCGCCTTTCTTTGGTTCCGGACGCTCATGCGTCCGTGTCGGCATTTCTTGCCGACGCGCGCAGTGTCGCATTCATCCCAAATCGCTGCATCGGAGTTAATGTCGGAACTTTCGGAAGTGCTTTCGGAAACCAGTGTCTTTCGGAAAACAGATGACAACGCTCCGTGCTCCCGCTATCATTGCCACATAGAGGAAGTCTGCGTATGCAGAAGAAAGACGATCTAAAAGCACGGCCAGCTTCGGACGCTTACAAAAATGGACGGCGGCTTAGATTCACCTTTACCGGCGGGGAGCGTCCCGAACTGGACGAAGTTGAGTTTTGCCTGTGCACGGGCGCCACGTCGAAGAAATTGACGCGCACCGGGCCGACAGAATCGTTCCGTTGGAACCAGTTCGCCAGAGCATTTTCGCTGTTCTTCATCCACTACTTGCTCTGGGCTAAGCGCCACGGCACCGAGAAATTCATCTTCCATGGGGAGCTTCGGCGAAACGCAGTGGCAACACTTGGCGACGGGATCGAGCAACCCCACAACAAGTTCCATGCTCTCTTTGAACAAGGGTTGAAGGCGCTCTTCTTCGGACTGAATCTCAACGGAAAGGGAAAGGGCGACCGCCAAATCTGGATTCTGCGTCCGGAGCTTCTACCGTCCGATTGTGTCGAAATCAAATGGACGAACCTGAACCACACCGCACACGCCGATGAGGCCTGCCTGCAACGACTGGCCAAACGCATCCACGCGCAAACAAGATGGCCTCCGTTGGCGTTTGCCTCGTCGGAGATGGTTCCGCCGGCTGCCCCGCCGCAACTGTCACCGGGGTCTCGTGATATCGAGACCTTGCAGGCCGCTCCCGAAAAACCGCCAGTCAACCTCCAGGCTCCATCGGGAATGTTCTTCGAGCACGATGCACTTCATGAGCTTCGCAAGGACACCAAAAAGCGCCTAGCTTATCCCGGCCTGCTCGTGTTGCACAAACGCAGTGCCTCTGGCAAAACGACGTTCGCAAGACAGGTCGTTTATGACCTGGTAAACGATAAAATACCCCCCGGCGGTGCAGTATGGGTTGACTGCGACACGAACAACACCTTTGAACTATGCATGGCAAGATTAACGGAACTTCTCCTTCGCGAGAAGGACGTGCGCAACCTCAGCGCAAAGGAGAAAGCGCAGAAACTCGGCGACTACTTCAACGAAAAGCACAACACGCTCGTCGTCCTCGACAGCTTCGAGTGTGTCAGCCAGCCTTCCCCTCTCATCTCTTGGCTGCACGCGAACCGTGCGCGAGCCTGCTTTCTCATCACCACTATCGAACTTCGTGACGGGTTGAGGGAACCGGACGAGGCGGAGCATATACGGCTGCTCGATCTTGATCGAGACGCCGCTTTGCGGCTGTTCAAGCATCACGCTCAAAGAAGTTCGTTCTCTCCGGAGGAGACCGAGGTCGTCCACAGACTTTGCGAAGCGGTGGGCTATTCTCCGGAAGAGATCCGGATGCTGGCACGTCACGTCCGCCCCGGCGGGATAGAGTTACAGAAACTTCGGAATCAATTTGATCTTGATCCTCGGAAAGTCCTTGAAACGGGCGGTGAGTCACGGGAGTGCCATGCGAGCATCCAAGCCTGTTTCGACTTCTCCATCCGCCATACCTCACAAGAAGACATATACT
>CAZNOK010000068.1:0-22318 GCA_964574605.1 uncultured Verrucomicrobiota bacterium
CCAATCATCCTGACCGTCCACGGCGCGGGCGTGAAAAGTTCTGTTCTCGGCGGCGTGACAGGCTGGGCACAAAAAGGAATGCTCGCCCTCGATATCAACGCCCACGGCCTCCCCAATAGCAAGCCGGCAGCATTCTATAAAAACCTTGCAGACCGTGAACTGAAAGACTATCGCGCCCGCGGCCGCGAATCGCGCGAGACGGTTTATTTTCTCGGCATGTTCCTGCGATTGGTGCGCGCGCTCGATTTCCTGACCGCACAACCGGAATGGGATGGCCACACCGTCGTTGTCCACGGCACCAGCCAAGGCGGCTACCAATCGCTCGTTGCCGCCGGTCTCGATCCGCGCGTGACATTCTTCGCCGCCGGCGTGCCGGCGGGGTGCGACCACACCGGCTTCAAGGTCGGTCGCGTCAACGGCTGGCCGAAGTTCATCACCACCGGCGAAACGCCGCCACCGAATGTCGTCGAAGCCGTCCGCTACTACGACACGGTCAATTTCGTCACGCGCAGCAAGGCCGCAGGCTTCATCACGGTTGGGTTCATTGACACGACCTGTCCGCCGACGACTGTTTATGCCGCTTACAACGCGGTGCCCGGCAAAAAGGAAATCTACACCGACATCCCTTGTGGCCACGCCAACTCGCCGCAAGCAACTGCCGCAATGCGCAACGCCATACTCGCGCACGTCGAGGCGATGAAGAACAAGAAGTAACTCGCCTTATTTGTCGGTGTTGACTTTGGGCAACGGGATTCTAAACTTGCGCCCGGAATGAGGAACAGAAAGCCACGCGGAGACAGAATCGGAATGCGCGTGTCAGCTACGGGCGCACCAAAGGACGGTCACTGCCTATGAGCACAGGCAGGAAGATATTGGTTACTGCTGTGGCCGTTACCATTTCCCTCAGCATTGCCATCCTTTTGTCCAGCACGCTCAAACGTCCTGATGAATCTCAGCCGAGAGGGAAGATACGCCAATCCTTGGACAAGGATGCAAGAGGAGTTGGTCAGCCAAGCATTAGTGCCAATGTAACGAAACTGACTTCATCTGCGCGAATGGATCGCGCAAGAGAATTGATTCAGAACTTGCGAAGCATGGCAGCCAAAGGAGCAGATGTTCAGGCGCTTTGCATTGCAGCACATGCACCATTGAGTGAATTACGGTCTCTTGGAGTGGTCGCCGTTGCCACGTGCATTGCCGAAATAGCCGACAAGACCTCGCCTGTACCGCTGAGGGTTATGCTCATTGAACTTGTTTCATCTTTGAGCGGACGCAATGACCCGCGATTGGGACAGGCGTTAATGGCGATCATAAAGGATGCCACTGATGTAAAGAGCGTACGGATGCAAGCCCTGCAATGGATTCCAGTAGTGGGAGATCAAACCGACGGCACAGTATTGGTGGGGATGTTGCCGAAGCAGACAGATTCAGACCTTGAGTTTGGAATCACACGAGCGTTGCGAGGATTCAAGGTGCCTAACAGCGTAAACGTCATTAAGAATGAATTGGCGGACAACAAGGATTACCTCATACGGATTGCTGCGGCGCACGCTTTGGCCCACCAAGGAGAACAGGAAGCACTGACATTGCTGCAATCTACAGTAGCTACGAAACTCGCTGCTGGCACCGACCAAGTCCACGCCAAAGAAAATGCGGTGGCGGTTCACATGGTGGTGGCATTGGGGGAAATACCCGACGCCAGTTCATTGCCGATCTTGGAAAGCATTGTGAAGAACTTTCACAATTCGATCTCTGTACGGAGCAAGGCAGCCGAGACCATCGGAAGTATCGGCGGTCCCAAGGCTGTTCAAATTCTGAGCAACGCGCTCCAAGAAGGAACCGATGAGTCTGTTTTGGTGTATGTCGCTCGTGGATTGGCTCGTTGCGGAAGTGCGGTTGATGCTTCAGCATGTCTGCAAAAAGCCACAGCGGTAACGGACAGCTACACAAGAAGTGAACTGGAGAGGGCGGCCCGTCACCTCCGAGGAAATACGAAGCCATGAATGCTCTTAAGACTAGGCTTCGTCTTGAGATGAAATGGGTGGCGTTGCTCGTCGGATTGTTTTTCACAGCACGTAGTTTGGCTGGAATAGATCCGCAGGCAGAGTTGGGAGACGCCCTTTTTAGAGATGCGGCTCCAGGTCAGTTGTTTTCACATGCTGCGATATATTGCGGGTGTTATGTAACAGTTTGGTCTAATGCTTACCGCCATGCGGTGATTCAAGCATCGGGATATGATTATAATCCCACTGTCGGTCTTTGCCCGTTTGACTACAGCATGCCGGGTTGGCCAACCTTCATGAATGATGCCCCGTCCAATGCATATCTTACCAACAATCTCGGCCCCAGAAATTGCAGTAATCTGAGTCCAGCAACTTGGGATGGCAGTACCAATTTGATGACTGCCGCTCGTCGCAACGCCATTGTTACGGAAGCCGTTGTGCTCGTTAATGCCGGGATTTCGTATGACATTACTGCTCTATGGAACAACTTTTGTGAGCCGAGAGATCCATCATCCACCGGTTATCCCACTCTGATGCGCTGTGATGGAGTGGTTGTATGGGTATATGAATCAGTCGGTTTTAATACAGGCGATAGAAGCGGCTTGACCACACCTCTGCAACGTGCGCCGCGATGGAAGCCGGCTTCTGTAGATATGCCGTGCACTACGCTGACCGAGACAAATACCTCTTTCACGATCCTGACATCAGACGTCTCCTCATGTCCCACAATCGTTCAAGTGATATGGGGTAATGGTTCCACCAATGCATATTGGTCGCCGCTGACAGTGACCAAAACCGCCAGTTCGACCATCTTCTATCGAGGGATAGATTTTGCGAATCACACAGAAGACTGGAAACAGTTTTCTTTCCTCTCCACCTATGCCGCATGGAAGACAAACTACTTCACGACAACCGAATTGACCAATTCCGCGGTCAGCGGTGACACCGCGAATCCGATTGGCGATGGAATTCCCAACCTCATGAAATATGCGTTGGCATTGAATCCCAAAGTGAACAGTGGCAGCAGCGGTCTGCCACAAAGAGGGCTTATCACCACCAATAGTAATAACTATCTAACGCTGACCTATCGGCGTAATGCATCTGCCGTTGATATTCTCTATGCCGTCCAAGCCAGTGGCGCGCTGACCGATGGTGCTTGGAGCACGAACGGTGTTACGACAGTTTCCATCGTGGACAGCAACACATTCTCGCTGGTGACTGTTCGTGATGGCGTACCGATGAACAGCACAACATGCCGTTTCATGCGCCTTCGTGTCACGAAGCCGTAGTGTGATCTCGACGCCGTCACTGAGTTTCTGAACTGAGATTGACATTGAGTAGCAAGGTTCTAAACTCGCGCCCACTATGAAAACAGTCGGATTCCTGTCAGTAACGATTCTCACATTTTTTGTCGCTTTGAGCGGCTGCGTGTCTTCAAACACTGACACGCGGACTAATACCCAATTGCCACCCGTCACGAAAGGGCAACGCGTCTTCACGTGCGGCCATAGTTTCCACGTCTGGGTTGTCCCAATGCTGACCGAGATGGCCAAGGCCGGCGGCTTCGAGGACCACCAAGCTGTCGGGTTGTCATCCATTGGCGGGTCGCGTGTCATTCAGCACTGGGACTTGTCCGACGACAGGCACCAATCCAAGGAAGCGCTTCGTACCGGCAACGTTGATGTGCTGACGCTTTCTCCGATCTGGGTGGTTCCACAGAAGGGTCTGCCGCTTGGTGTGCCATTCAAACGAGGGGAAAAGAACCCGAATACCGCCGAGATCTACTGGCTGCCCGATGAGGGGATCGAGAAATTCGCCAAGCTGGGCATCGAGCATAATCCAAGCATTCGGATCACCGTTCAGGAATACTGGCTGCCCAACGATGAATATGTCCCGGTCTATCCGCTGCAGACTCGCAAGAAATACGACCACAACGCTACGAACCTCGCCGAACTGAAGATGTGCCAAGCCGCATACGACCGTGACCTGACAACGTTTGTTGGCGCCATCAACAAGCAGCTCGGCAAGGAGACGCTGCTTATCGTGCCGGTCGGGCAAGCTTCGGTTGCGTTGCGCGAGAAGATCGTCGCCGGTCAGGCGCCGGGCTTGAAGGAACAAGCGGAGCTTTTCCGCGACTGCTGGGGTCACCCGAAAGCGCCGTTACAGACGCTGGCGGCGTATTGTCATTTTGCGGTGATCTACCGCCGCAGTCCCGTCGGTCTGCCGGTGCCCACGACGCTGGCGAAGCAGCCGGAGTGTGACAAGCTGAATCGGTTCCTGCAGCAACTGGCTTGGGATGCTGTGATTCATCATCCGATGAGCGGTGTCACGAAATAAGATGAGTCTCCGGCTAAGTCTCGCTGTGCTGGTTGTCGCTGCGGCGATGGTGCGCGGCGACGACTGGCCGCAGTGGCTCGGCCCGCAACGTGACTCGATCTGGCGCGAGACGGGCATCGTGGAGAGATTTCCCGCAGGCGGTCCACCGGTGCGCTGGCGTGTTCCGATTGGCGGCGGTTACGCCGGGCCGGCGGTGGCGGGCGGACGTGTCTATGTCACCGACCGCATTCGAGCCGAAGGTGCCCGTGATCCTGACAGCCAGTTTTCGCGCGGTTCGACGCGGAGCAAAGAGCGCGTGCAGTGTTTGAACGAGGCCGACGGCAAAACGCTCTGGACGTACGAATACCCATGCGTTTACTCGATCAGCTATCCGGCGGGGCCGCGCACCACGCCGGTTGTCGCAGACGGAAAAGTCTGGACGCTCGGTTCGGAAGGCCACTTGGTCTGCCTCGATGCCGCAACGGGCAAGATGATTTGGATGCGTGCGTTGAAAGAGGATTATGGCATCCAGTCGCCGACGTGGGGATTCGCCGGTCATCCGCTGTTGGACGGTTCGCGGCTGATTTGTCTCGTGGGCGGCGACGGCAGCACGGTGGTCGCGTTCGACAAAAACACCGGCAAGGAGCTGTGGCGAGCGTTGTCCGCCAAGCAGCCGGGCTATTGTCCTCCGGTAATTTACGAGGCGGGCGGACGTCGCCAACTTATCGTCTGGCACCCGGAGGCGATCAACTCACTCGACCCGGAGACGGGCAAGGTGTTTTGGTCGCAGCCGTTTTTCGCGAAGGCTGGCCTGAGTCTCGCGATGCCCCGCAAGCTCGGCGATCAACTTTTCATCTCGGCGTTTTACAACGGGCCAATCATGTTGAAACTCGACGCGACCAAACCGTCTGCCACGGCGCTCTGGCGCGGCGCGAGCGACAGCGAGAAGAACACCGACAAGCTTCACTGCCTGATGAGCACGCCGTTCCTCGATGACGGCCACATCTACGGCGTCTGCAGCTATGGTCAGTTCCGTTGCCTGCGTGCTGATACAGGCGAACGTTTGTGGGAGACGCTCGCCGTGACGGGCGCCGCCGGCGAAACGTTTGCGCGTTGGTGCAACGCGTTCATCGTCAAGAACGGCGACCGGTTTTTCATTCCGAACGAGAAAGGCGACCTGATCATCGCAAAGCTCAGCCCGCGTGGCTACGAGGAGATCAGCCGCGCACATCTGCTGGAGCCGACCAATTTTGCCAACGCCCGTCGCGTGCTCTGGTGTCATCCGGCGTTTGCAAACCGCTGTGTTTATTGGCGCAACGACAAAGAAATCATCTGCGTCTCGCTGGCGAAGTCATAGTTTCATGACGTAGTGGACTTGCCGCGCCACTTCCTTGAAGCCGAAACTTGGGTAGAGCTTCTGACCGACCTGATTCTGGTCGAGCGTCTCAATCTTCGCGTGTGTCATTCCATTGCGACGGAATAAATCGAGAGCTGCCTCAATGAGGCGACGGCCGACGCCGCGCCCCTGATGGCCGGGTTCCACCGCCATGTTGGGAATCCAGCCTAGTTTCGTGGCAGGATCAAACCGTGTCGTGATGTAGCCAATGACGCGCCCTTCGTCCTCTGCCACGAGAATCCCGTCCGGCTGGGCGTCGCAGTCCGCATCAATGTGCCGGCGCTTGCGCCACGCCCAGTCGGTGCCGTTGAGCAGGCCGAACTGCTTCTCAATGTTGCCATCAATGGAAACCGGCCCAAACGTGTTGGTAGTGATGTTCTTCAGAATCTCACGATCTTCAGGACGATAGGGACGAATATTCATGGGGTAACCTCAAACGCGCAGAAAGATTTTTCGGACGTGCAGAAATCGCGCGAGCAAAAACACCAGTGCCAGCCCGACCATCGCGACGACGAGGCCGCCCACTCCCTTGGCAACGTGCACGTTGAGACACCGCTGCACATCGCCGCCGGCAAACCGCGCCGCCACCGTCTGGAAGGTGATGATGTTACACACGAGATAAATCGTAATGGAATTCATGCCGATCCAGACGAACGGCTGGCACCAGCGTCGCCACTGTCGCATCTCAACGACGTAGTAGAACGCGCCGAGCAACATCGCGCTGTACCCGCCGGCGACTAACGCAAACGATGGGCTCCAGAGTTTCTTGACCACGGGGAAAAAGAAGCCCCAACCAAACCCAAGCGCTACGCTTGCCACACCGGCACCGAACAATCCCAAAACTTTGCGCGCGTCGGCGACGTTCTCCCGTCGCAGCCACAAGCCGGCGAGAATCCCCAGCAGACACGATGACGTTGCCGCGACCATTTGGAGAAGACCTTGCGCTTCCCAGTTGCCGTCACCGTATTGCTTCTTTCCCGGCAAGAAACGGTAGTCTAGGTAGTTTGCTAGATTGTAGCCTTCCTCGTAAACGTTGCGCACGCGAGCATTGACGGAGCGTGCCAGCACTGCCGGGTCGTTGGAGCCGACTTGCGCTGAGAGTTTTGCGAGCGAGTCTTTGTTCAGGTGCATGTCGGGAAACGGCACGAACGCCATCAGCGCCCAGTAGGTGCACATTAACGCAAGGCAAGCCCCCACCAGCACTCGCGGATTCCGCGGGAACACGATGTAGAGGGAACCGCCGAGGAAACAGGCCACGCCGAACGTTTGGAGCACACCCGTCAGGCGAATGCCCGGCCATTTGTTGCTGAGGCCGCCGTAATAAAAAAGCCCCAACAGTAGGAGCACCACGCAGCGTCGTGCGAGGCGAATCAGCGCACCGTAGCGGCCATGTTGGGCCATCGCTTTGTCCATCGAAAACGTTATTGAGACACCGGCGATGAACACGAAGAGCGGGAAGATCAGGTCGTAGCAATGAAAGCCCGCCCATTGCACGTGTTCGAGCTGTGTGTGAAGGAAGCGCGTCACCGGATTGTCACTCATGTTCTTGAGCGCCTGCACCAACGCACCAGCACCCACAATCCAGAACATGTCGAAGCCGCGCAGCGCGTCCAGCGACATCAAACGACTCTGCGGCGGGGACGATGACATGGTTACTTCAAGAGCGCGATGGCGGCGGCGTTCTTGTATTTCGCGGCGTAATCGAGCGGCCTCTTGCCGTCTTTGTCTTTCGCCGAGCGGTCGGCGCCCTTGGCGAGCAGAAGCTTCAACGTCTCGATGGCGCTCTTGGTGTCGGCGGCGCGGTGCAGCGGCGTGACGCCGGTTTTGGATTTGGCGTTGACGTCGGCGCCCTTGGCCAGCAGCAGACGGGCGAACTCCGGGTTTTTCTTGCGAGCGGCTTTGTGGAGGAGCGTGATGCCGTAGCTGTCGGTCACGCGCCAGTCGGCGCCTTTCTCGATCAGGTACTTCGCAACGTCGGGCTGGTCGCCGCTGATGGCTTCGGCAAGCGGAACGTTGTCGCCCTTGGTCTTGGCGTTGATATCGGCGCCTTGCTCAAGGAGCCATTGAACACAGTCAAGCGAACGACCGGCGGCACGATGAAGCGCGGTGACGCCGTAGTTGTCCGCTTCCTTCGGATTCGCGCCTTTGCTGACGGCCCACTTCAGCAACGGGAGTTTGCCGGTGCTGGCGGCGAGGATGGCGAGGTTGCGGCCTTCCCCGTTTTTGAGGCGCGTGTCGGCGCCGGCGGCGGCGATGGCTTCGGCGCCTTCTAGCCAGCCGTAACTGACCGCCATCATCAATGGAGTGATGCCTTCTTTGTTTTTCTGGTTGATGAGTTTCGGGTTCGCTTTCAACGCACTCTTGAGCGCAGCGAGATCGTTTCTGTCCACGGCGGCGTGCAATACAGTGTTGCCGTCGTCTTCGGTGGCGGTGGTTTCGGATTTGGGTTTGGTCTGGCCGGGTTTGGCGCCTTTGGACTTGAGCCACTCAACCCATGCCGCATTGGAATCGCCGGCGTAATCGAGCGGCGTGCGGCCTTCGTCGTCCGCAGCGTTGATGTCGCCTTTCAGCGCGAGCAACGTTTCCATGACGGCTTGGTTGCCTCTGCTGGCGGCCATGTGGAGGGCGGTGCGGTTGTGTTTGTCCTTGGCATTGGGATCGGCTTTATGGTCGAGAAGGAACTTGATGGTCTCCTTCTTGTCGCGGCTGATGGCCTTGGTGAGAAGGGTGACGCCGTCCTCGTTGATGGCGTTGACGTTCGCTCCGCCGGCGCAGAGGGCTTCGGCGCACTTCATGTAGTTGAGAATGAACGCGCGTTCGAGCGGGAGTTCCTTGCCGAGGTCGGGGTTGGCCCCGTGTTCGAGGAGCCACTTCACGGTGTCGGCGTTGTCGGCGTCCACGGCGCGGAACAGCGGGGTGTGGCCTTCCTTGTTCATCACGTTGATGACGCGGTTGGTCGGCGGGCCGATGAGCAGTTCGAGGAGCGCTGGGTTGGAACGGCGGCGTTCGGCGGCGAGGTGCAACGGGAGCGTGCCCATTTTGGTGGTGGCGTTGTATCGCGCGCCGCTTTCGAGGAGCGCCTTCGCCTTGTCGGCGAATCCGCTCATGGCGGCGAGATGCAACGGCGTGAAACCATCCTTGTCAGCGGCGTGGACATCGGCGCCGCGCGCGATGAGTGTCTTGAGGTCGGCAAGCGACCCCCAATCATAAACGGCGGCCTTGTGCAGCGCGGTCTGGCCATCACTGTCGCGCTCGGTGACGTTGGCATCGGCCAGCGCAGCGCGGGCGGACGTGGAGAGCAGCAAGCAGAAGACAACAGCGGTAATCGTTCTCATGCGCGGCTCCATAGCAAACTCTGAGGGCACCGGCAAGCCGGTTATCGAATGGCTTTGCCACTTCGCAGGACGTTTTCGGGCGCTTCCATGAGCGTCAGCCTCTTGAGAAAGGCGAACAACTCCTCGGCGTTGGTCTCGTCATAGACGGCGTGCAACGCGAGCAGTTCCTTGGCGGCGATCTTCTTGCGGACGCTGGCGACGTGACGTTTGTCGGCGTCGAGGGTCAACAGAAAGAACTTCGCATTCGGATAATGCTGGCGCAACGCCACCGCTTCGAGATCAGCTTGCTTGTAACGTTCCCGCAGGCTCGTCTTGCAGGAGATGACGATGGGACCGTGTTCTTTCGACCAGAGCAACGCGTCGTTGTAATTCTTTGGGACCGCGACGAACTCCGCCTGCCAGTACGCCGGCACGAGCTTGCGCTCCTTGAGCGCGACCGCCGTCGCCCACTCCAGCCACCGGCCCCGCATTGAGGCGATGGATTGCGGCGATTTGCCTTCCTTCGCTGCGCGTGCTGCCGCGCCGTCCACTGTCGCTTTCAGGAATGGGCCGACGCCGTTGGCCAGGCTCGCCACGTTGACGGTTGTGTCGAACCACTCGGCTGAATCGTTGTATTTCGTGAACAAACCCAGCTCTCGGACTGGGCCGTTGGGGGCAGCCTGTAACGAGAGGCAGAAGAGCAGCAATATCCATCGCATGGTCGCAGCTTACGGCAAACCAGCCTCCGCCTCAACCCGATACGTAAAGTGATGTCGTAACTCTGTGAGAATGTCCCCTTGCGGACTCGATAGAAATGTCCCCATCAACGCCTCCCCCAAGGAGGCAGAATGGAAGTCATTCGCATGAGTCTGAAGGAACGACGACGTTTGGAACTGTTATCACGCGGGCGCGACGGCGTTGGGGGATCGCGTCGGGCCCGGCCACGCGCCGTGCCGGTCCGTCCGCGTCCGCCACCGACCGTGTTTTGCGGGCGCGGACGTAGGCGCGGCACCACCCAAGGGACATTTCTAAAGAGTTTTGACAGGGGCGTCCCGAATGCGTTCGGGACGCCCCCATGGAGAAGCAGCGAACTTCAGGGCTTCAGCACAGGATTGCCCATCGGGTCGAATCGGAACCCCGGCGTCTCCGGCCGGTGGATCAGATTGCCGGACGGATCAATCAAGCGGGCGGTGACGAAGACCAGCAGGTTGCGTTTGACACGGTTCGTGGCCTTGCTGCGGAACAACCGTCCAAGGACTGGAATGTCACCGAGACCCGGAATCTTGTCGTCCACCTTGCTGACTTCCTCGCGGATGAGGCCGCCGAGAACCACCGTCTGGCCGTCCCAGATGACGACGCTGGTCGTCACGTTGCGGGTCTCGAAGAGCGGTTGCCATATCTTGTAGTTGACTTCGATGGGCTCACGTTGACCACCAATGGTGCCGCCTCCAAACGAGCCTTTAAGGGGAGCGGGACTGTAGTCGAGCATGCCGAGGAACGACGACACTTCCGGCACCAACGTCAGGTTGATGGTGTAACCATCGGCTCCAACGGTGGGAGTGACACTCAGGATGACACCGACTTCGCGCGTCTTGAACGCAGTCGGGATCGAAGGCGTCGGGACACTGTTGTCGGACACGGTCGGCTGGGAGTATTCAGACGGGTAGATGAATTCCTGCACGACACGGATTTGGGCCTGAGCGCCGCTGATGGTGGTGACCTTCGGTGCGGAGAGCACGTCGGCGGTTTTCTTCTGGGCGAGCGCATTGACGACCATCGAGACTTGAGCGTTGTTGAGGACGCCTTGGAACGTGCCGATTGCGTCGAAAAGAGTGGTGGCCCCGCTGGCGCCAACCAAGAAAGATTGCGCGGCATTGGCTGAGAACACATTCGGGCCACGCAACCCTTGCGTCACCCAATTGAGGAGGTTGGTGCCCCTGCCTGTGGTATAACCGCCACCGATCAGGGAGGTGACAGCGTTACCCTGAGAATTCTGATTAAGTTGCATTGTTCCCAAGTTCCACTGGAAGCCGAGCTCGTCGAGGTCTTCCTGGGTGATTTCGATGAACTTGGATTCGATTTCCACTTGGCTGGGGACAACGTTGAAAGTCGCCAGCACGCGCTCAAAGACCTCTAGGTTCTCAGGCGTGTTACGCACGTATATGGTGCGGGCGCGCTCGAAGTAGGACAAACTGGAGCCAGTCGGGAACGGCACGCCGGCGTCAGTGAAGAATTTCTTCAAGTCCTCCGAGCCGCTGACACCACCACCGGCAGGCGCACCCGGAGCCGGGAGCGCCACGCCGCCCGGAGCGACGCCCGGAGCGCCACCCAATGCAGGCGTCATTGTGGGAGTCATCGGAGCCGCGCCGGTAGCCGAACCGGTCATCAGCGACCGGATGGCGTCGGGGCTGACATTGTAGGAACGGGTAACCATTTCGCCTTCGACAGCATCGGCTGGCAACAGGACAATGGCGGATGCTTCGACGCGGTATTTCAACCCCGCAAGCGAGGTGACGTATTTGAGCGCTTGATCCATCGGGACATTGCGCAACGAAAGCGTAATGGTCTTGCCTCCACCTCCCGATGGCGGTGCGGGAACGGGAGCGGGAGCAGGCGCGCCCGGAGCACCCGGCGCAGGAGCTTCCACAGCGTGAGCGGGCGGAGCAGCGGCGCCGACAAGGCCGGGACCGAGGACGATGTTCACGCCCTCCCCGGTGGGATCCACTTTCCGGCTTTCGTCACTAAGAAACTTGACGACATCGCTGATGTTAGCCTCACGGAAGCTGATTTCAGGGAACCTGATCGTGGGAAGTTTGCGTTCGATTCTTTCCCTTTCCGCGGAAGTGATGGAAACTGGCTGTGCAGCGGTTTTTTCTGGCATCTTAACTTCTCCGCTGACGGTTGGAATCCACGCTTCGGTCACCTGCCAGAGACGTTGGCGCCTAATGGCGTCGACGCCCTCGGTGGCGGCCTCCAGACGGCGTTTGTTGAGTTCCTGAAGGTTCTTGTAAGCATCCTCGTTATAATGGTCGATCAACAGGACCTGTTTGTAGCGTTTCTCAGCTTCATCGTGCTGACCAGAGTTCTCGAGGATGCGGGCTTCACGAAAGAGCTTGCGGATTTCCTGTTGCTTGGCCGTGAACTCGGGGGTCCGATCCAGCTTGGGGGCTTCGACAACGGCTTTGGGTTTCTTGCCTGCGAGTTTGTCCCGTTCGGTCTTGGCCGTCGTATCCTGTTCTGCGAGTTTGAGCTTGACGATGATGTTTTCGGCTGCGCGGTTGCCGGGTTCGTATTCGAGGGCTTTCTTGGCGTATTCTTTGGCTTTTTTGTTGTCCCCGGCGCGCAGAGCGGCATCGGCCATGCGCCCGTAGCAATCGCTCAGGCCGCGAACGGCGCGGTCGTAGTCCACTTCAGTGGCATCGGCGCGGGGCAGGACTTTGAGAGCTTGTTCGAATTTGGGAATGGCGGCCTCGTACTTGGCGTCGTAGTACAGTTTCAGTCCTTCACCGATAAGTTGTTGGCCGACAATCTGGGATTCTTGGCGGCGAACCGCTTCCTCTTTGAGGGAGCGAGTCGAGGAGGCGTCGGCTGCCGGAGGAGGCGTGTACGGGCGTTGGGGAGCCGGGCGGTAAGGGGCTGGACGCGGTGCGACAGTGGTCTCCGGGGCCACGTTGGTGGATGGCTTGCGTGGTCCGAAGTTTGTAGTCAACGCCAGCAAGTCTTGGTCTTCACAACGTGCGGCGTGGGCTAGGCACAGGCTGCTCGCCAGAACGATGATGTACAATTTTCTCATGATGCCGTCTCCATTTCTACTTTGTCGCGCAAACAGGGCGCATTGTTATTGCAAATCACTGCTTTTTTCACTTGTTCGTGTCTGATTTTCGGAACCAACAGGTGCCGGCGCACACTTCAGCTTCTTCCCAGATTGAATATCTTCGATTACCACTTCCTTGTCCAGGATGTCAATTACTTTATAGTTCCTACCGCGGAATTGGAATGTTTCGCCGGCAGGCACTTCGATGGGCTCTGCTTGGTCGCGCAACAAGATGCGTGCGTAGCGTTTCGGGTAGGTAGTGGGTTCTGTGTGCACGAGGAGAATGGGGTCTTCGCCTTCGTGTTGCACCGTCAACTCAGAGCGGTCCTCGGTGAGCGTGATGCCGCTGCGCTGGACTTTCTTGGTCTTGTACTCGTATTTGGTGACAAAGTAACCGGTCTTCCCAAATCTATCGGCGATTTCCATGCCGACTTTTCCGACGAAAAAGCTGCGGAGCACGGTTCTTTGGTCTTCGGCAAGGAAATTGACTTGGAAATTATTCTTGCTGCTCTGGTTGTAGGCCAGAAATCGGAGCACGAATGGCTTGCGCACGACGCTTTCCAGAGTGAACAAGGGGGCTGTTGGCCCTGTGATGTTGGTGATTGCGGGAGGAACCGGTGGAAACATCACTTCGGGGTTGGGGTTGGTCCATCGAGGCGGCGTTTTCAGGTTCGCCATGGCGTTGCTATAGGGGCTGAGGTCAACGGCGGCAAGCGGTTTGTTGCCCGGTCCGGCAAGGTGCAGGCTGGTGGTGATGCTCTTGATTTTGAATGCGAGCCCGGCTGCGACCACGATCAGCAGCAACAGAGCGCCGGCCAAGAGGATTTTTTCGTAGTATTTCTTGAGCCAGTCCATGGTCAACGATTCCGGTTCATAGCATCGCGCGCGGCAGCTTTCGGGTTCAGCACCTCTATGAAGTCCAGTTGCATGATTACGTGCAGGCGTGGCAACCGATTGGGGGTTTCCACCACGATTTTTGTTTCGGGATCCAGTGGTGTTTGAGCGCCGGTTGTCTCTTTCGCAGTGCCCCTCATTTCATCGGTTTTTTTCTCAATTACTTCCTGTTCGATTGTCAAAAGGCGCATGACGAAGAATTTATCGTCGGTGGCGATGCGATTGAGGAGGTCTTGAAGTGCCTTTGCGCTACAGGCAAACTGCAACTCAAATGACATGGAGATGTAGTGTTCCTGCTGGTGTGCGGCAGGCAAAACCCGGAGGGCGTCCTCGCCGAGGGTGGCGCCCCGCTCCAGCGGTTCGATTTCCACGCGTTTGATGGCGAACACTTGTTCGACATGCGCCTCAATCATGAGGGTGACAAGTTCCTCAACGACGAGGAGTTGTTTGCCGAGTCGTTCGAGCATGACCTTCGGTAACTTCTTGCTTGGCACGGTGGTGGCATAGCGTTTGAACCCGAAACGGAAATCTGGCGGGATGACGATGTTTGCCTTCTGCGCCTTGTCTTCCATGCGGGCGATGGTCTTGCGCAAATCCTGTGCGAACTCGATGTTGCTGGTGATTCTGGTGTGTGGCACAGCCGCGGCTCGCAGAACAAGCGGGGAAAGTCCGCGCTGGGCTTCCTGAAGACGTTTGTGGTTTTCGTCGCTGAGAGTGACATTACTGTCGGTTGGAGTCGGGTTGTTGTTCTGCAACCGTTCCAGTTGGCCGAGCTTCTCGCTGAGGCTGGCTCGTGCTTCTTTGTAGGCGCCATATTGCCCCCACAACAGCCAGCCTACGAAGCCAAAAACCACCACGAATACCATCACGAATATGGTCAGTAATTTGTTTTGTCGAAGCCAAGTGGTGTTCATATCATTGTGCGAGTGGTTTGGCCAGTTTCGCCCGCAGTACGAAGTTGAAGATGCGTTCGCTCGTCATGGCCGGCGGGACCTCCATCTCAACACTGCTGAAGAAGTTGGTCGAGGCGGCCAAGTTTTCTTTGAATTCTTCCACCAGTTTAAGGTCTTCGTCGCCGTGGTTTCCAGCGCCGCTGAGTCGGAGCCAAGCAATAGGAGCATTACTGACGACCTTGGAGGCGGGATGTGGCGGTTGCGGATTCTCCTCGGGTTCAGTGGGCTCAGTGGGTTCTTCAACCGGTGCGGCGACCTTGGCGGCGGCCGCTTGGTTGGTGGAGACGATGGAGACAAGCCAAACGTTGGAAACTGCCCGTGTGTTAAGGTCTTCCAGAAGCAATGGCCACCAAGAGCGTTGTTCAACGAGGCCTGTGATGTTGTCAAGATGTTGACGGACTTTGTCCGTCTCCTGTCGTTTCTGTGTGAGGGTGTTCTTAAGTTTTTCCAGATCTTCAACCCGTCGGCTGACTTCCGCAAGCTGGTTCTGTTTGATCGTGGTGGCGCGCCGGGCAAACCCAATCAGGCAGAGCGGAATCAACAACACCGCGATGGCGGCTCCGGCGAGGTGCGGGCGTCTCTGCAGCGCTTGCTTGCGCATGCGGATCGAGCGGGGCAGGAGGTTGACTTCGATGGGGCACTCGCTCATTCGCCGCAAAGCAAGTCCGACGACTTCACCAAAGAAATGGGCGCATCGGGCCAGTTCATCGCGCGACACGCCGGGATCGAGCGTGACGTTACGGAACGGGTTGAAATACTCAACCGGAATCTGCAGCTTCTCTTTGAAAAAACGATCGGTGTACGGCAAAATCGAACTGCCGCCACTCAACAGAACACGGTTCGGGGTGCTGCCTCCCTGCTGCGTACGGTAGAAGTTGATCGAACGCGCAATCTCGGAGTGCAGCCGGGTCATCACGTTGCGGATGATCTTGCTGGTCTGCGCTTGTTCGGGATCGGGCGGTTCCTCGTAGGCGCCACCGAGTGCGACGAAGCCTTTCGCTTTCTTCAACGCTTCGGCTTCCTGAAATGTTTTGCTGAACTCGGCGGCGATGCTCTGGGTGATGGCGTTGCCCGCAATCGGAATGGAACGGGTAAACACGCGTCCGTTCTCAATGAACAATAGGTTCATCGTGCGCGCCCCGATGTCCACCAACAACGTGCAACCTTCCTTGTCGCCCTCGTTGTAGCGGTAGGCGTTGTACAGCGCCATCGGCGCCACGTCTACCGTGTCGGTGCTCAGCCCTGCGTCCTCGATGGCGGCACTGAGTTCCTCGATAATGTCGCTCTTGATTGCCAGCAACACGACCTCCAGCCCACCGCCTTCAGTGGTGCCGATCAACTGGTAATCCCAGATCACTTCCTCGATTGGGAATGGCACATTCTGCTGCGCCTCGTACTGGATGATCTGGACGACCTTGGATTCCTCGACCGGCGGCAGCTTGACGAACCGGGTGAATACCGACTGGCCCGGCACGCCGAACACCACCTTGCCGGCGTGGATGCCTTTTTCCCGAAGCATGTTTCGCACGGCGGCGATGAGCAATTCTTTCCGATTCTCTTCGCGCTCGGGATCCAAGCCGATGTCGGCATAATTGAAGTTTGTCAGGCGCAATCCCTGTCCGTTGCCTGCGTGAAACTCCCCGATCTTCACGCTGGAGGCGCCGATGTCGAGAGCTAGTATTTTGTCAGAGGCGAGCATCGTGGCTGCTAGAATGGTATGATTGTTGATTATGGTGAACGAGTCGGCACATGAATCGCCTCGTAATGCTCGTGGGCGATCATTGCCCACGGCGTTTGCATTGGGCTTAAAAGCGGCTCCTGCTGCGGCGTGAACTGTTCCCACCACCGCACGTTCGAGACTGGGTCGCTCAGCATCGCGAAGAGACGATCTCGATAAAACAACTGCACCGCCACTGCCTCGACTCTTCCGTTGCCATACCGGCGCACGGCATTCGGATGCATGAACATCGCGCTGTTGTGCGCGGCATTCTTGTACACATGCACGTGGGTAACTTCGCCCTTGAAAAGTTTCGCCTCGCTGCCCCGGCCCAACAAAGCGTGATAAACCAACTTCACATCGTTCACCCACTCCAGTTTCGTCTCGAATTGCACCTCGATGCGCAACCAGTCTCGGAACAACGCAGGCGACTTGTCACTGATTTGGCCGCCACTGGCGCTGTAGTTCGGGGCCTGTTGCAGAACGTGTCGCACCGTCTTCAACCGAAAATCGCCCAGTTGCGGTTCGCGGGGGGCTTGAGCCTGCACCGACACAACACCGGCTAACGCCAAGATGGCAAGCAGCCCAATCTGTCGAACGCTCATTGTTTCCTCCTGTTGCACGTGTTTCGCCTGTTCACACTGCAACATTCATAAAGGAAGTCACCGTCGCGGTCAACTGTAAAGATGTAGTTGTTTCCAACAAGCCAGTGCGGTCCAATCCTCATGGCTTCATGTCAGATTGTGCCGAGCCGCTGCTTTCTCCCACTTGGGAGTCTCCTCAATCGCCAGTGTTCAGACGGACCGTTGCATAACCGGTAAGGCATTCCTTGGGCACGGTGACGCGCTGATAGCCGCCAGCGGTTGCCGCGACAGTGACCTGTCGCCGTCCTGAGTAGTCCGGGGAAACGATGTGTCCTCGACAGGAACCGTTCAGCCGCAGGTCGAACACCAAATCCTTTTCGAGCGCGGGAAATGCCGGCAGGCTTTTCTTGGAGGGCAACGTCTGGCCCGGCTTGAGCCGCACACCCGTCGTGTTGAGCAAGTGGACGATCCACTGTTTCTTTCCAGCGCGGTCTTGGCGGTACAATGCCACGAGCACTTTCTCCGGCACCCGAATGGCCTTGAGGACCGGCCCGTCCGGCAACTCACGGTTGATCAAAGCGGTTAACAACTCGGCTGCCGGACGATTGGCAACAAAACTCCATTTGTCCTTGATGCTCATCTCGCGTTCGTAGTTCATGGTCGCCAGGCGCGCGGCGAGATACAGACTGCTGCCTTTGCCGAACCGGTTCGCAACAACCGACGGACCCAGAGTTTGACTCTTGCCCCCAATCAGTTCACCGAGCGACTCCGCCCCTGGGCGCGACCGGACTTTGACGGCTTTGTCGGGACACTCGATGCACGCGCCATCGCGCATCCGAATCTGCGACGGGCCGCCGGTCAGTCCGCCGGCGTAGTCCACGCCCATCACTTTCGCCAGTTGGAAATTGTCGCCGCCGAAACCGTCCTCGTTGTAGAGCGACGTGTGGCCGGAAACCAGAATGCGTCCTCCTTCGGCCACGTAACGCTCGATTTGATTGACCTGCTCGGCGCTGAGACAACCGCAACTGGGAAGCGCAAGCAGCTTGTAGCGGCGCAACGTCTCCAAGCGAATGTCGCCGTCGGTGAGGAAGTCGTGTTGAAGATGCGCGTCGGAAAGACATTCGGACAAGCCTGTCGCATCGGATGCTTGGTTCATCAGGTGGCTGAACCGTCGTGTGAAGTTGGAGAACAGCACGGCAATGTCGGCCACGGGCACAGCGTGCCGGTTGTCCATCTGTTCCGGCCAGTCAATGTACCGCTTCATGTCGGCGCCCTCGATGGTGGAC
The DNA here is from genome assembly GCA_964574605.1 of uncultured Verrucomicrobiota bacterium. GTDB lineage: Bacteria > Verrucomicrobiota > Verrucomicrobiia > Palsa-1439 > Palsa-1439 > CAIKAP01. Next base: position 18,278 of record CAZNOK010000068.1, read on the forward strand.
ATCCACGTGGATTGCCCGTTCATCTGGCAGAGTGCCCAGCCGAAATAGGCGAAGTTCGAGTCGTCAATGTGGTACACGAGGCCGAAGATTGGACTGCCAAAATGCCGGCCGAGCGATGCCTTCATTTTGCGATGGGCATAGACGGCCCGGTAGGAGTCGAAGACGTTGCGCGACATGATTTCGGTGCCGAGAAAATCGCACGCGCGCGCCTTCTCGAAAATGTCGCTGCCGCCTTGATGCAAACTTGTGTTGGTGGTGAAGCCGCCGTGCGTCGTGTAGGTCATGATGCTGATGTGCGGGCTGACCTTGTTGAGCGCGCGGCGAACGTCCACCCACCAATCGCCCAGCGTCTTCACCCGCCACTTGAGCCATTTGATCCATAGTGGGTCGCTCGTATTGAACAGCGCGGGCGAGGAATCATCGAGCGGCAGTGTGTTGCCGGTTTCCGTGGTGAACTTCGCCCGGCACCACCGGCAACCGCAAAGCTCTTCGCTGGCAAAACAACATTCGTCGAGCATCACGCCGTCAATTTTCGTCGCGCGCGCGAAATCCTCCAATCGCTGAAGATACTCGCGACGAAATCCCGGATGGTTCAAACACATCGCATGAAGGTTCGGGCAATCGAAACGCACGTCGCGTTGAAGCCAGTCTGCGTGGTCGAACAGATAGTTGAACCCGCGACCTTGGGAATAAATCACCGGCACATCGTAATGCTCGACCACCTTGAGATTGTGGCGGTGAGCCGCCTCGACGATCCGCGTCATGTTGGTCTTCCACATTTCCCAGCGGTCGAGGAAGCAAAGATGAAAATGCAGGCCGTTGCAGATCACGGCGTTGTAGCCGGCCTCGGAGAGTTCACGCATCCGTCGCTCGATGTCCGCGGGATTTGAAAACTCATCGCGCGTGCCGTTGCCCGCCGGGCCGAGGCTGGCCAGTTTCATCCGCCAGCGCCATGCCAACTCCTCGGAATCAGGCGGCAAGAGAGCGTCTTCGCCCCGGAGCGGGACCGTCGCGACGGCCAGCAGGAGGAAAAGCGAACAAGTTGTCGGTTTGAAGCTCACGGTTATCGCGGTGTGAAGACTCCGTCCACGTTCCACAGTCCCCGGTCGAAAACAAAATCTTCGGACTGGTAGAGCAACGGTTGCAGCGCGATGCTGCTGACAGCCCAACCCTTGGCCCCACGGAAACTAACCTCCAACGGTTCAGTCCCACGGTGATCCACCGGCACGGTGATCGAGTGAGCTTCACCGGCCTTAACCGTCAGGTTCTCGGTCGCGCGGTGACGATTCAGCCAAAGTTCCATCGGCCCAACGCTTCGTTGCCCCGGCGCGACCCGCACAGTCACGAGCCAGCGACCGGGTTTGATGTCCACGAGGAAATTGCCCGCGTTACTGCCGTCGGCCATCAAGCAGTTGTTGATCAAACCGGTCGGGCTGTTCTGCAGAAGCCGCAACCCGTCGGCGCGTTGCCAGCCGTAGCCGCGTTGCTTGGAGTAAAGTCCCACATCAGCCGCTGTCGCCTCCTTGGGCGGCTTTGCCGTGCCGAACGTAAAGAGTTTCATGGGCGGTGTCTCACCACGGTAGCCCCAACGCCGCCAAGGGTGGCGAGAATCATACTCATAATCACCTTCGTAGATCAGGCACTTCGACATGAACACGCCGCCGTAGAACGCCGCCCGATAGCCAAACGAGAACACAAGGAACTCGCCCTCGCGTTCCATTGACCAACAGCCAACCGGCTCGCCGTAGGAACAATAATCGCCGCCGGCAGTGACGCCTTGCGGGTTGAAATCGAAAACCAACCGGACGCGGTCACTGCGAAAAGCGATGTAACGCATCCCGCTGAGCGAACTGCCAACCTTGCCTTGCACGACCTTGATGGAGTTCGCGCGGCCTGCACAGGCTTTCCAGCGCGCGTCCCGCAGCGTTTCCATTGGGATGCAAAAAGAATAACGGATGGACGGTTTGGCCGGATCATTGTGGTAGGCCGGCAACTTGTATTTCACCGTCAACTCGACGCCATCCGGTCCCAGCGCCACCTCTTTGCGATAGCTGACCGGCTCGGCTCGAGATTGCGTCACATTGAGTACCTGCTTGCCGTTCTTCTGGGAGACTGTCGCCTGCTCGGCTTGTTCAAAGCCGGCGCCGTAGTCGAGCGCGTCCTTGACGATCAACGGCATCCCCTGCCACTGCAACCGAAGAAGTTTGTCGCCAGCCAAGTTGAAGTTGCCGCATTTCAGTTCCTCGGCACGAGCGGTCGAAGCAACGCCAAACAAGATGACGATTGGAACAAATAGTCGGAGTAGCTTCATGATCATTCTTACAGACTGACCGTAGCAAAACAAATTCATGCCGGCAAAGTGAAAGTCCGGTAGCGGACAGACAAAAACATGCGCAGGCAAACGCAGCCGGAACATTTCCGGAACAGGGCGTCGGATCATTTACTCATTAACTTTATCCGGCATATCCATCAAGACCGGCTGCTACGTGCGAAACGTAAACCACCACGCGCGCGTACCGGCGCTCGGCAAGAAGAAGTATTTACCATCTCTCTCATAGCATTGGACATCGGACGGCCAACGTTTGGGCCACCACGATGGTGCGCTTGTGTCGGGGATATACCATGGCGGCTTCCGTGGCTCTACTCCGGCGAGTGCAGCTCGCAATTCAGCGGCCAAATCAGTTGAAAGTTCGAACTCATAACAATCAATCCCATCGCCATGAAAGCTGTCGCTGGTATGATAACCTCGAATGCCTCGAACTCTACTAGCGATTGAGTCCCATGATCTCTTCCATTGAGTCTCGCCACTAGGCTTGGGAGCTAAGATTTCCCAACACATCAACCCCAACGCCACCTGACGGCTTACCTCTTCGGGACTGATATCTTTGTGCGTTTCCTTACCTTCTGTCATCATCAGCACTGCACCGATAATGAACGGCAAAGAGAAGACGAACGCAATAAGACCAAGCAGGGAACACAGCACCAGAATTAGCACTCGCCATTTCCGCGAACGCCGTTTCGAAGCCTTGGGTTGATTGTCAGTCTGCGCGGTCATTTCTTGTTTTGGATTGGTATGCATTGCATAATATCATGAATAGACACCGCCAGCAGCCGGTTGTTTTGCCGACAGTATCATGAGGCAGGTCGTTGCTGATTCCAGCGCGGCGTTACCGGCTTATTTGCCACGCTGGTCATCCGCCGACGGTGATGGACACTTCGTTGCTCCATTGGCCGACTTGTTGGTCGCCGACTCGAAAGATGGCGCGATATTTCCATTTGGTGGGCGTACTCGGCAACGGATAGGTGTCGGTGTAGCCGGGCGTGGTGTCGTTGGCCAGAAACACAAAACCTTTGCCGTCGCCCCGGTCCACTTGGAATTCGATCATGTCCAGAAACGCCGCGTACCCGCCCCAGCCCCAGCCGAGGAACACGCCGGTGGGAGTCAGTTTGAGTTTGATTTGCGGCGCGAGCGTGTCGAAGTCAGGCCCGGCCTGCTCCGCGCCGACCAGACCGAGGTCGCTGGCTATCGCATCGCTGCATCGGCCGCTGTCCTTGATGGTCTGGGCGAGGGCGAAGATCCGGTCGAGCGCGCCGGTGTTGACGGGCGCCACATCATCGGGAAAGGCGGGCGCGGTGAAGACCGGCAACGACATCAAGGCCGTGCCGTTGCCGCTCTGCGCTTCGGTGACGGCGTCGGTACAGGCCAGCGACCATGCGCGCGCCGCGCCGAGCCATGCGCCGATGACATAGACCAGCCACTGGGCGTCGGCGACCGCGGCAGTGACCTGTGGCGTGGTCAGGCCAAGCGCGGTGGCGTAGCCGGGCAGCTTGTTGGCGAAGTTCACCAGCCAGACCACTTGATCGGCCTGACGGATGGGGAAATAGGTGTTGTGTTTCATGCGTTTCCTTTTGGTTGGGGGTTGATTGATAGGTGGCGAAGGTGGCACATAGCCGGGGTCTCCCGGTTCAAGCACGTAGCTGGGGTTGCCCCAGCGGGCGTTGGGGTCGTCGAAATGCTCTCCGGAGTCGAATCTGAGGGTT
>CAZNOK010000069.1:0-22256 GCA_964574605.1 uncultured Verrucomicrobiota bacterium
ACGCCGAGAAGACCCAGCCCATTTGCACTTTCGACAAACCGAGGTCGTGCATGATGTTGGGAGCCAGCTTCGAGATGCAGACCCGGTCCAGATACGTCACCATCGCCAGCAGCACCGCCATCGCGACGACTTTGTAGCGCACATGTGTTGGTCGTGTAGTCATACGTTATGAGTATCTCCGTGCTTCATCCAGTACGGCAAGATAATTGTGTCGTAACTCTGTGAGAATGTCCCCTTGCGGACTCGATAAAAATGTCCTCATCAACGCCTCCCCAAGGAGGCAGAATGGAAGTCATTCGTATGAGTCCGAAGGAACGACGACGTTTGGAACTGTTATCACGCGTGCGCGACGCGGGCTTGGTCCATCGCTTGCGCGGGCGTCCCTCGCCTCGCCGCAAACCTGATCGCCAACGCAGCGCCATCCTTGCGCTGTATCGCGCCCACTACGCCGACCCACCACGGCGGGCAAGCTTCGGCCCCACCTTGGCTGCCGAGAAACTGGCCCAACGCGACGGCCACCACCTCGATCACGAAACCCTGCGCCATTGGCTCATCGCCGACGGCCAGTGGCAACGGCGTCGTCGCCGTCCGCGCCACCGCCAACGACGCGAGCGCCAGCCCCATGTCGGTGCGCTGGTGCAGGTCGACGGCAGCGAACACGACTAATTCGAGGGACGCGCTCCCCGCTGCGTGTTGATGGTGATGATGGACAACGCCACCAACCGAATCCTTCGGCTACGCTCAGGACAGGCTCTTTGCCCGCTTCGACGAGGCCGAAGACACGCGGGCGGCCTTCGACATGTTGGGGCGCTACTATGACCGCTACGGTTTGCCGCAGGCGGTGTACGCGGACCTGACAGCATTTATCGGGTGAACCACGCTCAGGGCGTGGTGAACACCGCCGGGGCCGCCTCGGCTGCGCAACCGCCGCTGACCCAGTTTGGGCGGGCGATGCAGCCGTTGGGTGTGCGGATCGTGCCCGCCTACTCGCCGCAGGCCAAGGGGCGGGTCGAACGCTGCGGGACGGGCGGTGGCAGATCGTCCATCGCGGATGGAGACTCTGCTGGTGCGAACTGGCCGCCCGCCCCCAACCGCCCGCGTGGCGCGTGTTGGTGGCTGTTCGGTGCCGGTGGCGGGTCACCCGTGACGGCGTTGGGGGATCGCGGCGGGCCCGGCCACGCGCCGTGCCGGTCCGTCCGCGTCCGCCACCGACCGTGTTTCGCGCAAGGAAGGCTCGCCTGCGGACGCGGTCAACGTGGGTGGCTGTGGCGGGTGCGGACGTAGGCGCGGCACCACCCAAGGGACATTTCTAAAGAGTTTTGACATGAGAAAAATTGAGAAAAATTGGCCGTCGAAGCATGATGCGATTCATTGTGCCCGCAGGCTTGTCAGCGGCGGCGGTTCTGCTAGAGTGTTCGCGATGAAACTGTCCGCCATCGCCCTCCGCCGCCGCCTGAAACAGGTGCGGTGTCTGTTGATGGACGTGGACGGCGTGTTGACCGACGGCAAGCTGCACGTCGCCGAAGACGGCCGGGAGTTCAAGAGCTTCGACGTGCAGGACGGCCACGGCATCGTGATGGCCCGACACGCGGGCCTGCTGGTCGGGTTCATTTCCGGCCGGCCGTCGGAGGCCACAGCAAAACGCGCCGCGGACCTCGGCGTCATGATCGTGAAACAGGCGCCCGTCAACAAGGCGGAAATGCTGGCGGAGGTTTGCCGCGAACACAATCTCCGGCCCGAAGAGATTGCGTACATCGGCGATGAGCTGCTCGATGTTCCGGTTTTGTCCCGGGTGGGTTGTGCCGTCGCCGTGGCCAACGCGGTCGCGGAAGTGAAGGCCGCGGCGCACTATGTGACGCGCCGTCGCGGTGGTGACGGGGCGGTGCGCGAAGTCGTGGAGTTGCTCTTGAAAGCGCGCGGCGATTGGAAGAAGATGGTCGCGAAGCATTTGGTGTTGGTGCCGCTGTTGTTGATCGGCTGCTGGAAGGCGGAGCCGCCCAAGTCGTCGGGCACGAACGGGCCGACGGGGTACATCGAGAAGTTTGAAGTGCCCGAGCGCGACGAGCACGGCGAGTTGCGGCGGAAAATCTCCGGCGACCGGGCGTTGTTGTTGCCGGGCGGAATCATGGACGTTGAGAACCTGCGCGTGGAAGTGTATTCGAGCAACAAGTTGACGATGGTGTTCACCTCGCCGCGGTGCGTGATGGACCGCGCGCGCAACCGGGCGACGACTGACGCGCCGGTGCGCGTGGAGCGCGACAACATGGTCATCACCGGCATCGGCGGCGACTGGGATGGCAGCAAGTCGGAAGTGAACATTCACAGCAACACGCAGGTGGTGTTGCGCAGCGGCGGTTGGATGAAATGAAATACGCAAAGACAATCTGGCTTGGACTCGCCCTGCTCGGCGCGGCGCTGGCCGTGTCGTTGTGGGGACAAACCAATGTCGCACCCGCTTCGACCAACGCCTCGCCGTTGGCGGGCATGACGCTCGGCGCGACCAATGAGCCGACGACGATCACCTGCCATCGCTGGAAGTTCGAGTATGCGCGCAACATCGTGCGTTTCGAGGGCGACGTGCTCGCGGTGAATCCGCGCGTGACGGTGCGCTCCGATTTGATGTGGGTGATGCTCGATCAGGCGCGCTCCATCTCGAACGTCGTCTGTGACAGCAACGTGGTGATTGTCACGCCGAATAACGAGAAAGCCACCGGCAACCACGCCGAGTACACGCTCTCGACTCACAAGCTGGTGCTGACGCAAAGCCCGAAGGTGAACGCGCGCGGCACGATTTGGACTGGTGACAAGATTACGTTCCTGATCCAGAGCAACGGCATTCAGGACGTCGAGGCCGAGGTTGACCCGTCAAGCACGAACCGGGTGAGCTTGACCATCACTCCCGAGGCGCAGAAGATGAAGGGACCGGAGAAAAAGGAGTCGGAAAAGAAAGAACCGGAGAAGAAGCAATCACCATGAGCGGCGCCGACAACAACATCCTGTTGCGCACCGAGGCGCTGGTGAAAATCTACAGCGGCCGTCGGGTCGTCAACGGCGTTGATATCAACGTGAAGCACGGCGAGGTCGTTGGGCTGCTCGGTCCGAACGGCGCGGGCAAGACGACGACGTTTTACATGACGGTCGGCCTCGTGAAGCCGGACGGCGGCAAGGTGTTCTTCGACGGGCGCGACATCACGCACATGCCCATGCACCACCGGGCGCGGCTGGGAATCGGTTATCTCTCGCAGGAGCCGAGCGTGTTCCGCAAGTTGACGGTCGAGGAGAACATCTTGGCGATTCTGGAGACATTGCCGTTGACGGCGGAGGAACGAAAGAATCGGCTGGACTCTTTGCTGAAGGAATTGAATATAACGCACCTGCGGGCGAACAAGGCGTACACGCTCAGCGGCGGCGAGCGGCGGCGGCTGGAGATCACGCGGGCGCTGGTTTCGTCGCCGAAGTTGATGTTGCTGGACGAGCCGTTCAGCGGCGTGGACCCGATCGCCGTGTACGACGTGCAGCAGATTATCGCGGAGTTGAAACGGAAGGGCCTCGGCATCCTGGTGACCGACCACAACGTGCGCGAGACGCTCTCCATCGTGGACCGCGCGTATTTGATCTGCGAAGGCAAGGTCGAAGTGGAAGGCACCAGCGAGTACCTGATCAACGACCCGAAGAGCCGCGAGCTGTACTTGGGACCGCGGTTCAGCATGTAAGGAAAACGAAATGGACATCACGATAACAGGACGACATCTCGAAGTGACGCCGGCCATCTCCGAATACGCGGAGAAACGGCTGGCGCACATTGGGAGTGATTTCCCACGGGTCCTGAGCGCGCATTTCATTTTGGAAGTGGACAAGTATCGGCACATTGCCGAGTTGGTGTTGCACTGCGCCAACCACATCGTCATCGAGGCGCGCGACGTCGAGGAGGACCTCTACGCCGCGCTCGACAAGGTCGTGGACAAGGTGGGCCGGCAGATGCAGAAATACAAGACCCGCATCCAGAATCACCGGCCGCGCAAGGGCGAGGCGATACACCTCGACGAACACGTGCTCACCCACGATTTGCACGAGAAGGAAGGCAGCCACCATGTGGTGCGCACCGAGACGTTCGCCGTCAAACCGATGTCGGTGGACGAAGCGGTGCTGGAACTGGAATTGGCCGAGGGCCGCCAGTTCCTCGTGTTCCTGAACGCCGACACTGACAAGATCAACGTCCTGTACCGCCGCAAGAGCGGCGATTTCGGTCTGATCCAACCGGGCCTCCTATGAGCAACCCCCTTCCGCAACCTGTCGTCACCGTCGAGCGGTTCTATTTGAACCACGCCCAGAAACTTCAGATGACGCTGCTCGGCGGTCACGAGGGGCTTTCCCGCAGACTGGAGGAAGGCTCCGTCCACCGGCCCGGACTCGGCTTGGCAGGGTTCTTCCAGTATTTCGCCTACAAACGCGTCCAAGTCATCGGCGGCGCCGAATGGCGTTACCTGAAGTCCCTTGGCGAGGAGGAAGCCAGCCGCCGCATCGAGGCGCTGCTCAAACATAAGGTTCCGTGCTTGGTGTTCACCCGGAACATGAATCCGCCGGCCTACGTCCGCGAACAATGCGAGGCGGCGAAGGTGCCGTTGTTCCGCAGCCCAATCGTGACGTTGAAGTTCCTCAACGCCGCCACCATCGCGCTCGAAATGGAGTTTGCCCCGCAAGCGACCGAACAAGGCTCGATGGTGGACATCCTCGGCATTGGGGTGCTCATCCGCGGCGAAAGCGGCATCGGCAAGAGCGAGACCGTGCTCGGCTTGTTGGAACGCGGCTACTCGCTGGTCAGCGACGACGTGACCCGGTTCCGACTCTTGGAAGGGCGCGAGTTGATCGGCGCCGCGCCGGAAACGACGCGTTATCACATGGAAGTCCGGGGCATCGGCATCATCAGCGTGCCGGCCGTCTTCGGCGTGGCCAGCGTGCGCCCGGAGAAACGGCTCGACATGGTCGTGACCCTGCAAGAATGGAACCAAGCGGTCGAAGTGGACCGCGTTGGCATGGATGAGCACCAATACACCATTCTCGGCATTCCGCTGCCGCACACCATTATTCCCGTGCGGCCGGGCCGCGACATCGCCCGCATCATCGAAGTCGCCGCGCTCGACCAGAAACTCAAGAGCCTCGGCCACAATGCCGCCCGCGAGTTCAACGAACGGCTCATCGAACGGATGCGCACACCCACTCATTGATTCCCATGGCCTCCACCATCCAAGTCAAAAAGAACTGCACCGTGATCAACCGCCTCGGCATCCACGCCCGGCCTGCGGCGCTGTTCGTGAAGGTCGCCAACAGGTTTGAGAGCAGCGTGCTCGTTGAAAAGGATGGCGAACAAGTCAACGGCAAAAGTATTATGGGGCTGATGATGCTGGCCGCCGGTCTCGGCTCGAAGTTGACCCTGATCGTTCAGGGACGCGATGCCGAGGTTGCTGCCCGCGAACTGGAACAACTGTTTCTGCAGAAATTCAACGAGGATTGATGACGGCCCCCGCAACAACCGAGCGCGTCTTCCAAGGCATCGGCGTTTCTCCCGGCGTTGCCCGCGGCAAGATCCTCGTCTATCACACCGCTGAGGAAGTCATTCCCGAATACGACCTCACCGCCGAGCAGGTTCCGCAGGAAATCATCCGCTTCGAGAAAGCCCTCATCAAGACCCGCGAGCAGCTCCACGAACTTCAAGCGCGCATCGCGACCGGCGTCGGCTCCTCCGCGCCCTCCAGCATCCTGGAGGTTCATCTCTCCATCACCGAGGACCCGGCGTTGATCGAGCCGGTCATGGGACGCCTGCCGTCGGAGCGCAAGAACGTCGAGCATATTCTCCACGAAGTTGTCCACAAGTACATTGACGCGCTCAAATCCCTGCCCGACGAGTACCTCCGCGAGCGCGTTGCCGATGTTCAGGATGTCGGCCACCGCATCCTGCACAATCTTCTCGGACGCGAACACGTCGGCTTGGCCAACGTGCCTCCGGGCACCATTGTCATTGCCGACGACCTTTCTCCATCGGACACCTCTTCGATCAACCGCCAGAACGTCGTCGGCTTCGCCACCGATGTCGGCAGCCACACCTCGCACACGGCCATCGTGGCGCGCTCCTTGAACCTGCCGGCGGTCGTCGGTCTGCGCGACATCAGCCAGCACGTTCGAGACGGCCAGAATGTGTTGCTCGACGGTTACAGCGGCACGCTCGTCGTCGATCCGAGTCAGCAGACGCTTTTTGTTTACGGGCAGATCGAACAGAAACGCCTGAGCGTCGAAGAACGCCTCGCCTCGCTGCGCGCTCAGCCCGCCGAAACCCTCGATGGCCACCGCATCGTCCTTGCCGGCAACATCGAGCTGCCCAGCGACGTGCCGCCGCTCCAGCAAGCCGGCGCCGAGGGCATCGGCCTGTTCCGCACTGAGTTCCTTTACCTCAACCGCAAGGACTACCCCAGCGAAGACGAACAATACGAGAAGTATCTGGAAGTCGCCCGCGCCGTCAAACCGCACCCCGTCGTCATCCGCACGCTCGACCTTGGCGGCGACAAGTTCCGCAGTCAGGACGCGCCCACCGAGTCCAACCCGTTCCTCGGTTTCCGGGCCATCCGTTTCTGTCTGGCCAACGTCGCCGTGTTCACGGCCCAGATGCGCGCCATCCTGCGCGCCAGCGCCGAGGGCAACGTCCACATCATGTACCCGATGATCAGCGGCGTCGCCGAAGTTGTTCAAGCCAATGACCTCCTCGAATCGGTCAAGAACGACCTGCGCCAGCACAGCGTCCCCTTCGACGACGCCATCAAAATCGGCGCCATGATCGAAATCCCATCCGCGGCGCTCACCGCTGAAATGATTGCGAAGGAAGTGGATTTCTTCAGCATCGGCTCCAACGACCTCATCCAGTACACCATGGCTGTTGACCGCGTGAACGAGAAGGTCGCCAGCCTCTACGACCCGACGCACCCGGCCATCCTTCGTCTCATTCGTTCCGTCGTCGAGGCTGCCCACAACAACAGCATCCCCGTCGCCGTCTGCGGCGAAATGGCCGGCCAGCCTCTCTACGTTCCGCTGCTGGTCGGCATGGGCGTGGATGAACTCAGCGTGGCCGCCTCCAGCATCTCACGCGTCAAGGAAGTCATCCGCCGGCTCCGGCTCACCGAGGCGCAGGAACTTGCCGCCACCACGCTCCACGTCAGCCAAGGCCACGAGGTGCAGGCGATGCTCAACGCGCTCCTGGAGCGCATTGACCCCGACCTCGCCCGCTGACACGTTGCGGTCGTCGCTCGTACCTGTTATAATTCAAGTGTGAAGATCGTCGCGGTCATCGTGTTACTCGCCGCTGTCGCACACGCTGACACGCTTACCCTTGTCAACAACGAAACTCTCAACGGGGAAATCGTCTCCGAGACCGCCACCGAATACCGCCTCCGCACCGCCAATGCCGACTACTCCATCACCTCCGTCCGCGTCGTCCCGAAGAGTGACGTCAAGGCCGTCGTCCACGACACACCGGAACAGAAAGCCGAGCGCGCCGCCTACGCGAACCTCTGCCGTTACCGGCTCAACCCCGATCAGGAATACACCGCCGCCTATTACGCCCAAGTCATCGCCCTCCACGAAAACTTTCTCGCCAACCACCGTGACTGCGCCCATGTTCGCACCCGGCTCGCCGCGTGGAAAGGTGAGCTTGCCCAACTGAACAAGGGCCTCGTCAAGCACAACAACCGTTGGATGAGCGCCGGGGACAAGAAGGCCGCCATCGCGCTTGCCGCCCAACAAGCCCGTTTTGCCGCCGCCCGCAAGAATTTCGACACACAGACTCAGCGTTGTGCTGATCTCGAAGCGCGACACGATAACCTCAGCCGTGACATCGTCGCCACGACTACCTCACTCGAAGCCGCCGAAGCCAACCTCGCAAACCTCCACGACTTCACCGAACCGGTCTACGAGATTCGGCCTTCCGGGGGATCTCCGTATGCCATCTCCACCCGCAACGGGCCTGTTGTCTGGTCGCCACCTTTCTGGGAACGTTATATGATTGGCGAACGCGTCACCCGTCATCCCCTCCGCGCCTATCACGAGCAGGAAGTCCTTGCCGCGCGCACGCGCCTCGACCGCCTCCAAGCCCAGCTTGACGAAACCGTGCGTGACATCATTGCCGCGCGTGCCGATCTCGAAAAAGCCAAAGCAGCTTTTGCGGCGGTGAAATAGCGTATGTTCCGGTAACTCCGCCAGCTAGTCCAACACCTGAATCTTCAAGTTGCGATACCAGACCGGCGCTTCGGCTTTGCCGTGCAGGCCTTGCAGCCCGATTGGGCCTTTGCGCGCAAAATCTTTCAGAGCGACCGGGAACTTGTTCGGAGTCCCGTCCGGGTTCTGCTTGACCTCTTTCCAGTCGTTCAAGTCCACGTTGAGCGCCTCTTCGCCGTTGAAGATCAACGACACCTTGCTGTCGCGGCACGTGATGGTGAAATGGTTCCACTGGCCCACTGGCTTCGCCATGTTCTTGGACGGCGGCTTCGCGTCATAAATGGCGCCCACCATGCCATACTTCGTTCCGTCGGTGTTCTCGTGGACTTGGATTTCCAACGCGCTCAACACCTTCTTGATGTCTCCTGCCCGCAAGAACACGCCGCTGTTCGCCTCCTTGGCAACCTTGAACTCCAGATCGAGAATGAAATTGCCGTACGACTCCTTCGTCCAGATGGTGCTGTGGTCTTTCGCGACCAACTCGCCTTTCTCGAACACCCACGCGCCAGGTTTCACTTGCGCGTTGGAGAAATCCGCCGCAAACAAATCCTTCCATCCTTTCGTGTCAGGATGTTTTTTCGACGCGGCTTGAGTGCAGGAGACGGCGCACATCGCAAGGCTGATCGCCAGCGCCAACACCGTTCGTTGAACCGATTGCTTTGACGTAAGGAAATAGTTCATGCCCAGAGACTGTCACACCCGCCGTCGGAGTCAAGATTCTTGTTCCGGTCTTGAGCTTGCTCACAATAAATCCCTCTTGTGCTGTCGCCTGCCTTCACCTATATTCCGCGCGCTTATGAGCCAAAACCGTTATATCTTCTCTTCGGAGTCCGTCGGCGAAGGTCACCCCGATAAAGTCTGCGACACCATTTCCGACGCCGTCCTCGACGCCTGCCTCGCGCAGGACAAGTTCAGCCGCGTCGCCTGCGAGTGCTACGCCAAGTCCAACATCGTCATCGTCGGCGGCGAAATCACCACGAAGGCCAAACTCGACTTCGTGAAAATCGCCCGCGAAACCATCCGCGAGATCGGCTACGTCAACGACGACGACGTCTTCCATGCCGACAAGGTCTTCGTCAACGTCATCGTGACGCAGCAGTCGCCCGACATCAAGCAGGGCGTTGACGCCCGCAAAGCCAAAGGCAAGAAGACCGCCAAGCAGGGCGCCGGCGACCAGGGGCTCATGTTCGGCTACGCCTGCAACGAGACACCTGAACTGATGCCCGCGCCGATCATGTTCGCGCACCGGCTCGGTCGCGCCCTGACCAAGATTCGCAAGACCGGCGCCATCCCGTGGATCCGCCCCGACGCCAAGTCGCAGGTCTCCGTCATGTACGAGAACGGCAAGCCCGTGGCCATCACCAACGTCGTCATCTCCACCCAGCACACTGCCGATGTTTCGCACGCCGAGATCGAGAAGTTCTGCATCGAGAACGTCATCAAGAAAGTCATTCCGAAACGATTGCTCACCAATAAGACCGAATACCTTGTCAACCCGACCGGCCGTTTCGTCGTTGGTGGCCCGCAAGGCGACACCGGTCTCACCGGCCGCAAAATCATTTGCGACAGCTACGGCGGCATGGGACGGCACGGTGGCGGCGCGTTTTCCGGTAAAGACCCGACGAAGGTTGACCGCAGCGCCGCGTACATGGGCCGCTGGGTCGCCAAGAACGTCGTCGCCGCGAAGCTCGCCGCAAAATGTGAAATCCAGTTCGCCTATGCCATCGGCCATCCCGACCCGGTCAGCGTTCACATTGACACCTTCGGCACCGGCGCGGTTTCCGACCAGCGAATCACGCGCGCCGTCAATCGCGTGTTCAGTTTCCAGCCCGCCGACATCATCGAACATCTCAATCTGCGCCGTCCCATCTATCTCAAGACCACCAACTACGGCCACTTCGGCAAGAACGATCCCGACCTCACTTGGGAGAAGACCGACAAGGTCGCCGCTCTGCTGAAAGCACTGAAATAACCGGTCGTGTTGCTGTTCGTCCTGCTCGCCGCTATCGGCGTCGCGCAACCGAGTCCGCGCGACATGGCGCCGGGCTACTGCGTTCAACTCGGCTGCGGCGACGGCGCGCTCCTCACCACGCTCGCTGCTGACGGTCGCCTCGCTGTCCACGCGCTCGACGCCGACGCTGCCAATGTCGAACGCGTCCGCGCACAACTACAGGCGCGCGACCTCTATGGCATCGCCGCCGTCGAACAATGGAATGCGCCGTTTCTGCCCTACGCCGACAACCTCGTCAACGTCCTCATCGTCGAAACTCCCGGCAAGATTCCTCAGGCCGAAATGTTTCGCGTGCTTGCTCCGCTCGGCACGCTCTGGCTCAAACGCGGCGGCGTTTGGGAAGCCGCGCGCAAACCGTGGCCGCGCGAGTTCGACGAGTGGACTCACTGGCGGCATGGGCCCGACGCCAACATGGTCTCGCACGACACCGCTGTTGCCTTGCCGACCGGTATCCGATGGATCGCCGGCCCCGCGCAGGATGCCGGCGGACGACGTTGGTACAACGACCACGTCCTCGTCACCGCCGCCGGGCGCAATTTCTACCAGTTCGACACCGAGATTGTCGCCCGCGACGCCTTCAATGGACGTCTGCTCTGGCGGCGCGACGCAAAACCGGCCACCTTCAACGAGACCGGTGTCAGCGGCGGCCTCAAGATCAAGATCGGCTCCCGCATCTCCAAAGTAAAACCCGTCGCCAGCGCCGACCGTCTTTTCGTCGCGCTTGACGGCGCACTCGTCGGACTCGACGCCGCAAGCGGCGCGACTGCGCAAAAGTTCTGCGCCGTGGACAAACCGCGCGAGATTGTGTTCGCAGAAAATCTCCTGCTCGTTTCGGACAAAACCGGTGTCCGTGCGTTTACCGCTGTCGGTGAACCGCGCTGGCAATGGACGGGCGTCGTTCGCCGCGTCGCTGTTGCCGATGGAAAAGTTTTCTGTCTCGCCAGCAACGAAGTCGTTGCCCTCGCGCTCGCCACCGGCCAGAAACGCTGGCAGACCGCGCCGGAGCGTGTTGCCGAGGCGCAGACCTGTTCCTACGGCAGCGGCGTGCTCGCGCTGGAGTGTTCCGCGTTTCGCAACGACGGCACCGGCAGCGGCATCGTCGTCCTCGACGGTAACACCGGCAAGACGCTTTGGAAGGCGACTACATTCCCGGCATGACCCATTACAAGGAGGCCCGCGTTTGGTTCACCGGCGGCCTGCTTTGGGTTCAGCAGCAAATCACAGGAAAACCGCCGCTCATCCACGTTATCGGCCTCGACCCGCGCAGCGGCGACAAACGCAAACTCGTCGGCACTCGCGGCATGCACTGCTCGACGCCTGTCGCCACAGATCGTTTTTTCATCGCGCCCGAAATGGAGTTCACCGACTGGCAAACCGGCAAACAATCCTGCGCGCGAATGGTTCGTCACAGTTGCCGGCTTCCGTTCATCCCAGCCAATGGCTTGCTGAACAGCTTTCCGCTTCAATGCGAATGCTATCCGCTCCTGCGCGGCTACATCGGTCTCGCCCAAACTCCGCGCGCGCGCGACACCGGCGCGCCGCGCCTCCAACCCGGCCCGGCCTTTGATGGAGGGACCCGCTCCGTCGCGTCCGACGGCGACTGGCCGATGTATCGCCACGACGTTTTCCGCAGCGGCAGCACGACGACAAGGCTGGCTGGCGATGATTTGCTTTGGACAACAGCCATCGCATCGCCGCTGGCAGTGGCCGATTTCGCCGACAATCCGTTTGTGCGCGGAGCCATCACGCCACCGGTCTGCGCCGGCTCGACGTTGTTGCTCGCGCTGCCCGACCGCCATCGCGTCGTCGCCCTCAACACCGACACCGGCAAAGCGCGTTGGAGCTTCACTGCCGGCGGACGCGTGGACACGCCGCCGACCATCGCCGGCAACCGCTGCGTGTTCGGCGCGCACGACGGATATGTTTATTCTCTGAGCGTTGCCGACGGCCGGCTCGCGTGGCGGTTTCGCGCCGCGCCGAGCGAGGCGCGCGTCGCCGTGCACGGCCAGATGGAGTCACCGTGGCCCGTCGCCGGTAGCGTGTTGACTGAGGATGGTATCGCTTATTTTGCTGCCGGACGCCATCCGTGCAGCGACGGCGGTGTGCGCGTCTGTGCGGTTCGCATTGCCGATGGCAAACTGCTCTGGGAACGAACCGTCACCGACCTCGGCGTCAAATGGTGGTATTCCGGTTCACTGCCGGGCGCGAAACAGAAACTCGGTTTTGACTTTGAGCCGGTGGATTTATTGGTGCGCGATGGCGACGGCGTGGCGATGTCGCGCTGGCGTTTCGACGCGCGCACCGGCGCGATGAAGCTGTCAATCACCAGCACCAACTACACTGCCGCTGGCGATGTGCCAGTGCCGCGCGGCCTCTGGGGCTACGGCATTCGCCAGACCAAGTCCGTGCTCGACAAGCCGCCCGCCGTGTTCGATTCGCAGTCTGTGACGCGCGTCACCACCAACAACGTCGCCGCGGTGCTCGCCGGCCAGACGCTCGTTGTCGGCAACGCCACGGGTGAGTTGACGATTGGCGAGCGGAAGATCTTGCTTGGCGCGCCGTTGTTGCGCGATGGCCTCATTGTCGCTGGCGGACAGCTTTATGCGGCGACGCGCGACGGGCGGTTGATCTGTCTCGGCAAGCGATAACGGCTTACCGAGAATCGAGACAGACGCCTTCCTTGGTGCTGCGAACGAAGATGCGCCCGTTGCTGACGGCCGGCGTTGACCAGCATTTGCCGGTGACGGCCTTGAAACGCTTCAGCTCTTTGTACCCGGTCGGCTGTGTCGCGACGACCACGAGGTCGCCCTTGTCGGTCAGCGCAAGGATCTGGTCGTTGACGCGAATGACTTGTCCGTCGCCATAACCGGCTTCCGCCCATTGAATCTTGCCCGTCGCGGCCTCCACGCACTTCAATGAGCCGCGCCCTTGGGATTTGAAGGCGAGGATTCCGTAAATGAATCCGTCCTTGAAGAACGGCGTGCTCCAGAGCGAGGCGATGTCTTTGTTGTCGGGAGTCTGGTAAAGCTGGGTCGCGGTGTAGCTGTTGCCGGTCTTTGCGATTCGGCACGCGCCTCCGCCGATGCCGTATCCGGCGGTGCAGAATACGATGTCGCCGCAGACGACAGGCGACACCGCCGTCGCAGTCTTGAACTGGTAGGGGAATTTCCACAGCGGGCGTCCGTCTCTTGCGGCTACGGAAACCAGTCCGCCCTTGCAGAAGAAAACGACCTGACGTTCGCCGAGGATCGTCGTGCTCACCGGCGTGGCGTGCGTGGTGGTCTCGTCGCCGGTTTTCCAGATGACTTGGCCGTTCTTCTTGTTGAGGGCGAGCAACGATTGTCCCGCGCCTCCGCCGGCCACAAACAGGAAATCGCCGTCCACCACCGGCGAGGCGGCGAAGTGCCAACCGATGTCGCGGCCGGAGAAGTCGGCGATGATGTTTTTCTTCCAAACAGGCTTGCCCGTCGCCGCATCGAGGCAGTGCAAGGCGGAATCCGGCGTATAGACGTACACCTTGCCCTCGCTGATGGTCGGCGTGGAACGCGGGCCATCATCACCCTTGCCGCCGCCGGAATAGCCTGTGCCGACCGCCACGTCGGCCGCCCACAATTCCTTGCCGGTCGCCGCATCAAGCGCGAGGCAAATCTCGCGCGGCGCGCCGCCGTTGGTGCGGATGACTTGCGTGAGGGCCTTCCCCTCGCCGACGGCAAACGAACTGAACCCGTACGGGGTGGGCACGCGCCAGAGGACTTTCGGGCCGCTGGCCGGCCAGTTCAGGTTGAGTTTCTCGGTGCAGTTGCCGTCGCCGGCGGGGCCGCCACGGTACGCGGGCCAATCGGCGGATTGAACAATGGGTGAGGCAAGCGAAACAAGGGCGGCAAGCAGTATGGTTCTCATGGCCTTTTCAGACGCACAACGCGCGAACGAAATTCATTCGGCTACTTATGAACTTCCTTCTTCGCGTGGTCCTCGGCAAGGTTGCGAAGCATCTGCTTGATGTCGTGAAAACCTTTGTAGGACACATAAACGGTGATCGTCGAATACCAGATCACCACCGCCGCGGTCAGCAGCCACCAGAACCAATGCTCTCCCATGATCAGTTTCCTCCGGGTTGAGAAGTTTGCGGTTTCAACAACGAGCCGACGACCATCGCCACTGCCGCGAACACGAAGGCGCCGATGTTCCAGAGTGTCGCGTTCTTCGTGAACCATTGAGTCCACGGGCCGACCTTCTGGAGAATCAACGTGACGACCGGCATGAACGCGCCGACAATGATCGCGCCAATGGCGCCCCAGTCGTTGGCGCGTTTCCAGTAGCAGCAGGCGACCAGCAACGTGGTCATGCTGGCCAAGTAGATCGTGCCGGTCACGCCGAGATAGGTCCAGAGGTCACCGGGCGGTTGATACCAGAGGCCGAAGAACAACAGGAACACGCCGATGCAGGCGATAATAGAACGGTTGATGAGCAACCCTTTCTTGTCGCCCCACGGCTCGCGTTTGAGGAAGGCGCGGATCGGGCCGATGATGTCGTTGTAGATCACGCTGCCCCACGTGAGCATGTAGGACGAATCCGTGCTCATGTCGGCCGCCAACATCGCGGCGATGAGGATACCCATCAGGCCGATGGGCACGAACTGGCCAATAAACACCGGCATCGCCAGCAAGGTGTTCGGTCCACTGCCGTCGGATTTCATCGGAAGCGCGCCCGGCGCGAGCGTGGCCAGCGCCGCGATCCCCCAGAGACCGGGGATAAGGAACCGGCACACGAAGAAGAACGACGTGCCGGTATAGACTTTCATCCCGGTCTTGCTGTCCTTGGCGGCGAGCACGCGGGAGACGCAGGTCTGCCACGTGAGCACGGAGGCGCTGCAGAGCAAGGCATTGAAAATGATGTATTGCCAACCAATGTCCGGGTTGGTGAACGGATTGAACCCGCCGGCGCCGTAATGAGTTTCGACCGCGCCCACCAATTTCGTCCAGCCGATGTTTTTCAGAATCAGAATCGTCACCGCCAACAAGCCGATACTCATGACAACGAATTGAAGGAAATCCGTCACCAGCACCGAGAGCATGCCACCGAGGATCGTATAGACGGCCACGCCAATGAGCAGGATCGTCATGATGAACACCAGCATCTCCATCTTGAAGCCGAGGATGGTGATCGTCGGGTGCATGTTGCAGACGTACACGAGGAACTCGCCGCCGACGCGCAGGAACACGCCCATGTTCAACAGCCCGCCGAGCACGATCACCCAGCCCGCCAACCACCGCACGAACGGCCCATACCGGCGGCTCATCAGTTCGGGAATGGTCATCGCGCCGGAATCGCGGAGCGGTTTGATGCAGAAACCCGTGACGCCAACCAAGAGCATCGCCCCCGCGTTCAAGATGCCGGGAATCGCGCCGGCGAAACCCTTCTCGTAGCCATTCTGCGCCGTGTACATGCAGGTCACGATGCCGAACTCCGTCGCCGCCAGCGACGCGATGCCAAGATAAACATTCATCTCGCGCCCCGCGACGATGAAGTCCTCGACCTTGCCGACGTACTTGCGCACCATGACGCCGGCGATCATCGTCGCCAGCAGGTACAGGCCCACGATGCTGCCGTCCAACAACCAGTTGAAGTGTGTCATCGGTTTCCTCTCGGGTTTTGACTGGATTCGCGGATTTCGAGTTTCGGTTTCAAGATCACTTCCTGTCGTTTCGAGTTTGGGTGTTCCTGTCGCTGTTGGAACAACTGCCACGCGCTCGCGCACATCGCCACCACCGGTTGCACGAGCGTCGTCAATGGACACTCCAAATACTCCGTGTCCGGAATCCCGTCGCATCCCACCAGCGCCACCTTCCGCTTCACATCGCACAACCCGCGATACACGCCAATCGCGACATCGTCCGAGTGACAGAAGATCGCCTCCGGAGAGCCGTTCTCGCGGACGTAATCCTGAATCAACTGCCGCACGATGGGCCGCTGTTGGTCCGAGAGCGGATAGTAGATGAACTCCGGCGTCAACCCGGCCTTGCGCATTGCCTTGATGTATTCCATCCGACGCGCTTCCTTGGGGCGGTCCTCGCGCACATACGTCATGTGCGCGATCCGACGGAACCCCGCGCCGAGCAGGTGCGCCATCACCTCGCGCGTCCCCGCGCCGAGGTCCACCACTACGTTGTCGGCGTTATCGCAATACTCCGCGCCGATGTTGACCAGCGGTACCGCGCGCGCCTGCGGCAAGCGCAGGTACGCGCTGGCTTGCGTGGGCGCATCCACGGCGAAGACGGCATCCACCGGCACGTGCGAGAGCACCTCCTCGGCTTCCGTCGAAACAACCGCGCTGACGATCAACTCGTGCCGGGCTTGTTTGACCAGACGGTTCATCTCGCGCGCGACGTGGTTGTAATGCGATGAGATCTGGTCCGGCATCCACAATGCGACGATTCCGGTCCGCCCGCGCTTGAGGGCGCGCGCGTGTGGATTTGGCTGATAGCCCATCTCGCGAGCCGCCGCCAGAATCCGGTTGCGCGACGCCTCGGAAACCTGCGGATAGCCCGCCAGCGCAAACGTCACCAGTTGCCGCGAGACGCCGAGTTTCTTTGCGATCTGCTCCTGCGTGATCACGCACACCTTGTACCGTTTCGGCGGACGGGGCGCAATGCCAAACTCCTCTTGAATATCTCCTGCTAATTCGTGTATTCTCCGTCCCGTCCATGAAGAGATTGGGCACAAACCTGTTCCTCGCCATGTCTGTCGCCATCATCCCGGAGCCAGCCAGCTTGGAGACGCGCCCCGGCGTTTTCACGCCCGGCCAGAGGACGCGCATCGTCGCTGACGCCGGCCTGCAATCCGCCGCGCCACTCCTCGGCTTCCGCGTCGGCAGAACCGGCGAGATCATCCTGACAACGCGCGACGCCAAACCCTCGCTTGGCCCCGAAGGCTACGAACTCACCGTCACCACCAACCGCGTCGTCATCCGCGCTCCACAACCGGCCGGCATCTTTTACGGAACGCAGACACTCCGGCAATTATTGCCGGGTCCGATCCCGTGCCTTCACATCGAAGACCAGCCTCGTTTCCAGTGGCGCGGCGCGCTGCTCGACGTGGGCCGGCATTTCTTCCGTAAAGATTTCCTGAAACGCTACATTGACCTGCTCGCGTTTCACAAGCTCAACGTCCTCCAACTTCACCTCACCGACGACCAGGGCTGGCGTGTCGAGATCAAGAAATATCCGAAGCTGACCCGAATCGGCTCCTGGCGCGCCGAAACCACTGGCGACGGCAAACGCCACGGCGGTTATTACACGCAGTATGACCTCCGCGAGATTGTCGCCTACGCCGCCGAGCGTCACATCACCATTGTCCCCGAGATCGAGATGCCCGGCCATTCGCTCAGCGCGCTGGCTGCGTATCCCGAACTGTCCTGCACCGGTGGACCGTTCAAGGTCCGCACCAAATGGGGCATCGAACCCGATGTGCATTGCGCCGGCAACGAAAAGACCTTCGAGTTTCTCCAGAATGTGCTCGATGAAGTGATGGCGATTTTCCCGTCGGAGTTCATTCACATTGGCGGCGACGAGTGTCCGAAGTACCGATGGAAAACCTGCCCGAAATGTCAGGCCCGGATCAAGACCGAGGGATTGAAGGACGAACATGAACTCCAAAGCTACTTCGTCCGCCGGATCGAAAAATATCTCAACTCAAAAGGCCGCCGCCTCATCGGCTGGACCGAAATCCGCGAAGGCGGCCTCGCGCGGAACGCTGCCATCATGGATTGGAAAGGCGGCGCTGTCGAGGCTGCGAGCGAAGGCCACGATGTCGTGATGTCGCCAACGACGCATTGCTACTTCGACTACTACCAGTCGCAGGACAAAACCACGGAGCCGAAAGCCATCGGTGGTTTCCTGCCTCTGTCGAAAGTCTATTGGTTCGAGCCTGTCCCGGCGAAACTTGCGCCCGAATTCCACAAACACATCCTCGGCGCGCAAGCCAATCTTTGGACTGAGTATATCCCGACTCCGCCACAAGCCGAGTACATGACATTCCCGCGCTTGTGCGCGCTGGCTGAAGTCGTTTGGTCGCCCATCGCCAAGCGGAATTGGGAGGATTTCTCCGTCCGACTCACCCAACACCTCAAACGCCTCGACGCTCTCGGAGTCAACTACCGCAAACCATGAATACTGTCACTGCTCCACTTGATCCCGGTTTCCAACCACCGGCAATCCTGAACCGCTGTTACTTGGCCACCGCCACCGAACCGCTCGTCATCGCCCTCGAAGGCGAACGCGGCCGGGTCACGCGATACGAAACCAAGGTCCGTCCGTCCGCCGACGACGATACGCTCCGGTACGTCGAGCGCACCGTGAAGTTCCTGCTCTGGGCGCGCGGCGGCTGGCGCCTTTATCTCGGCGGCCCGAAAGCAGTGTGCAAACGAATTCGCGTCCGCAAGTTCGACGCCGAGCTGATGACCACCGGTTACGGCAAGAAGTTTCAAACCATCGTCACCACGCCCCCCAAGGTTCCCGCCAACAAGGAAATCCAACTCTCCGCCGGCGGACATCTCGAGGGTTGCCGTATCGGGTTCGATCTCGGCGCCAGCGATTACAAAGTCTCTGCCGTCGTTGATGGCAACGCCGTTTTCACCGAAGAGATGCCGTGGGACCCGAAGAATCAGCCGAATCCTGAGTATCATTACCACCACATCTCCTCCGCGCTGCACCGCGCCGCGGCGCGCTTGCCGCGCGTTGACGCCATCGGCGGAAGCTCCGCCGGCCTCATTGTGAACAACGAAATCCGTGTGGCCTCCTTGCTTCGCGCTGTGCCGAAAAAACTTTACCCGCAGGCTGCCGGCATCTTCAAACGCATCGCCAAGGAATGGCGTGCGCCGATTCTGGTGATGAACGACGGCGATGTGACCGCGCTGGCCGGCACGCTTTCACTTGGCAGCAACGGGATGCTCGGCATCGCGATGGGATCGAGTCAGGCCGCCGGGTTCATCAACAAGAAAGGCCGCATCCTTGGCTGGCTCAACGAACTGGCGTTCGTGCCGGTGGACTACAACCCCAACGCCGTTGCCGACGACTGGAGCGGCGACCGCGGCGTCGGCGCGCAATACTTCTCGCAGCAAGCCGTCAACAAACTGTTGCCCGCCGCCGGCATCGAGGCGCCGAAGGAGATGGGATTGCCGGAGCGGTTGAAGGAAGTGCAGGCGTTGATGGCCAAGGACGACCCGCGCGCGGCGAAAATCTACGAAACCATCGGCGTCTATCTCGGCTACAGCATCCCGCACTACGCCGACTTCTACGATTTCGATCACATGTTGATCCTCGGCCGGGTCACGACCGGCAAAGGCGGCGACATCGTGATCGCCAAGGCGCGCGAGATCCTGCAAACGGAGTTCCCCGGCCTCGCCGCCAAGATTCAACTTCACGTTCCTGATGAAAAGAGCCGGCGCGTCGGCCAAGCCGTCGCTGCCGCCAGTTTACCGGAGGTCAAACGATGAAACTTCACAATCCAACTGCACAGATCTTCATTCCCGACGGCGCACAGATCGAAGACGCACTGCGCCGTGTCACGCACCTCGGCATCGGGGCGCACCAGGACGACCTCGAATTCATGGCGTTTCATGGCATCCTCGCCTGCTACCACAGCAAGGAATTGTGGTTCGGCGGCGTCACCTGCACCAACGGCGCCGGCAGCGCCCGCACCGGTCCTTACGCGAACTACAGCGACGCCGAGATGATGAAGGTGCGCCGCGAAGAACAGAACACGGCGGCGACCGTTGGCAAATACGGCGTGATGATCGAACTGGACTATCCCAGCAGCGCCGTAAAAAGCCCGACGGAAACCGCTTTCAAGAATGACCTGAAGAACATCCTCATCGAAACGCGCCCGGAGATTGTTTATACGCACAATCCCGCCGACAAACATGAAACGCACATCGCCGTAGTCGTCGGCGCGTTGCAGGCGATCCGCGAACTGAAGCCCGACCAACGCCCGCAGAAGGTCTGGGGCTGCGAAACGTGGCGCGACCTCGACTGGTTGCCCGACGCCGACAAGGTGCTCATGGACGTCAGCGCCCACGACAATCTCGCGGCCGCGCTGGAAGGCATCTTCGACTCCCAAATCGCCGGCGGGAAACGCTACGACCTCGCCTCCCAAGGCCGGCGACGGGCGAATGCCACGTTCCTTGAGTCGCACGCCGTTGACAAAACGACGTTGCAGATTTTCGGGATGGATCTGACGCCGCTGGTGACCAACGACAAGCTCGATATCGTCGAGTATGTCACCGGCTTCATAGACAAGTTCAAAGCCGACGTGACACAGAAGCTCAGTAAGCGACTGGGCCGGTAGCCGCACCCTTTACGGGTGTGCGGGAACAAGAACGCAGGCATAAAGCCTGCGGCGGAGCGCGTCAGCGGCGGAACTCCGCCCACTCCGGTTCGTTCTCGAAAATCCAGCGGTAGTAGTCGGTCCCCTGCAACTTCCCGGCGGCGGCTTCGTCCACAATCACCGTGCAGCGCGGATGCAACTGCAACACGCTGGCTGTCACCATCGCGGTAATCGGACCTTCCACGGCCTTGGCGACGATGTCAGCCTTCGCTTTGCCCGTGACGAGCACAATGCAGCGATGCGCCTCGAGGATCGTGCCAACGCCCATCGTGATGGCGCGTTTCGGCACTTTGGCTGGGTCGTTGTCGAAATAGATGGCGTTCTGCTCGATAGTGGTCGGTGCAAGCACCTTCTCGCGGGTGCGCGAGCGGAGCGCCGAGAGCGGCTCGTTGAATCCGATGTGGCCGCTACGTCCGATGCCGAGCAATTGAAGATCAACGCCGCCGCAATCGTGAATCAAATGCTCGTAGTGCCGACACTCGGCTTGAAGGTCGCGCGCCATGCCGTTCGGCAGATGCGTGTTCCGAAGGTCAATGTTCACACGTTCGAACAAATGCCGGTTCATATAAGCGCGATACGAGCGCGGATCGTCGGGCGCAAGGCCGATATACTCATCGAGGTTGAACGTCCGGCACAGCGAGAAATCCAGTTTCTCCTCGCGATGACGTCGCGCCAGATCGTCATAGACCTTTTCCATCGTCCCGCCTGTGGCAAGACCGAGCACCAGTTGGGGCCGGGCATGCAGTTCCTTCGCGATGATCCCGGCCACCAACCGCGCCGCCGTCTGTTCGTCTGGCCGGATGATGACTTCCATATGCTTGTCAGTATGCAGGCAACGCCGTCTGCCCGTCAAGCCACGAAGCCGGAACACAATGCGAGCTTGCCCTCGCCCGCTTGTCGGCGCATACTGCCCGCCGATGCCTTCAGAGAAAGATTTGGCAATACGCGTCGAACGTCTTGACCGGCTGATCTACGAGGTCCGCGGCCAGAAAGTCATGCTCGATGCCGATCTGGCGCGAATCTACGGCGTGCCGACCAGACGCTTGAACGAACAAGTCAAACGCAATCGCGACCGTTTCCCGGTCGAGTTCGCCTTTCAACTGACCAGCGACGAGTTCGCCAACTTGAAGTCGCAAATTGCGACTTCAAGTTCCGGACACGGGGGCAAGCGCAAACTTCCGTGGGTCTTCACCGAGCACGGTGCGCTCATGGTCGCGAATGTGTTGAACAGCCCGCAAGCCGTGCAAATGAGCGTATTCGTAGTCAAAGCCTTTCTGAAGATGCGCGCCGCCCTCTCCATGACCCGCGACTTGGCCCGCAAACTCGCCGCGCTGGAAAAGGAACTCAAAGAGCGCCTCGACGTGCACGAAGCCGCCATCGTCACCATTCTCCAACGCGTCATGGACATCATTGATCCGCCGGCCCTGCCTGAACCGCCCAAGAAAAACATCGGGTTTCACGTGAAGGAATCACCCGGCCGATATGTCGTCCACCGCAAGAGGAACTCCGTTTGACAACGTTTACACAGCAGCACACCTCACAACGAAAGTCAGGTTGGTCACGGAATGAGCAAGATTAACGAGGCCGGAATACCGGGTTTTAA
>CAZNOK010000070.1:0-21938 GCA_964574605.1 uncultured Verrucomicrobiota bacterium
GGACTGTTCTCGTTGAGCGAATCGAGGTTCGGGCAGAACTGGAAGTTGGAAGCCATCGCTTCGTCCCACGTGATCATCTTGCCGGAATGGACGGCGGCGCGCCCCATGATGTCGGCAAGGTTGGTGAGCGCGGCGCGCTTGGCTTCGTTGTGCGGCTTGTTCTTGCGGATGGCGTCGAGCAACACGTTCCACTCAGCTTGCCAATGGGTGCAGTCTTCCTTGTCGGCCTGCCAGGCGATGTTGTCCTTCGTGGTCCGCTGGTCTTTGTAGATGAGCGTTTTGTCGCGCTGGCCAGACATCCAGGGGAACAGACCTGCGCACTTGGTTCCGTGGATATAGGTTCCAAAATCAGAGTGACAGTTCGGGAGCCAGCGCGTGACGTGGTACGCTTTGGTTCCGTCGGCAAACGTCCATTCGATGGAGAGCGAGTCGAGGTTCTGGCCGCAGTCGGTGCTGTTGGCGATCCGGCCGCCAATGCCGTGCGCGGAAACCGGCCACGCGTCCTTGATCCAGCAAATCTCGTCCACTTGATGGATGTTCATCTCGGCGAACAGTCCGCCCGAAACCCAGAGGAAGTGCGTGAAATGGCTGATCTGCCAGTCCAGTTCCTTCTCCTCCGGTTTGCGCGGTTTCAGTGTTCCGCAAGGGTGCACCCGGTAAGCCCGGATCAACTGGATCGTGCCAAGCTGTCCCTCGCGGATCCGACGGATCAACTCTTGACGGTTCTTGGAGTGGCGTGCCATCAAGCCGGCAGCGATCTTGAGGTTCTTCTTTTCCGCTGCCTCTGCCGCCTTGATGATTCGGCGCACACCGGGCGGATCGCACGCGAACGATTTCTCCATGAACACGTTCACGCCCTTGGAGACGGCGTACTCCAGTTGCACCGGGCGCCACGCCGCGTAACCGGCCAGCATTGCCACGTCGCCCGGCCGCAGACAATCAATCGCCTTCTTGTAGGAGTCAAAACCCACGAACCGCCGGTCGGACGGCACGTCCATTCGATCGCTGAATAGTTTGCTCAGCACCCCGTGGGAATTCGTGAGTCGCTTCTCGAAGATGTCTGCCATCGCGATGAGCTTCACTGGCCCGCAACGTGATTCCATTGCGTCGGCGACCGCGCCGCTGCCACGCCCTCCACAGCCGATCAGGGCCAAGCGGATCGTATTGTCTTCGGCGGCATGCACTCGTGGAATTGTCACGCCCGCGAGCGCCGCGCCTGCAACCAATTTACTGCTGCTGGAGAGAAACTCACGTCGTGATGTTGGCTGCGCCGTTTTCATAAAAGCCTCCTATGATGAGGTTATCCTAATCCTGTGTTGTGTTACAATCCAGCTTTGTATGAATAAGAGAGAGCGCCTAACAAAACTACGGTTACGGTAGCCGCACCCTTTATGGGTGCGCGGGAAACGCAGGCGTAAAGCCTGCGGCTACGCGTGTTGGTAGCGGCTCTAAATGACGATTCGCGCAGAGCGTCTCTGGCACTACTCAGGGGCGTCATCGTCGGCCCAAACACTTCGCTTACTGCGCCAGCAGAAGCGGCTTGGGATTCTCCGCGTGGCCGGCGTCGCGCTGGCCGGTGCCTTTGCGGTCGCCATCGCCGAGTTCGGTGCGTGCTTTCTCGGCCATCGCGGTGAGTCGCGCGACAACGTCAGGATGCTGGGCGGAGACTTCGCGTTGTTCGGAGACATCATTCCGCACGTCGTAGAGCGCGAGTGATTGCGGCTGCGGCTTCTTCTTGGTTGGGCCGTGCGCGAGTTTACTGTTGAGGGGAAGGTAAAGTTTCCACGGCCCGGCGCGCACGGCTTGGAGTTGGGTCACTTGGTAGTAGAAGAACCCGATGTCGTCATAAGACGACTTCGCGCCTTTTGTGCCGAACAGGAGCGGCGCGATGTCGTGGCCATCTATCTTCGCTTTCGGCTGCGGGGCTTTGGCAAGTTTGGTGAGCGTTGGCAACAGGTCCATCATCGAGCAAAGCTCGTCACAAACGGTGCCCGCCGGAACTTTGCCCGGCCAGCGGACGATGCAGGGCATTCGCTGGCCGCCCTCGGTGGTACTGTAGCCCATGCCTTTGTAGGGCGCGTTGCTGCCTTGGGGCGGATTGCGATTCACCGCGCCGTTGTCAGTCGTCCAGACGACAATGGTCTTCTCGTCGAGACCATGTTGCTTGAGCGCCTTCAACACCTCGCCGGCTGACCAGTCGAGTTCCTCGATGGCATCGCCGTAAAGACCGTTGGCCGACTTGCCGCGAAACGCGGGACCGGGATAACAGACTTGACGGCTGCCCGGTGCGGCTTCGGGGAAATAGAGGAAGAACGGACGCTTCTTGTTCGCCGCGATGAACTTTACCGCCTCCTCCGTCAGCCGTCTCGTGAGATGTTGCGCATCCACAGGAGCTTCGATTACTTTCTCGTTGCGCAGCAGCGGCAACTCCGGCCAGTCGCGGTCCGGGCGCGCCAGCATGTCCTCGCTGTACGGAATGCCGAAATAGGAGTCGAATCCGTTGCGTGTCGGAAGAAATGCCGTCTGATCGCCAAGATGCCATTTGCCAATGCAGGTCGTGACATAGCCTGCACGCTTCAAAAGTTCGGCCAAGGTTTCCTCTTTCGGATTGATTCCGCGCGTCGCCACCGGCTGCAACACCGCATGGCCAATCGCGCTGATGTGCAGACCGACACGACGCGGATAACAGCCCGTCATCAATGCCGCCCGACTCGGCGTGCAGACGCCGCTGGCCGAGTAGAAGCTCGTGAATTTCCGCCCCTCCGCCGCCATGCGGTCGAGGTTTGGTGTCCGGTGTTTCGTTGCCGGATAGAAACAGCCGATATCGCCATTGCCGAGATTATCGCAGAGGATGACAACAATGTTCGGTCGTGGTTCAGCGGTGAATGCGCTCGGTGTGACGAAGGAAAAAGCGAGCGCGACAGCGAACAGATAGCGTGGTGTGCTCATGGGCTTGGGAATGAACATACAAGTTTATCCCATGTCTGAACAAGACCGAAAAATGGAACCAGCAGGAAGCTTGTCGAAACGCGGGGAACTGTTTACACTGCGCAGCATTATGGCAACGACTCCGAAGGTTGGCACATGAACTCCTCTATCGTCTTTCCGCTCCGCCATGTATCAATTCGTGTTCCGTGGCACGATGCAGGATGGACTGGGGTGGTCTGCCGAGCGCCGAATCTGAATGGCGCATGTGCTAAGCTCAAACGAATCGCCGACAAGAAAAGGGACGATCAGGAAATCCCAGTCGCCGGTAAGTGCTTGGATGAACTGCCCATGGAGCAGTGGCCCTGCTGCGTGGACGAGCGAGCCGCCTTCATGGCGTCGTTTGAGATGGAGGCTATCAAGCGGCACGCTCTCGCCGAGCGCAACAAGGAGCATTACGGTCACTTTAGGTGCACTCCCCAACGGTATCCGGCCTATTCTGCGGGCATTGTGCCCTTCCTTTGGATGATGCGCGGGAACATGGAGCACTACCGCGATCTATATGAGTTAGACGTCGATGAAGAGCGCGAACCGGATCTGGGTTACGAGAGCAACTGGGTACACGAAGCCCAGAACCAAGCATCGCTGCTTGATGGTTTTGCCGCGCATTTGCGGAAAGAGGAATCGCTCTGTCTCTTCTATGCCAAGCACGTTCCCTTTGTAGAGGGCACTGGACGGATTCTGATCGGCGCTGGCAGGATCAAGGAGATCGGAAAGCTCATCGAGTACGAGCGAGAAGGTAAAGGCCCGCGTGGCATGGTCTGGGAGCGTCCGATTCAGCATTCCATCAGGCCGAAGGGCAAAGACGGCTTCCTGATGCCCTA
This sequence comes from uncultured Verrucomicrobiota bacterium, assembly GCA_964574605.1. GTDB lineage: Bacteria > Verrucomicrobiota > Verrucomicrobiia > Palsa-1439 > Palsa-1439 > CAIKAP01. The sequence goes on from CAZNOK010000070.1 coordinate 3,810, forward strand.
CTACGATGTGCTGGAGCGTGCTGCGCAAGACATTTCTCTGGACATTGAGCGTTACACGGCTCGTGCCCCTGACGAGCACTGGAACGAGTTCTCTTATGCCAGTGAATTGGTCACTCACGATGGCGCGATTGGCGCGTTGCTTTCGCTGGAAACTACGCTCACCCGCATTGAGAACGAACTGGGTATTATGACCGGCTGGCAACGCAAGTGGGCGCATGACGAACTTGTGCGCCTGTGGAAAGTGCGTGGCCCGTTTCCTGGCTTGGGCGCGGTTCTCACCTCGTTTGGCCTTTCGCGAGGCGTATTCGTGGCGCATGCCATCCAGCAGAAAGCCGGAGAGAATGCCGACCCGTGGCCGCTGGTGGACAAGGCATTTCGCGACCCGTCGGCTGTGCTGCCCAAAGAATTGCAGCGTGATCTCAAGGAACTGAGCCCTACTTGGAAGGGGTTGCCAAAGGAACGACGTGCCTTTCTGCGTCTGGGCAGCCGCTTCGGGTTGACTGTCGAACAGGCCACGGCACTATATGACGAAGGCTCGCGCGACAAAGCCGGTTGGGGTGGAACAGACCGCGAAATACTCCAAAACCCCTACCGCATCTTTGAACTCGGGCGTCACGACTTTGAGGGAGTGAAACTACTGACGGTGGATCGCGGTGTCTTTCCTGACGACACCGTGCGGTTGCAGCACCCACTAGAAGAGCCGTCGGGACTCGACTCCGCCGTTGATTTGCGACGTATCCGGGCCTTTACCGTCTCGACCCTTGAAGAAGCTGCGCTGAACGGCCACGCATTGTTGCTCAAGGACAAGGTTGTCGAAGCGATACGCGGTCGTCCGGTCCGCCCCGAATGTCCCGTTACCGGCGACATCCTGTCTGCCCGCGCCAAGGATATGCAGCCCGAAGTTGTTCCGGTGGAGATGGAGGGCGACTCCGCTCTTCAACTTGTCCGCTACAAAAACATCGGGGAGGAAGCGCGCCGACAGATTCTCGGGCGCATCGGCGGCAAACGTCACGTTGTCAAACGTGATTGGCTTGCACTCGTTGACGAAAGGTTCAAGAAGTCTGGGCCTGCAAAAGACGACGAGGAAAAACGCGCCCGCACCGAGAAAGCCGCAGTACTTGCGGAACTGGCCGAAGCCCGGTTCTGCGTTCTGGCCGGACCCGCCGGTGCCGGCAAGACATCGGTGCTGGGTATCCTGTGCGCCCAGCCTGAAATCCGCGACGAAGGCTTGTTGCTTCTCGCGCCAACCGGCAAAGCCCGTGTGCGGATGCAAGAGTTGGTTGGGACGGGCGCGAAGGCGATGACGATTGCCCAATTCCTCAACCAGCATGGCCGTTACGATGGACGGAACGGCCGATACCACGTCAGCGACTGCCCCAAGGCGACCAGCTACGGTACGGTCATCGTGGACGAGTCATCCATGTTGACAGAAGACATGCTCGGCGCGGTGCTCGACGCTTTGCAGGGCGTAAAACGATTCATCCTCGTCGGAGATCCTTCGCAACTGCCGCCCATCGGCGCGGGCAAGCCCTTCGTGGACATCGTCGCGAAGGTTCGTCCACCGGACTATGAAGCGCGATTCCCTCGCGTCAGCCCCGGCTATGCCGAACTCACGATTGAGCGCCGCCAAATGGAATCCCAAGTGGAATCGGACCTTCCCGACCTGCGACTGGCACGCTGGTTCAGCCTGACACCGCCATCGGCGGGCGAGGACGATATGTTCTTCGCCGGTGCCGACGAACATAAGCGGATTCACTTTGTCGAATGGCAGAAACCCGAGGACTTCCAAACCAAACTACTGGACGTGCTGGTGCAGGAACTCAAACTCGCCGGCCCGGCGGATGTCCGTGGATTCAACAAGGCGGTGGGGGCAACAGGCACGGAGCAGTACGACTACTTCAATGCCACCCGCAACGGCAAGGCCGGAGCCGTCCAAGCCGTTGACGCATGGCAAATCCTCAGCCCGTTACGCGGGATGCCCTTCGGCGTGGGCGACATCAACCGCCAAATCCACGAACGCTTCCGCGCCGCATTCCTCGAACTCGCCAGCCGCCAATGGCGCTCCATCCCAAAACCGCTCGGCGCAGAGCGAGTAGTCTATGGCGACAAGGTCATCAACCTGAGCAACCACCGCCGGGACGGTCATCGCGTTTACCCGCAGGAAGGAGCTTTGGGCTATCTCGCCAATGGCGAGATCGGCATTGCCGTCGGCCAATGGAAGACGAAAAACATCAAAGGCAACCCCAAAATCCTCAAGGTCGAGTTCTCGTCCCAGCCCGGTTTCACCTACGATTTCTATGGCAGCGACTTCAAAGAAGAAGGCGATGCGGCGCTCGAACTCGCTTACGCGCTCACCGTCCACAAGGCGCAGGGCAGCCAGTTCCGTCTCGTCATCCTTGTCCTGCCGGAAGGCCATCCCATCATGTCGCGGGAACTTGTTTACACCGCCCTCACCCGTCATCAAGACCGGGTCGTGGTGATGCACCAAGGCCCGCGCACTGGCCTCAAGGAGTTGTCCGCTCCGCACCGCTCCGAGACGGCCCGCCGCATGACCAACCTCCTCCAACCGTGCAAGATGGTTGAGTTCCTGCAGACCAAAGGCAGCGTATTCCTCCAAGACGGACTGATTCATCGCACTCGCAAAGGACTGGCCGTCCGCTCCCGCGCCGAGATCATCATTGCCGATGCAATGACCGACGCCAACGTGACGTTTGAATACGAAAAGCCCCTCGTTCTCGGCGGCTCAACCCGGTATCCGGACTTCACCATCGAAGACGAAATCTCCGGCCAGACCTACTACTGGGAACATCTGGGCCTGCTCCAACGGGCTGATTACCGGCGCAACTGGGACAAAAAACTCAAATGGTATCGCCAGAACGGGATCAAGCCTCGCGACGAAGGCGGCGGACCGAGTGGCACGCTCATCGTGACCGAGGACAAACCCGACGGCGGGATTGACTCGCAGCAAATCGCTAATCTCGTCAAAGAGGTCTTCGCTTTGTGACCGGTACGCCCGTGCAGATGCTCGAAGAATCCATCCGCAATGCAGCCACAGTTTTTCATGCAAATGAACACTCTACACACAACAGCAATTGGAATGATCTTGTCAATGATGAGCGCAGTTTCTTGCCTCGCGCAATCGTCATATGCCCAAGAGGCACGCTGGGAGAAACCGATTCATCGGATTACGTTGGAGGAATACGAGGCCACGCTGAAATATTGGGCGAAAGAGCATCCGGGCATTTTCAGTTTTCAGAAGCGCGGTGCATCACACGACGGGCAGCCGGTTTATCTTGTGAAGATTACCGACGTCAGTGTGCCGGACGGCGACAAGCAAGTGGCGCTTGTGTCGGTGCTGCATGGAGGACCGGAGCGTTCCGGCACCACCACGGCGCTGAAGTTGATCGAGTGGCTGATGGGCGATTCTGATCTCGCGAAAGAGACGCGACGCAAGCAGGTCGTGCTGGTGGTGCCGATTGCCAATCCCTATGCGTTCTTCAAGACGGACCGCTTTGGCAACAAAGAGCACATTGATCTTTATGATCCCCAGTTGGCTTACTGGGACCTGAAGGCGCTGAAACTAGCCGTGCCGCAGAGAACTCCGGAACTGGCAGCTTTTCTCTCCATCGTTGATGAGTACAAACCGGAGGTGCATCTCGATTTGCACGGGACCGGTTTGCAGGCGTTTCCAGAGGACAAAACGGGCGACCGCACAATGCGCGAGGGTCAAACCATGTTCGAGGTCTCGGCCTGCTCATATTCAAACTGCGGTGTGCGCCCGTGGGACCCGCGCGTGACGGAGGCGATGGTTCGCGCAGGACAGGAGGCCGGCTACGGCTCGGATCGCGCGGAGGCGGATGCGCAACGGTGTTTCTACAACTCCGATCACGACGTGTTCCGCAGCCGGTTGTGGATTGCGCCGAGGCCGGAACGGTTTCGCACGTTGTTCTACGGCTACATGAAGTATCACACGATGATCTCAACCACGGAGATCGGTTGGGAGGACAGCGGTGTGGCGCGCGTCTGCGGCGTCCTCGCGCTGGGCAACAAACCGTGGCTGGATGAGAAGTTTTCCGGCTATCCCGTGACCCGGGTGCGGTATCGTGCGGGTCGTTTCATTACCGCCTACGGCCAGACCGCCACGCAACGCCGACAAAGCCGCGTGGAACTCTGGTCAAGGCAGGTGAGTTTCTCCGATGGCATGATGTATCCCGAATACGATGGTCGGGCGACCTATGTCTGCGGCGTGACGGCAAAGGGCATTGCTGCGCTCGACAACGATCCGGCAAAATTCATCGCCAACTTGCGTCAGTTGCCCGGTGTGAACGCGGATGCCATCGAGCGATTCGTCAAACTCGGCCCGGAATACAAATTCACTTCCGACCCGCGCACGGTGAGCAGCGGGAAGGCCATCCAAAACGGCATCGGTTTCCGTCTGCGCGTGCCGTATCGCGCGCCCGAACTGCTCGACGTGGCGGTCAACGGCCACACGCTGAAAGAAAGCGCGACAGACGGATACCAAGCATGGTACGCCGACGGCTACACTCAGGTGCAAATCAACGTCCCACCGGCGAAGTCAAGAAAGGCAGACCTCTTTGTTGTGACCTGTGCCTACAAGCCAAATGAACAACGCAATTACGGCTGGACACCGCCGACGGCTGTGTTGCGTCAACTGCAAGGCAAATAGCATGAATCGGATAATGTTCCTCTCCACTGTCGTCTGGGTCGTCGTGATTTGCGACGCGGCGGGGTTCGATGAGATGGCGGGCGTGACGTTGTTCGCGTTTGATTCGGTGGCGATCCCTTTCTCGCAGAACCTTCGCTTGGAGATGCGGTCGCCGACGCGGCACCCGGCAAATCCCGTGGTGCAACGCGGCAAGCCGGGGACACCGGATGCGTTTGGGGCGCAGTTTTACGGCTCAATCATTCGCGAGGGCGGGAAGTTTCGGATGTGGTATGGCGCCTTCGACGATGACATCGAGAGCAAGGTGGCTTCCTCGCGTTGGCGCCCGGCGTATGCCGAGAGCCATGACGGCTTACACTGGGTCAAACCCAATCTCGGCCTTGTCAGGTATCACGGAAACAAAAACAACAACCTCATCCTAACCGATCCGTCGGGGTTGGGGATGATCAACCTGAAAGTGCTTGCTGATCCTGACGATCCGAACCCGGAGCAGCGTTACAAGATTTCTACGCATGTTTATTTCCGGCATAACACGCGGCTTGGTTCGCTGGCGCCGTTTGCGAGCGCGGATGGATTGCGGTGGAAATCGCTCGTGCCAGCCAAGCCGGTGAAGGCGGAGTTGCGAAAGGAAGACCTTGTGTTGCCGGCTGTTCACTTCGAGCCGTGCGGCGGCCTGTATAAATGGGATGGCTTGTTCTACGCCTGCGGCCAGAACGGCATGAACGCCACGCGCCCTTATCACGGTCGTGTGGTGCGGATGTATCGGTCGCCTGACTTCGTGAATTGGTCGCAGACCAGCAGCATCGGCTTCGTCCGTACGGCACAGCACACAATACTTGGTCCGGGGCGGAGTCTTGAGGGCGAACAGGTGCATGAAGGCATCAGCGTCTGGAATCGCGGCAATGTGTTGCTTGGCTTGTATGGCCGTTGGCACGGAGCAAAAGAGTGGAAGGACATTACGATTGACCTCGGCTTTGTCGTCAGCAACGACGGCCTGAATTTTCGCGAGCCGGCATACGAATGGACGTTTCTCAAGCGCGGCGAGGATGGCGCATGGGACCAAGGCGGCCTCTTGCAGGGGCAGGGATTCGAGAACATCGGTGACGAGACCTACATCTACTACGGCGCGTGGGATCCGCGGCAACACGCAAAGACGCCCGAACGCGGCGGCGTCGGCATCGCTGTGCTTCCTCGCGACCGCTTCGGCGATTTGGTGGTCGAGGAAGCGGGGAAAGGCCCCGGCGATTACCAGATGTCGGTCATCAAAAGCGAGTTCATCACGGCGGCAGTGCCGGTGAAGAAGGGCGTCGCGCAGCGGTTTTATCTGAACGCCGACGGGCTGGGCGCGCAAGCTGGTTTGAAAATCGAACTGTTGGACAATCAGGAGCGTCCCTTGCCGGGATTCTCAACGGTTGTTCGGCAAAACGGTTTCCACACGCCGATTGAGTGGAACGGGAAACAGGCTGTGGTTGGTCTGCCGGAACATATCCGGATCAAAGCAACGTTTGAAGGCGAGCAGAACACGAAGATTCGATTCAGCGCGCTCTACGTGCAGCACGACGTGAAATGAAATATCTCCTTGTTCATTTGATTACCAGTGTGTGTCTCAGCGCGCTTGCCGATGTCAGTCCGTTGCCGCTGGCATCGCGGCGCGAGTTGTTGGTGGACGATTATCTCATCGCCAGCATGGAGCGGGTGACGCTGAACATGCACAGGCCCAAAGCGCAGGAGATGGTGTTTGTTTGCGACGCGCCATGGGAAGGGAACACTTCGGGGTATTTCACGCTGTTTCAGGATGGCGACCTGTTTCGCGCCTACTATCGCGGCGCGCACCACGACGAAGCGACGCAGAAGGGCGGACACGAAGTGGTGACTTGTTACGCGGAGAGCCGCGATGGCATCATGTGGGTCAAACCGAAGCTGGGTCTCATCGAGTTCAATGACTCAAAGGACAACAACATCATCCTGATCCGCGAAGGCACGTCGAACTTTGCCCCGTTCAAGGACACGAATCCGAATTGCCCGCCCGAATCGCGTTACAAGGCCGTGGCGAGCTTCGGGGACAACACGACGAGGAAGATGCGTCCGAGCCTGCAAGCCTATCATTCCGCCGATGGCGTGCGCTGGTCGCGGATCCGGGAAGAACCGATCATCACCGCTGGGTCGTTCGATTCGCAGAACACCGCCTTCTACGATGCGGAGCGCGGCGAATACCGCGCCTACTGGCGGTATTTCACCGGCGGCTACACCGACGAACGCGGCTGGAAACCATCCGGCGTACGCGCGATCCGCACCGCCACCTCGAAAGATTTTCTTCACTGGGACCATCAGGCCGATTTGCAGTATGGCGACGGTCGCACCGAACAGCTTTACACCAACGCCGTGCGACCGTGTCCGCGCGCGCCGCACTTGTTCATCGGTTTTCCGACGCGCTACATGCCCAAGCACCAGCAGGTCGAGCCGATACTCATGACCAGCCGCGATGGCGTTCACTTCAAACGATGGCCAACCGCGCTGATTCCCATCACCGCGCCGAAAGATCGCGCCGGCAATCGCAATAACTACATGACCACCGGCCTGCTGCAACTGCCGGGCAAAGAGCGCGAGATGTCCGTCTATGCCACCGAGGCGTATTACAAAGGTCCCGGCAGCCGGTTGCGCCGGTTTGCGTTTCGGCTCAATGGTTTCGTCTCGGCCAGCGCCCCGTCGTCCGGCACGTTGACCACGAAGCCTCTCACGTTTACCGGTGCGAAACTCTTATTGAACATCGTCAGCAAGGGCCGCGCTCGCGTCGAACTGCAAGACGCCGTCGGCAAACCGCTTTCCGGTTTCGCGCTGGAAGATTGCGCGCCGATCACTGGTGATTCCATTGACAAGCCAGTCGAATGGAAGGGAGGCAGCGTCGCTGCATTTGCCGGTAAACCTGTGCGGCTGCGGTTTGTCCTTGAGAAAGCAGACCTTTATTCGCTCCAGTTCACCCCATGAGTGACACGGCACTTCATCGCGACGTCAGTGTGCGGGCGCGACGGCGCGTGATGTGGCGGCTGATGCCATGTTTACTGTTGCTCTATATCGTCGCTTACTTGGACCGGGTGAACGTGAGTTACGCGGCGCTGGAGATGACAACCGATTTGGGATTCACGGCGGTGACGTATGGATTTGGCGCGGGAATATTTTTTGTCGGATACTTTCTTCTCGAAGTGCCGGGGGCAGTGATCGCGGTGCGCTGGGGTGTGCGCAAGTGGGTATGCCGGATCATGCTGACGTGGGGAGCCGTGGCGGTGGCAATGGGGTTCATTCACAGCGCGAACCAGTTTTATTGGCTGCGTTTTTTGCTGGGGGCGGCAGAGGCTGGTTTCTTTCCGGCGATGATCGTGTATCTGGGCAACTGGTTTCTCCCGCGGGACCGGGCGAAAGCGGTGGCGATCTTCATGTCCGCAACTTCGCTGGCGTTGGTTGTCGGCGGGCCGGTGTCGGGAGCGTTATTGAAGTTCAATTGGCTCGGGCTGGTGGGCTGGCGCTGGTTGTTCATTCTGGAAGGAGTGCCGGCAATCATCCTCGGTGTCGTGACGTGGTTCTTCCTGACGGAACGACCGGAAGATGCCAGGTGGTTGCCGGATGATGAGAAGGCATGGTTGTCACGCGAGTTGGAGCGTGAGCGGCTTGCCCGGTCGCAAACGGGACAACATCATGCGCGGACCATTTTCCAGGCGCTCCACAATCCGCAGGTGTTGCTTTTCTCAGCGGCGTATTTCTTCGGGCTGGTCGCGTCGAACGGGCTGATTTACTGGTTGCCGACCATGATCAAATCTCTGGCGGGCTTTTCCAATGTGGTGGTGGCGCTGTTGGTATCGCTGCCGTATTCGCTGGGGGTTGTGGGCAAACTGATCGCTGGCTGGTCTTCGGATCGGACGGGAGAACGCCGCTGGCACACGGTGGGCTTGCTCGCATTGGGAGCGTTTGGTTTGGGCGTCGGCGCGCTGGTGCAGGGGCAGTTGTTGCTCGCGCTGGTGTTCCTGTGCATCGCAGTGATTGGGCTAACGGGTTACGTGCCCAGTTTCTGGGCGTATGCGACGAGTTTCCTCGCTGGCACCGCCAATGCCGCCGCGATTGGGTTGATCAATTCCATCGGCAATCTCGGCAGCTTTGCCGGGCCGTATGCGATGGGCTGGCTGCGCGATCACACCACAGGGTATGCAGCGGGTGTGTTTCTGTTGGCGGGATCAGCAGCCATGACGGCGCTGCTTGTGTTTGCGGCGCGCGTGGAACATGAACCGTAAGCGTGAGAGTTTTCGGATTCCGAGAGCAACCAGTGTGTGGTATTCATGCGGAAACATTATGAAACATCTCCTTGCCCTTTTCATTGCCGTGTCCGTGTTCGCAGCGGACGAAAAAGTTGGCCTGTGGAATCTCACTGTCCTCAAGAGGACGGTTCCGAAAATGCGCTGGGTGGACCAATCGGGGCCGGTTCACTCGCTGTTCTACGCCGGCGAGAATTACAAGGGACAGGCCACGGAAGTCTTCGCGTTCTATGCGTCGCCGATGACAATAGGGAAAGCGACTTGTGGCAAAGGCAAGTTTCCCGGCGTCGTTCTCATTCACGGCGGCGGTGGCACTGCCTTTGCCGAATGGGTTTGGCTCTGGGCGCAGCGCGGCTACGCGGCGATTGCGATGGATTTGTCCGGCAGTCAGCCAAACGCTCCGATGTACGACCCGAAAACCGGCATGCCCGTTCCGGGCCAGACCGCGAAGAAGGAGACGCGCAAACGACTGCCGAACGGTGGCCCGGATCAGGGGCACCCGGAGAAGTTCGACAGCATCGGCGGTAGCGCGAATGACCAATGGCCGTTTCACGCTGCCGCCTCCGTGATGCGGGCGCACTCGTTGTTGCGGAGCATGGATGAAGTGGACGCCGACCATACCGCAGTGACAGGCATCAGTTGGGGCGGCTACACGACCTGCTTGGTGGCGTCGCTCGATGATCGTTTCAAAGCGGCGGTGCCCGTGTATGGCTGCGGGTTTTTATTTGAAGGCGAATCGGTGCAGAAACCTTCCATAGACAAACTCGGCGACCGCCGCGATCTGTGGATCAAGACCTACGATCCCTCCAGCGTGCTGCCGCGTTGTCGCGTGCCGATTCTGTTCGTGAACGGCAGCAACGATATTCATTATCCGCTCGACAGCTACCAGAAAAGTTTCGACTGCGTACCGGGTCCGAAACAGATGCGGATCGAAGTCAATATGCGCCACGGCCACGGCCCCGGCTGGGCGCCGAAGGAAATCGGCTTGTTCATTGACTCGCATTGCAGAGATGGACAACCTTTGCCGGTGCCGGGCAAGCCGGTCGCTGAAGGCAACCATGTTCGGATGCCGGTAAAGTCGGTCATGGCGCTCAAGGAAGCCAAACTTCATTACACCACCGACACCGGCCCGCGCTCCAAATGCAAATGGCAGAGCGTCCCGTCGAAGATCGAAGCCGGTACTGTGCTCGTGCCACGCCCTCCTGCCGACGCCAATACTTGGTTCATCACTGTGACGGACGAGCGTGATGCGATGGTCAGTTCCACCGTTCAGTTTGCGAATCCATGAAACGGAAGTTGCTGTTTTGTTGTGTGCTTGGAGTTGCAACTGTTGTCGAGGCAGCGACAGTCACGGTGGATGTGAACATCATGCCCCGTGTGGTTTTCACCGGTGATTCGCAGACGTGCGGGCGGAGTGGCGCGCTTGATTACCCGCAGATGTTGTCGTGGGAAATGCCTGCGCGTGTGTTGAACACTGCGGTGGGCGGCACCAACACGAAGCATTTACTGGAGGAGATGCGTGGCGGCACAGCCTCGGTGAGAAAAGGCGAACGCACTGTGCACGGGCGCAATGTTTCCTGGCACGCGGGGCCGTATCCGGGGCAGCGCATTCGTCTTGGCCGGCGGGAATACACGATTGACCGAATCGAGGTGACCCGTCAGCGTGAGCGGCGTGCGACAATCTGGATTGCCGAGCCGGCGGCAGAGGATTTCACTGGCGACGATTACAGCATCGAAGCCGGCTGGCGAGGGCGCATTGCCGAGCAGAAGCCTGACTACGCATGTTTCATGTATTCCGTCAACGATGCCGGCGCCACATCGGAAGAATTTCGCGCCCGACTGGAGGAAATCGCGAAACGCTGCCGCGCCATCGGCGCGCAGCCGGTTTTCCTGAGTGGTTTCCCGTTGATGGATGCAGCCAAGGGCGGCTCACATCCCGGTGATAACCGGAAAGTGGACACGAGAGCCAATGACCTCGCAACATTCTGCGCTGAGCGCGGTCTTCCCTTTGGAGACGTATTTCACGCGCTCATGCGATTGGATGAACCCCTGACCTGTGTATGGATGGACACCGTGCATCCAACGACCGACGGCTCGACCGCCGCGCTCAATGCGTTGCGGAGCATCTTCAACGATCTCGGTCTCACGCAGAATCCGTATTGCGTCCGCGGCTACCGCGCGCGCGGCGCGCTTGAGCCGCCGGGGAATTCACTGTCGCCATTCACCACCAGCCAGCCTGATTACACGGCAGCCAACAAGTTCAACGACAATCAATTTGATCTTGCGGCGATCAAGGCACGCGACGAATACGGACTCATCGCCGCAAGCGACGGCCACTGCGTCGAAAGCGACACGCCGATTGTGTTGCGCTTCGGTGTTGGCGACGCGGCACGGCTCACAGCGGCGCGCGCGGGAGTGGTTGTGAGCGACTCGGCAGTCGTATCGTGGTTTGACCCGAAGAAGCAAGTGTGGCGCGAGTTGGCGAGTGGCAGTGGACGCATCGAGGCGAAGTTGCCGGCGAATCTTCACGGCAGCGATGTTTGGATTGCCATACACGCCAACGGCAAGGTGGTCGTGGACTACGCGGCGTTGACAATCGAGGGTGATGTTGCTCCTTTCAAGCCGCAGCGGGTGTTGGGGCCGGTTGTTTGGCCGAAGCCCGGTGATCTGGAATGGCATGAAAAGGACAATCTTCCTATCGGGAATTGGCTGAACCACGGCGAGCACACAGTCCGACTCCACACCGGCGTGATAGCGGTTGGTGCCGGTGAATTCGTGGCACAGAAACGCGTGACGCTGTTCCGTTCGGATGGCCAGCGGTTCACGCAGACGGTGCGACCTCTCGACCTGCTGCGGATTATCGAAGACCCGGAAACTGTGCGAGGCAATTATCTGATCAGCGAGGTGATGGACGACCAGACACTGCGCGTTCGCCGGTATCCAAAGTCGGCAGCGACGGACCTGAAATTTGAAATTGTTCGATCATCGGGTTGTGCGGTCGCGCCGGCGACCGACTGGCTGCAATGCCGAAGCAACAGCTATTGGCAAACCAGCGTCAGCGGACTTACAGCGGGCCGGTATCGTTTTGGTTTCTTTTATCGTGCCTATGATCCCGCCAATATGAACGCGCGTCGTCTGCCCGGAAACGTGGCGTGCGTAACCGTGAACTTGGGTGCAGGGAAACTGTTGGCAACTACGGGCAATCTCAACACCAGTTACCAATGGCAGCGCGCATGGATCGAGTTCGACGTGCAGGCTTCCGGCGATGTGATGGTTCGCGCAGCAGCCCAGAGCAACACGCCAGTCGAGTTCACCGGCTTTGTGCTGAACAAACACTAACTTTCAACTTGCTCGATCTTTGCTGCTCGGTCAGACTCGCGTTGTGTGAAACTCCATTTCATTTTTCTTGTTGCGCTGCTGTCGGTGGCGCGGATGGGCGCGGCGAAACCATTTGCGCCGGACGAACACACGTTGTTGCTGGCGCACTTTGACGAGAATGTGTCGCGCGCCGATTACGCGCAAGGAATCAGCTTCTTCGCCGGCAACGGCGCGCGGCTCACCGACGGCTGGCACGGAAAGGCGCTGAACCTGCACGCGCGCGGGTTGCATGAGCGGTTCATGGAGACGTGCGAGGATTACACGCCGGAATTTGAAGGGTGGGGTTTCCACGCGCGGGGCAACGCTGACCCGTGGCAAGGCACGCTGGAGTTCTGGTTTCAGCTTGGCAAGACCGCGTCCGCAACGCTGCTCGACGCTTACCTGCAACGCGCAGTCAAACATCCCGAACGGAAGAACGCCTACGCCAGTTTGAACCTTGCGCTCAGCAAGCAATCGCTTCGCTACACGCTGCCAACTGTCGCCGGCGGTTGTTTCCTCGGCGATGTGCCGCTCACGCTCAGCCCGAACGACTGGCATCATTTCGCGTTGACGTGGTCGCAGGGCGAACTCGTGATCTGGCTCGACGGGCGTCCGCTGGCCACACACGACATGACTGGCCAGCATGGGCTGGCGATCTTCGGCAATCCGGTCCGTTATACTCGCATGAGCGGCTGTTTGGTGGACGAGTTGCGCATCTCGAATGTTGTCCGATACACGAAGGACTTCGAGCCGGCATGGCGCGACGGCAAACGCCCGGCGAACGCCTTCTCCGGCAATCCCGCCGTGAAACGATACGCCCCGAAATTATTTCCTCCCGCGACAGTCCGGTTGTCCAAGCAAACCAGCGATGGGGAACTGATTCTTTATCGTGGCATCGAGCGCCAGCCATTGACTCCGCGCGCTGGCGATATCGTGGCGACGCACGAGCGTGTGACAGAGCAAGGTGCGCTGACGTGGCGCATCAAGCTGACGAACACCGGCTCGAAGGAGGCATGGATCGAGGCGCTCCTCAGCATTCCCGTCCCCTTTGGGAAGGTCGAAGAATTTTTCGATGGTTGCGAGCCGCGCCGCGTGATTCATCTGCCCCGGCATCGGGACGAGTATTGCTCGACGCTGCCGTTCGTGGCGGCGTCAGGTGGCGGGCGGTTCATCGGTGTTGGTTTGAACCCGCGCATTGGGGTGAGCGACATCGTCAACGAATGAGACTTCTGCCGGTGTCGCGCCGTGTTCCACCCGCGCATTGGGGTGAGCGACATCGTCAACGAATGGCATCCCGCCGGCGTCATCCGGCAGGGAACGAAACTCGCGCTCTTGCCTTCCGAATCCTTCACGCTCGAATTCCGTGTCGTGCAAGGCCGGTCGGATTTCGGGACGTTGGACGCGATTGATGCTTTTCATGCGCTGTTTCCTGATCTGTACCGGCTGCGGCCGGATGTGCCGATTTACAGTTACCTACCGGCGACGCAGTATTGGGAATGGCGGCGGGCGCACTCGGACATGACCCGGATGGGGTATGCGGGCGGATTCTGGGGTCACGGACCGAGCGCCGACAAAGGCGATGAGTTCGGCAATCCAAAATGGTGGAACAACCCGAAGTTCGACAGCGACCCGCACTACACCAGCTACACGCGCAAGATTCAGACGATGCACGGTACCATCGAGAACTTGCGCGAAGCGATTCCGTTTTACTACCGCCAGTCGTATGACAACTTTTATCCCGTGCGCCGGTTCCACACCTGTCCGGACCTGACGCCGGTTTACATTGTCAACGAATTGTGGCCGGGGCACGCGCCGAACGAAGACCCCATCTGTTTCGGTCAATACTACCTTCCGCTTTTCGGCGCCATGCTCGTCAACGAATACCGGACACCGATTGGCGACTGGTTTTGCGAGACGACACGCAACTATCTGCGCGCGATGGGCGGTTGGTCGCCCGGTTTCATCAACGACATGAGTCATGCCGGCGCGCTCTATCGGCACAACGACCCGATTGCGCAGCGCTGGACGGGCCGGTCGTTTGCGCGCGACCTCGGCCCGTTTGTTCGCAAGGCGCTGGGCCGGCAGCAGCGCTACGAAGTCGCCAACAATTACGTGGAACGAGGCCAACGCATGTCGTTCTGGTCGGATGGCGGCGCATTTTCCTACACGCTCGGCGCGTTCTCGGCGGCCATGGCCATCGAAGGGGCTTCGATGTATCAGGACCTCTCTGGGAACGGTGCCTACATCGCGCCGGCGCGGAACTTCGTCGGCGAGAAACCGTTCACGGCAATGACGCACATCAACGACGAACAGATGGGCTACCGTTTGAAGCCGGAGATGTTCACACCGGAAACATTGCGCGACTACTACCGCTATTGCGATGCGCAACTGGCGCTGTTCTGCATCGAGCACGGTATCACGCTGGATCCCTCCTCCTACATGTGGGGCCGGCAAATTTCGCTCGAACTGGCCCCGATCATGGTGGAGAGCACGGTGCTGGGCCGCAAAATCGTGCCCGCCGCGCGCGTGGCCGACCCGCTCTGGGTCCGTCGCGCCGGCAATGGACTCGATACGCTATTGGTCGTCGGAAACCGTATGCCGGCGGCCAAGCGAACTGATGTGGATGTCGTGAATCGCTATTTCTCCGGCGCGCCGGTTTTCGCCGGTTACCACGGCGGCGAGACGAAGCACGCTGTGAAGAGCGACACCACCACGATCAAGTCAATCGTGGTTGCGCCACGCGATGTGGCTGCATTCAAGGCCGTGGCGATGTTCAACGGCACCGGCGACGTGACAACGCGCTTGTCAGGCGACGGCATCACCTTGCAGCTTGATCTGGACGTGACGGCTCCAGAAGGCGGCGAGTTGTCGGTGACGACGTTCGGCCCGCTCTACGAAATCACCGGAGTCTTCCTCAACGGCAAGCCGTTGCAAGCTGGCCACCTGTCGCTAGGCAAAGGCTCATCGCGGGTCCGCGTTGCGTATCGCAACCGGAGTCTTCAGTTCAGCGCCGATGACTGGAAAGCTGTCGAACTGAACTTCCGCGTCGTGGCGGATTCCGGTGCCGACCATGAGGTCTCAAAGGGACGAACCTTTCGTCTCGGCTTCGAGCGCGGCACCGCCAACATGCTCAATGAGTTCCTTGAACAGTATGACGAGGAGGATGGTGTGCTTGAGAATCTCCCGTCTGCCAAATGGACGATCATCCTCGCCGAGACACCCAACGTGAAGCCCGGTCGTGTCCGCATAAACCGCTCGGCGCGCGAAATCAAAATCGAAGGGGCGACGCAAGGCGAGATCCGCCGCGCGATGGTTGTGCTGCTGCGATTGCTTGACCGGAAATATCCGCACGTGGGACGTTTCTTTCCGCTGCACGGCCTCAAACCCGCGTGGAAACCGGGTCAGCCGGTGCCGATTGAACAATGGGTGCCCCGCAAACAAACGCAGGATTTCTACAAGAAGTTCTCCGCCGATCCATTGTTCCTCGTCAAACCCGTGCTGCGGAGGGAATACGAGCCGCTATATCGGGAGGGCAACCTGAACTTTGCCGGCCGCTATCAATTGCGCGCCAGCCCGTATCTTTTCGAGCCGACGTATGGCGACGATTTCGTGTATGGTTACAAAGGCCCCGGCCGGGCGGAAACAAAAACCAAGTAACCAAGATGTTATGAAGACCAACTTTCTCTTGTTCGTAATGGCCGGCGCGCTTTTGACCAATGCGATGGGCAAGGAGTCAGACAGCCAACGCTATCTCCAAGCAGCGGTCGCGTTTGCCGATCGGGTTCTCGCGGATGGCCGCGACAAATACGGAAAAGCGGAAACACCGTTGTTCGTGGACGGCCTGCATGTCTCGACGTTGGAACCGGCACGGTGGAAGCACAGCGGGAAAGAGTGGGTGCTGTCGAATTTCGCAAGCCAACAACCGCTGATCCGATTGCTGGATGGATTGACCGCCGTCACCGGCGAGGTGAAGTATCGCAAGGCCGCCGAGGATGCGGCGCGCCATGTTTTGGAACATCTCCGGACACCGAACGGCTTGTTGTATTGGGGCGGCCATCTGGCGTGGGATTTGGAACAGGAGAAACCGGTGGGGCAGGGCAGCGACACCCACGAATTGAAAAGCCAACAGCCGTATTACGAGTTGATGCACCGCGTCAACCCTGCCGCCACGACGAAACTCATGGAAACGATGTGGGGCGGTCACGTGTTGGACTGGTCGTTGCTGGATTACAACCGGCACGCCAGCGCGCGAAAACCATCGCCGCCGTTGTGGTCGCACGAGTTTCGCGAGAACGTCGAAGTGCCGTTCCCGGCCAAGGGCGGCAACCTCTCGTTTTGCAACGTCACGCCCCCGCTGACGCGCAGCGGCGTGATGCTCGCTGTCCTCGACAAGAATGCGGACGCGCTGAAGTGGACTCGCCGGTTGCTTTTCCGTTGGCAACAAGGACGAGACCCGAAAACCGGTCTGTGCGGCGGACAACTCTCGTATCGCAAGGACGACCGCGCGCAGGCTGCGCTTGGTCAGGTTCACCCCGAAATCAACGAAGCCAAAATGGTGGCCGCTTATCATCAAGTCAGCCGTTACCACACCTTGCCGCTGGTTCAAATGCAGGCCGCCGAAACGCTGATGCAAACCGGCGTCGGTCGCGAGTTTGTGCGGTGGGCTGCCGATGACCTGAAGACTTACTTCCGCCGCGCATACGACCCAAGAATGGGGAAGCTCGTGGCGTTGTTGACCGATGGCACGCGCATCGAAGGGAACAAGTCCAAGGCCGGTTACTATGTGGCTGCCTCGTTCGCGCCCCAAGCCCCTGACGGTTTTCTGTTGTGGGGTTGCGCAATGGCGTACCGATTGACACGCGATAAGGAACTGTTCCAGATGGCAACTCAGATCAGTGCGCGCTTGGGGCTTGGCGACTTCAACAAACTGGATACCGATTGTGATGATTGGTCGGTCATCTATGCGCTGCTCGAACTGCACCGGGCCACGAAGCGCCCAGAAATGCTTCGCCTCGCTTGCCGTGTTGGCGACAACCTGCTGAGGAAACAAACGCCGAGCGGATTGTTTCCACGCGCTCCCTACCAGTATGCCCGCACCGGCGATGAAATCCCGCTGGCGTTGTTGCATCTGGCCGCCGCTCTGGACGGCAAACAATCCTCGGTGCCGCAGCCCATCTTCGACCGGCGATTCTTCCACTGTGAATACCACGGGCCACTCGAAAAACATCAGGAGAAACGCGACGACAAACGGACATACGATCACTTGGTGTTCTACGGAGATTCCTGAATTTGTTCGTTGACTCCGTTGCCGTGGAATGAAACAAGAGGCGCTATGAGCACAACCAAAGACAAGATTCGTAAAGGCCAGCCGGCCATCGGCAGTTGGATCATGACCGGCAATCCAGCCGTCGTCGAGATCATGGCGGAGGAGGGATTCGATTTCCTCGTCGCCGACATGGAACACACGCCGATCAATGTCGAGTGTTTCTACCAGATGGCGCTCGCTGTGAAGGGAACGCGCTGCGAGTTGCTCGCGCGCCTGCCAGCATGTGACATGGTGGTCGCCAAGCAAGTGCTCGATATGGGCGCAGCCGGCATCATCGTGCCGTCGGTCAACTCGCCGGCCGAAGCCGCGCAAACGGTCGCGATCGCAAAGTATCCGCCCGAGGGTATTCGCGGCGCCGCGCTCTGTCGCGCCACCGGGTTTGGCCGGAACTTCGACAGCTACTACCGTAACCACAACCGCGAGGTGCTGGTGGTGGCGATGATCGAACACATCAGCGCCGT
>CAZNOK010000071.1:0-21912 GCA_964574605.1 uncultured Verrucomicrobiota bacterium
GCGCGAAGCCATCGCCGCGTACTACGCCTGCGTGAGTTTCGTTGATGACAACGTCGGCATGGTCCTCGACGCGCTGGAGAAGGAGGGCCTCGACAAGAACACCATCGTCATCTTCCTCGGCGACCATGGCTTCCATCTCGGCGACCACAATTGCTGGTCGAAATACTCGATGCTGGAAGCGACCCGTCGCGTGCCGTTCATCGTGCGCGTGCCCGGCGCGCCGGCGAACGGCAAGACCTGCCGCGAATTCGTGGAGTTCGTAGACATGACCCCGACGCTCGCCGACCTGTTGAAGTTCGACACCAAGAACGCGCTGGAAGGCACGAGCTTCGCGCCGTTGCTCTTCAACGTCGCGCGCCCGTGGAAGAAGGCTGTGTTCATGACCGACGGCAACGGCGACAATGTCGTCCGCACCCGGCAGTTCAGCTACTTGGAGTTCAGATCCGGCAAAGCCGACGTCCCCGTTGCGCTCTACGATCTGCAGAAGGACCCGTGGGAAACGGTCAACGTGGCCGACGATCCCGCCTACGCATCCGCGCGCAAAGAGATGGCCAACCTGCTCCAAGCTGGCTGGAAAGCCGCGCTGCCATGAAAACGATATTGCTCTGTGTGTTCGCGGGTGTCCTCATCCTGCAAACTGCCGGCGCCGCACTGTACGAGCCGATGGGGAAACCGTTCACCAAGGTCACGCAGGTGCAGATTGTCACAACGGCCAATCCGACTTTTCTGGAACAGTTCGCTGCGACGGAATTGCAACGGTACTTGGAGAAAATCTCCGGCGCTAAACTTCCGGTGGTGAAGGAAGGCGCAGCCGACAAATCCACCTTCTCGTTCTTCATCAAAAACACACACAACACCGGCGATGGATTCACGTTGCGTTCCGTCCGGAACGGACTGCTCGTGCAGGGTGGTAACGATCTCGGTGCGGTGTTCGGCGTCTATGAACTGCTGGAACGTTATTTCGACGTGCGCTGGTTCATGCCGGGCGACATCGGCGAGTACGTCCCGAAGCGCGACAGGCTGGAGATCGGCAAGATCAATCTGACATTCAAGCCGTCGTTCCGTGTGCGATGGGTCGGCAATGGCGAATGGCCGTTGCGCCAGCGGATGAACGCTTACGTGAAAGCCGGCGACCGCGACGTCGGCATCAATTGGAAATGGCACTTCCACACCTTCATCGTACTCATCCCGCCGGAGAAATATTACGCCAAGCATCCGGAATACTTTGCGATGGTCAAGGGGAAGCGCACCGTCACGGATAGCAAAACGCACGGCAACCAGCTTTGCACGTCGAACCCCGCCGTCATCCGCGAGGTCGCCAAGAACCTCATCGCCACGCTCGACGCGGAACCGGGCATCGAGATCATCACGCTCTCGCCCAACGACGGCGGTGGTTTTTGCGAGTGCGAGAAGTGTGTTGCGCTCGACGAGCCGGGACGCGATTGGTTTGCGAAGTATTCGCGTCGGCTGGCCATCTTCAACAACGAGGTCGCGGCGCTCGTGAAGGCGAAACATCCCAAGGTGCTCATCAAGGTCGGCGCCTACGCGATGTACGCCCGTCCGCCGCTCGACAAGGAGTACCGGCCAGAATCGAACCTGTTCTTTCAACTCTGCCATCTCTATTTCTGCCACAACCATCCGTTGAGCAGCGACGCGTGCAAAGAAGGTGTAACCTACCAACCCAGCAAGGAGTTTCAGCCGAATCAAGAGTTCCGCAAAATCCTCGACCAGTGGCGGAAGTTGTCGCCGCATCTGTTCGTCTATGAGTATTACTCCATCGGCGGCACGGCACGCGCGAACCTGCCGTGGCCGTTGGTACACACGATGCGGAGCGACATTCCCTACTACCGCAAGCACGGCGTGGAAGGTTTCTACACGCAACTCAGCGACACGCTCTGGCACCGGCTCAGCCTGAACTATTACATCGCCGCCAAGCTTTGCTGGAACGCTGACCTCGATGTGGATGCGTTGCTGGAGGATTACTTCCAAAAATTCTACGGCCACGCCGCCGCACCGATGCGCGATTACTTCATGGCAATGGAGAAATCCATGCAAGACTGGAACGGCTGCGCCTCGTACGGACTTCAGGGAGTGTCCGGCTTGAAAGTTATTGGCCCGAAAATCTTCACACCGGAAGTCATGTCGCGAATGGGAACCAACCTCGAACAAGCTGAGCGCCTCGTCGCCGGCGACGAGACGCTCGTCAAGCGCGTCGCGATGGCGCGGCAGATGTATGTGGAAACGCAGGAAGCGTTGAAGACCATCAAGCCGCGATAAGCGGCGACCGAATCATGGATTCCACAACAGCCTGCCGAGTTAGAGCGCCTAACAAAACTGAAAACCTTTGCGTCTTGGAGGTAGGGGCGACCCGCCGGGTCGCCGGCCGGTCAGGATCTTTACGACGCGGACGAGCCGGCGGCTCGTCCCTACCGGCGGTTTTGTTAGGCGCTGTCATTGCCGCCGTGTTTGTGACCGGCGCAGTCGTTCACACCGCTTTCGGCGAGGACTGGCCGCGATGGCGCGGGCCACGCGGCGACGGCACTTGGAACGCGCCCAAGTTGCCGGAGAAGTGGCCGGCAGAAGGTTTGCGTCAGCTTTGGCGGCAGCCGGTCGGTGGTGGTGACGCGGGCGTGGTCGTGGCTGACGGCCGGGTTTATACGATGGACCTCCAAAAGAAGCCGGAGGAGGTTGAGCGCGTGCTTTGCTTCGACGCCGCGTCAGGCAAGCCGTTGTGGACGCATTCCTACGCCGTCACCTACGGCAATCTCCAGCACGGTAACGGCCCACGCGCGGCACCGACAGTGAACGATGGTCGCGTCTATACGCTCGGCGCGCTCGGTCATCTGTTTTGCCTCGATGCGGCCACGGGCAAAACGATTTGGTCAGAGGACATGGTACAGAAACACGGCGCGCGTTTGCCGACGTGGGGGTTCGCTGCGTCGCCACTGATCTTTGAGAATCTGGTGATCATCCACACCGGTGCTGTACCGGAGGGCTGCTACATCGCTCTTGACCGGAGGACGGGCAGGCAAATCTGGCGCAGCGTGGACGACCGTTGCGGTTACTGCACGCCGATCATCATCAAACACAACAACAAGCCGCAACTCATCTGCTGGACGCCGTCGAACATCCGCGGTCTCGACCCGCGCGACGGCAAACCGCTTTGGGCGATCCCGTACAAAGTCACCTACGGCGTCTCGATTGCCTCGCCGATTTTTCAGGAAGGCATCGTCTTCGTGAGCGGCTATTGGGAAGGCTCGAAAGCGATCCGTCTCGGCAAGAACGCGACCGATGCCACACTGCTCTGGGAGGAGAAACAGCTCTTGCGCGGCGAGATGTCGCAGCCGCTTTATCGTGACGGTCACGTCTATCTGCTCGACAGGTCAAACGGTCTGACTTGTTTCAAGCTGGCGACGGGCGAGAAAATCTGGGACGACGGCCACCGCATGACACCGAGGGGAAGCGATCCGCAAGCGAGTCTCGTATGGCTCGGCGACGGCAACCGCGCGATCATTCTCAACGCCGAGGGCAATCTCATCCTCGCGCGCTTGAGTCCCGCCGGCTACGACGAGCAATCGCGCACGAAGATCATCGGCAAGACGTGGGCGCACCCCGCGTTCGCTGGTCATTGCGTCTTCGCCCGTGACAGTCGCGAACTGGTGGCCGTCTCGCTTCTCGAACCCGCCACGAAGTGAGTTACCTCCTCATTTGGTAAAATCATGGCCCTCTCCAACATGGACTTACTTCTCCGGCGAGAAGGACCATGCGGAAAATTCGGCAGGGCCGTTGCGCGCGGCAAAACCGAGATGCCCTTGGCGGTCGTTGTTGGTGTCGGAAATCCAGACGGCAGGACTTTCGGCCAGCACGGTACCGGCGGGCGTCAGCAATCGCGCGCTGACGCGGTCGGTGGCGACGATGCCTTCGACAAGACACGCGCCGCTCTTTGGCCGTTTGAACTTGGCGCTCTCCCAAATGGGCTGACCCGGTTGTGACAAATCGAACAGCCGCACGGTGTCGCGCTCCAGCACGCAGAGAAAACCTTCCTTCAACTCGCGGTTTGCCTGAAACAACAGTCCAGCGTCCTCGCCGCTGACGCGACAGCGCCATGTTCCTTTCGCGCCAGTGATCGCGGTGGTCAGGCAGGATGCAGATTTCGCCTTGGCCGTCTGGCGCAACGTTGTTTGCGCGTCGGAGACCCATTGCCAGTCGCCGTCGCCGGTTGTCATCCAGTCAGCACCGAGCGATGACGCGGTTTGCGTCGTCACCGCCGTCGCTCCATCCGAGAATTCCCAGAATTCCGCGCCGCCTTTCCACGTGTGAAATGCAAGGAATCCGGCGCGGTTGCTTTCCTCCGGTGGCACGGTAATCCACGGCGTCTCGCAAATCACCGTTTGGCCGTCGGCTTTCAACAGGCGGGCGCGGACTTTGCCGGGCTTCGTCTCGGCTTGCAGCATCAAGTCCTCGTTGAAATGCCATTTGCCGGGCTTGCTGGAATAGAGAGATTTGCCGGTTTTGCCGGGGCCGCCGTTGCGATAGAGGATCAGCGAACCGGCACCGGGTTTGCCGCCGAGCCAGCAGTTGAATCCGCCTTCGCATCGCTCGTCCACTTGGAACAACATGCCCGCGCCGCCTGCGTTCGCGCTCACCCGCACACGGCATTGCCAGACGCGGTTGGACCCGTGAACGGCGCGGTTCAACGCCCACGCGCGCTCGGTCTGCGCCTGCTGTCGGATGCGCGTCCGGCCAGCGTCCGCCCATGTCCAGTTGCCGGTGCCGAGCACCCGCCACTCCGAGCGACTGCCTTGCGCCAGCCGGCGTTTGTTGGGCGCGTCGTCAGTCAAAGCGGCGAGCGGCGTCTCCGACCGTTCCGCTTTGTGGAAACGCACAACGCCTTTCTCAGTGGAAACGGCGAGGCATCCTTCTTGTTCGGTCAGTTCGGCGGGCGCGCTGACCCAATCGCTCTGCGAGAGCAGCGTCCGCCGGTCGTAATGCAACATCTGCACACGCACCCGGCCTTTCTCGACAATGCCTTCCAGCATGAACGCCTGATACGGCGACCACGACGCCAATTCATCGGCCCAAAGAATCTTGCCGGCGGCGTCCTTCAGGACGAAACCGCCGTTCAACTCGCAACGAAATCCCCGGCGCAGATCGTGCGCAGCTTGGAACCAGAAGCCGCATTGTTTCACGCCCAGCGACGGCTGCACCAGACAACGCCACGCGCCGTGCGCGCCCCGGATAGTCTCGCAAACAGCATCCGCCCGTCCGTCCTGTGGCCGCAACAGAAACATCCGAGTCACTTCGCGCGTTTCTTCCAACGTGCCGTTGACTGTCCGCCAACCGTCAGACGCCGGCGCACCAGCGGCGAGACCCAGAAGACACACAATGATGGTAATCAATTTCATTTCTTTGGATCGAATGATGGGATTTTCAACAATTCACCGCCCTTGAGCGCCGACTCATGCGCGACGATGCCCGGCGCGGTCTCAGCGACGGCAGTGTAAACGTCCACCGACGGCTCGCGGTCCTCGATCACGGCCATGACGAACTCGTGCGTGATGAACGTGTGCGAATTGCCGTGGCCGCTGCGGACGCGCAACGGCGGCGGCAACAGGTGCAGGAAACTCAATTCCGGTTTGAGGTCGGGCTTGCCCTCTTGTTTCACCACGAACGGCTGCCCGGCCCAGCTTTCCATGAACACAGCGACTGTCTCGCCGAACCATTGGGCGCGTTCGTTGTGCGCGTGGAGTGCGCCGGAACGATTGCACCGGCAGATGTTGCCGCGGTCGGTCTTCAACAACGCAACCTGGGTGTCGAACGGATTGTTGTATTGGCTATTCTGACGTTCGGGATCGTTGCGCGGCGCGCGGCCCAGACAGGAGACCTCGACAAACCGCTCGCCGGTGACGCCGACAACAAAATCCGTGCAGTGCGTCGGATACCACATCGGCGGATAATTATGCCGCCAGGTTTTTTTGCCGTTGCGATACCATAACGACGCGCGCTCTTTGCTGCCTTTACGGGCCGGATGATAGTACTCCACCTCCGAATAAACGACTTCGCCGAACACGCCGTCCCGGCAAAGTTGGCGCATCAAGATCGAGCCGGTGCGGTAATGACTCGTCTCCGCCATCATGTACCGGCGTTGGTTCCGTTCCTTCGCTTCGATCAACTGCTGACATTGTTCCAGCGAGATGGCCGCCGGCACGGCTGAGATGCAGTGTTTGCCGGCGTTCATCACCGCCACGCAATGCCGCACATGGTCGGGCGCGCCCGTGAACACCGCCACGGCTTCGATGTTCTTGTCCAGAATCAGCTTTTCCAGCGACTCGTAGGACTTGGCGCACTTGTAGGTTTTCATCAATCGGTCGCGCCGGTCGGGCATCAGGTCGCTGACGGCCTCAACGATGCAGTTTGGATCCAGATGCCACTGGAACGATGCGCCGAACCCGCCGCCGACCACGCCGATGCGGATTTTCCGGTCGGACTTGGCTTCCTGTTTGGCAGCAGCCGCCACGCGTTGAGAGGCCGTTGCAATGGCTGCGCCGAAACCGGCCAGCGCAGCGCCGCGCAGAAATCCGCGGCGTGAAACGTTTGTGGATGACTCCAATGATGTTTTCATGTGATTACTTTCGAGAGATCTGCGATGAGAAGTTGGCGGTTGCCTTCCGGGGCGGCTTGCAGGCAGCATTGACGATAATCGCGGCTCCAAACGGGATGCCCGTCCAAACGCAACGTCACATCGTCGCCTTTGGCGATGCGGATTGTCGGGACACGACATACAGCCAGTTCGGTGTGATTGGAAAGATCGAACAAACGCAACATGACGGTGGACGCACCGGTGTGATCGAGTTGGTCGGTGATGGCAAACCGGCCGCGCGGTTCCACGGTCGGATGACCGCCGCTGACGAGTTTCTCCGAGAGAACACGGAAGTCGCTTCCGTCGTGACGCCATTGGCAGAGGCGCGTGACTTTGCCGACCTCCATGTTGCGGGTGACGTGCTGGCCGTCACAGTGCCACGCGGGATGTCCGCCGCGTTGTCGCCAGACCGGCCCGTGCTCGATGCCCCGGATGTCGCTGCCGTCGGGCGCGTAGGTGAACACCATCGGGTTGCGTTCCCGTCCGCCTTCGTCGCCGGGCAGGATGTGACGGAGCACTTGCAGAATGCGCGTGCCCTGACGGTTGTGTTTGGCGTGCCAGAAATACCACGTGCCGCCGGGACGCGGCGGCGCTTCCTTCACGCGCGCGGCGACGTCGGCAAGGCTCACGAGCAACCGCTTCTCGTTCGTCTTCAGATCGGTGCGCCAGATGCCATCGTCGCGTGCCGCACCGGGCGGGAGCCGGCGCGGTCGTGACGGGTCTGGCGACGGCGCGCCGTAACCGAGTTGCGTCGCGTCCATCAATTCGAGCGGGAAACCGATAGCGCAGGATTCGTCCGGCGCGATGTTGTAGCCCGGCCCGGCGAACGCGCGCGTCTTGCGGGTGCGCAGATCAATGCGCACACAGACGGCTGTGTCGCCGATGATGTCGTTGGTGTAGAGGCGGTCGTCGGTCGCGCCCCAGTGGAGGTTGGCGCCGGTCTGAAATCCCCAGCAGCGCGTTTGATAGACTGTCTCGATGGCCTGCTCCTGCAAATCAATCACGCACGCTTCCGCCGTGTCGCCATACGCCGCGTTGTGGTCCTGATACGGCAGTCGCGTGGCAAACAGATAGCGTCCCGATGGACTCCACGGGCAGACGTTGAAGTAGGTGAAGACGTAGTTCCCGTCAGGCGGCGTGATGACGGTGATGGGCGCGGCCGGATCGTCGGCGCGGAACGGACGAAAGGCGTATTTCCGCTTCTGCCCTTCCGTCGCGTCCACGGCCCAGACGCCGGGCGCTGTCAGCGCGGCCAGCAGTCCAGCCGATGTGCAGACAAATTCACGACGGTTCATATCGCTGCCGCAGCATACCATAACGGATTGTAGTCATCACGCTCCGCGTGATGAGGAGGGCGTCACGCGGAGCGTGACGGGCACCTTCCTTTCTGCAATAATAGCGCCAATGAAGATACGTTTTCTATTGAGACTTCTTGTCTTCGCGGCGGCCTGCATCGTCGCGCAGGCCAAGGAGAAGGTTCTCTACGAGAAACCATCGCCGTTCAACACCGTTGTCGTCACGGAGGACGAGCAAGGACTGCGCAGCTTGCAGTTCGAGAAAGGCGGGGCACGTCAGAGCACGGTGAAAGTGGGCGACCCAGATCACCTCGAGATCCCCTACGTGCGCGTCACAATGGCCGGCTTGGCGTTCTGCGAGAAGCCGCAGCGAGTGCTCGTCGTCGGGTTGGGCGGCGGGAGCATCCCCGGTTTCCTTCACAAGCACTATCCGCAGACGACCATTGACGTGGTTGACATTGATCCCGACGTGGTCACGGTGGCCAAGCGATTCTTTGGTTTCCGCGAGGACGCCAAGATGCGCGCCCACGTGGCCGACGGACGCAAGTTCATCGAAGACTGCCGACAGCCCTATGACATTATCGTCCTCGATGCTTACGGGACGGACAGCATTCCCTACAGTCTGGCTACCGTCGAGTTCATCCGGTCCGTCAAGCGGGCTTTATCGCCGCGCGGCATTGTCGTCTCGAATGTTTGGGGCAGCCCCTTGAACCCGCTGTACGGCGGAATGGTGCGTACGTATCAGGAGGTTTTTGACGAACTGTACGTGTTCACGATGGAAGAAGCCGGCAATGTGATACTCGTCGGCCTGCCGCGCGACGAACGACTCAGTCGCGACGAACTCGCCCAACGCGCGAAGCGGATCTCGAAAGAGAAGAAGTTCCGGTTCGACTTGGGCGAACTGGTCGCCAACGGCTATCAGTTTGTCAACGAGAAGGACCCGAAAGCTCGCGTGCTGATGGACAAGGACAAACCGAACTGACCGACCGCCACGTCACCAGCGAGCCGATCACCAGCAACAGGCAACCGAGCCACAACTTCGGTCCCGGCAACACGCGCAGGTAGGCGCAACTGACCAGCATCGTCAGCAGCGGCGTGAAATACGAACACGCCACGACCAGCAGCATGTTTCCTTTTCGCATGGAAACGTCCCACAACACGTAACCCGCCGACGTAACCGTCGCCAGACCAACCACCTCCCCAACGCATCGGACGGTCCAGTTTGTCGGTTCCGTCGTGAAGAACCGCATCGCGAGCAGGACGACACCCGTTGCCAGCATGAACAACTCGACCGCGCCTTCGCTCTGATGTTCCGACCAGCGCCGGGCCAGATTGGAATACAAGGCCCACGAAATCGCGGCGACCAACGCCAAACCATACGCCGCCGGGTTATCCTGCAGACGCCATGAAAGTTGAGCGCCCTGTGTCATCACCAAGAACACGCCGCCCAGGGCAAGCACTGTTCCCGGCAGCAACCAGACGCTGGCTTTCTTGTTCAGAAGCCACAGTGACAGGATGACGGTCAACGCCGGCCACAAATAATTCACCAAAGCGATTTCAAGGACTTGCTCACGAGTCTTCGCCAAGTCGACTGCAAGATAAAGTGCTGCCGTATAAATGACGAACAACGAGCCGCAGCCCAGCAAGTAGCGCGGGGACAATCGGAGTAACTCCGACCATCGCAGACGCAAGAGGCAGAAAAATCCGCCGATCAAATAAACGCACGCTCCTGCTGTCAGCGGCCCAATCTGTTCTGAGAGGCTGCGCGCAAACGCGAACGTCGCGCTCCACAGCACGATGGCCGCAAAACCGCTGGCCGTATGATTAAATCTCAGTGGCATTTACCTTGGCGCGACGGTTCGACCGACTTCGCGGTAGCGGTAGGTTGTGATCACGTAGCTCTCCGGCGCCGGCGCCGGCGTGTTGTCCATGACCGAGTTGGTGTTTGCCGCGAGACATGAATCCACTGCGTTCACGGTTTCGGCGTGGCTGGCGATTTTTCTTGCAGCCACGCGAGGTTGAATCGGGCGTATGTGATGCTGCCGTATCGCTCCGCTTCATAGAGGAGGCCAATCGCTCCGTCCGCTTGGCGCACCAGACTGGAGTAGGCCGAAGGACCCTCCCTCACCACTCGTTTCACAGGCCAGTTGGCGCCATCGTCGAAGCTGGCCCGCACTGTCATGAGCGCCCGCTTGCCGGGGTCAGCGGGATTGGCAAACAGCAACACACCCTTGTCTTTCGGGTCATCTTTCTCTGCCCAAGCGTAACGCAACAAGCTGGCTTGCACACTGGGATCAATCAACTCGTCATCTGGTTTCGACGGCGACCAAGTCGCGCCGGCATCGGAACTGTAGCTGATGAGGCGGTATCGAGGTTCGCCGGGTTTGCGTTTCTCGACCGCCAAGTAGTGTCGCTGATTCAACATCAGTCGCCCGTCGGTCAGCTCAACAACTTGGGGTTCATTGCCGAACCCCGTGGAGTTCTTGCTATACTGCCAACTTTTGCCATGGTCATCGCTGAAAAAACAAGCGGCCTCATTCTGCTCCGCTTTGAGCAAAGGGTGTCGGCGCAAATGCACCGGAATCACCAAGCGGCCGGCATGAGAGCCGTGTTCGATCTGTATTCCGACACCAGGGCCAGTCCAAATGGCGAGAATGGGCGCCGGCGGGCGTGGCCAAGACGGATTCCATACCTCAGATGTAACATCCTTTGGCTCGGACCATGTCGTTCCTTGATCGTCCGAGTGAGTGACATACACTTTATAGTTCTCCCACGACATCGCCAGCCAGATGCGCCCATTGCTGCGGTCCACCACCGGACAGGGATTGCCCCACGTAATCAGGCCGCCGTCATCCTTTCCCCAAACCGTCTGCAACGATCCCCATGTGCCGCCGTTGTCTTTGCTGCGCTTCAGCACCGTATCAACGTTATCATGGTCGCGACGGTTCTCTACGCGGCCTTCAGCGAACGCGAGGAGGTCCCCGTTGTTCGCCCGCACAATCGCCGGAATGCGAAACGTGTGATAACCATCCGTCCCGGACGTGAACACCACGCGTTCGTCAAAGCTCGGCGTTTCGGTGGTGGCCGCGAACGCCGCGCCAGTCAGTCCAAACACAAGCAGCAAGAGTTTTCTTGTCATCATCGTTTTGCACCAAGGAACAGTTCGTTCAGCGTGGTGTGACCATGATGCTCAGGTGGGCTGTGGCAGTTTCGCCCCGGCGATTGGTGCGCGAGACCTTGACGAGATACTGACCGGCGCCGCGATAGCGGTGCGTCGTGATCGCGTAACCGTCGGGCGCCTGCGCCTGCGCGTTGCCGTCGGAGCGGACTCGGACGGTCGGCGTGCCGTCGCCGAAATCCCATTCCTCCTCTCCTTCGTCGGGTGCGACGTGGAAGGAACGCACCTTGAAGGTGATCTCATCGCCGGCCTTGATGCCGAATGTCGGCCAATAGACGGCGTGAGTTCTCGGCGGTTGCTGGTCCGGGTGCCGCGGATCGTGAACGCGCACCTGCGCGAAGTCGTAGCTGATGTTGCCGCCCTTGTCGGTGACTTTGAGAATCTCGCTGTAGGTGCCGGGCTTTTCGAACTGGCGTTGCACTTTCGCGCCGCGCGCTGTCTTGCCGTTGCTGAACGTCCACGTGTAACTGGCGATGTGATTCGTGCCGCTGCGGCTCCATGACTTGCTGCCGTCGAGCGTGACTTCCTCGCCCACAGCGACGAGTTGATGTGGACGGGCGACGGCTTGCAGGACGGCGAGCGGATGCGCGTTGTGATACGCCTCCCAAACGAGCGCGTATGCTTCGAGAATGCCCCAGCGACCGCTTGGTTGCGGCGCAACGACATCGAAATGTAGGTGCGACCAGCCGCCGCTGGCGCCTTTTTTCCCGAGCACACCAATCTTCTGTCCCATCGTGATCTTCGCGCCGAGCGTGACCGCCGGGTCAATCGAGTCGAGATGACTGTATCGGTAAAACCAGCCGCGACCGTCCCGCAAATAAACCACATCGGCGCGCGGCTTCACCAGCGGCGGATATTTGCCCTTCTCCAACACTTCATTGGCGACCGACACGACCTCGCCGTCGGTCGCGGCGAAAATGTCTTCCATTCGTTCCGCGCCGCCGAAGTCCAATCCCCAGTGGTGATACACCGACTTGGCCATGAGGTTTTCACTGGAAACCTGATTGGCCATCAACGTGTGACTGGCGAACCATCGTTGTTTGAGCGGATAGCCAAATGTGCCCGGCGTAATCCACGGATAACCCGCCGGCCAGAGCCGCAAGCGCGCGTCGGCATCCAGTCCCCAATGATCGCCGCCTTCGTTGTAGCCTTTGACGATGGGGCAATCAATCTGCACGCCGCCCGCCGTGACCGGCAAATGATACGTCGCGCAATTCAGTGTCGTCTTCTCCCCGTTGACCTCCACGGTCACCAATGCCCCGCGCATGACACGCCGCAGACTGTCGCGTTTCTCCTGTACATCGAGCAGTTTCACCGTCGCCGATTTTCCGTCGCACATTTTCACCGTGGCCTGCTCGCCCAGCTTCAAGTCCACCGCCGCCGGCTCGGACTTGATCGGCGCACGCGCCATCTGGAGAATCGCCGATACCACGCGTTCCTCGACCGTCTCCGTGAACGGCCCCGGTTGTGAATACCAAACCATCGCGCCGCCCGCTTCGTAGCCGCCTTCGCGCAGCACGCGCAACGAAGGTAAATAGGCAAACACGTCGTTACAGTAGCCGGCCACCCAGACCGACGTGCCGGCCAGTTCGCGTTTCAAGCGCAGCGAATAATCCACACACGTCTCGCCGGCGAGGGCCACGAGCGTCAGGTCGGCACCGAAACGCACGACCTGCACCGGACACGGATACGACGAGCGAATCTTGCCGTCATCCTTGAGTTGTTTCAGCAGAGCCGCGGCGTGAGTGCGATATGGTTCCTTGCCCTTCGTGGCGGTTTTCTCCAGTTCCTCGCGCGGCGGCGGCGGGGCGAAATCCACCGTCACGTCCGCGTACGCCACGCTCAGCGGCCCGCGCAACGGTTTCGGCACGGTCTCCAGCGCGGCCTCAACAGCCATGGCCAGCGAGCGCCCATGATTCTTGCACAGCTCTTCCGTCCGACGCGGATACGGATTTTGATCAGCGCCGCAGCCGATCATGAACAGCGCCGTCACACCGGGATGCGCCTCCTCGAAATACAATTTCGCGTAGCCGGCGTAATCACCGCGAATCATGTAATCGCCGCAGGTGGTGTTGTGGCAGGCATACCCGAACAACACCGCCACGAGCTTGCCCTGCGGATTTGTCACGCGCAGCACCGGCACCTCGTGATCCACTGGACCGTCGGAGTTCGGCGCGTTGGCGTAGCCGGTCGGCGTCGGACGCCGGCGATTCATCGCGAAGCCGCACCGCGCGCGCTGAAAGTCCAGCTTCGCCGGCGCAAGCTGCTTCAACGCGTCGCCAACAAGCGCCACAAGTTGTTGCTTCAGCCGCGCCGTGTATCTCTCCGCCGCAGGAGCGTATTGGGGGTTGAGCATCCGAGCCGAAAGGCACGATCCGGCCAGTTCCGGCCCGCAGTGCGTGTGTGACGCGTTCATCAACAGCGAGTCGCGCGCGAGGCCGAACTTCTCTTTCACTTGGACCTCCATCCAATTGCGCAACGACCGCGGCACGACGATCAGGTCCATTGTCACGATGACCAGCCGTGTCCCGCGCGGGTCTTCGATGGCGAGGGCTTTGGCGAAAAGGTCGGTCGCGACGCCCACCGACGCGTTCGTGCGTCCCCCATAACCGGACATCCAGACCGCTTCCTCCGGCGTGATCTTCACCGACGCCACGCCAGCTTTCCAAGTAGTCGGCTCCTGCGCGCTCAATGTTCCGGCAAGTGCCAACATGCACAGCAAAATATTTTTCATCGCACACCGCCTTTCGCCAGCTCGTGTATCTTCGACACGACGCGTTCCTCGACCGTCTCCGTGAACGGCCCCGGCAATGAACCCCAGAGCATCGCGCCGCCCGCTTCGTAGCCGCCCTCGCGCAACACGCGCAACGACGGCAGATAACCAAACACATCGTTGGAGTAGCCCGCGACCCAGACCGCCGGCCCGGCGAGTTCGCGTTTCAGGCGCAGCGAGTAGTCCACGCACGTTTCGCCGGCGATGGCCACCAGCGTCAGGTCCAAACCGAACCGCACGACCTGCACCGGGCACGGATACGTCGAACGTACCTTGCCGTCCTCCTTGATCTGTTTCAACATGCGCGCCGCGTGACCGCTTTGCGGTCGTTTGCCGCTGGCCGCGATCTTCTCCAGTTCCTCGCGTGGCGGCAACGGCGCGAAATCAATCGTCACATCCGCAAACGACAGCGCCAACGGCCCGCGCAACGGTTTTGGCACTGTGTCAAGAGCCGCCTCGACAGCGACGGCCAACGAACGTCCATGATACTTGGCCAGTTCCTCGGTGCGGCGCGGATACGGATTCTGGTCTGCGCCGCAGCCGGTCATGAACATCGCCGTCACGCCGGGGTGCGCTTCTTCCAGATATTGCTGCGCGTAGCCGGCGTAATCGCCGCGAATCAGAAAGTCGCCGCAGGTGGTGTTGTGACAAGCGTAGCCAAACAACAAAGCCACCAGTTTGCCCTTCGTGTCGCTGACACGCAGCACCGGCACCTCGTGGTCCACCGGGCCGTCGGAGTTCGGTGCGTTGGCGTAGCCTGTTGGCGTTGGCCGACGGCGATTCATGGCGAATCCGCAACGGGCACGCTGAAAATCCAGTTTGGCCGGCGCGAGCCGACTTAATGCGTCGCCAACAAGCGACACGAGCTGCTGCTGCAACCGCGCCACGTATTTCTCGGCGGCAGGAACGAACTCGGCTTTGATGTCATCATCGAGCCGCCACAACCGCAACTCCGGCCCGCAATGCGTGTGCGACGCATTCATCAAAAGCGACTCCTGCGACAGGCCGAACTTTTCCTTCACCTGTTTCTCGAGCCAGTCACGCAACGGTCGCGGCACGCTGATCAGGTCCATTGTCACGATGACCAGCCGCGTCCCGCGCGAGTCTTCAATGGCAAGCGCCTTGGCGAAGAGATCGGTCGCGACGCCTTCCGACGGTTTCTTGCGCGACGCGTACCCGGCCATCCAGACCGGTCCCTCCGGCGTGATCTTCACCGACGCAGCGCCGACTTTCCAAGCGGTCGGCTGCTGTGCATTCAGCGTTAGCGTGCACAACAAGACAGACAATGTCCAACGAATCATTGGATACCACCTTCCGGTTTGGATTTCTTCACAGCAGATTGTTTTTGCGGTTTTGCCATTCGCTTCGCTGCCGTCGGTGCGCCACCGTGCAGGAACATCTCGTCCAAGTCAAATGGCCCGGAGAGAAGCGAGCCGCGGTTGAAATAGATGCGGAGAATCTGGACATCGTCACGCTTGACCTTGCCGAATTCGTAACGCAACTCGGTCCATTTGCCGGCGGGGAGCTTGTCGGCGGATTTGTGCGAGACGAGTTTCAACGACTGGCCGTAGCGTTCGTTGTCGCGCAGACGGATGTCCAGCGCGCGCACGGGCAACTCGCGGTCGGGACGAATCGAGAAACTCAACGCTGTGCAGGCCGACCAGTCTTGCGGCTCGGTAAAGGTGCGCAGCAACGCGGCAGAATCGTGTTCCGGCGCAGGCTGCACCCGCATCGCCCGCACCGTGTCCACCGGCTCGCGGTCGGTCGTCGCCACACCGCCCTTGTCGCTGGCCAGCGTCCAGTCGGGGTCCTCGAAGTCGTCGAGCAACGTCGCGCCTTCCGGCACTGGCTTCTTTCGGGCATGTTGCGCGGGTGACGACGCGAAGCCGCGCTGCTTCGCGAACGCCGGCAATTTGTTCGGGTCGCGCACCCACGCGAACAACTGGAACGACCGCGCCGGCACCTCGACTGCGTCGGGCGGAACCGGCTCCCAACGATAGCCGATACTGCTCGTGCTGCGTTTGCCGATGCGCGCGAGCACGTCAATCCCGACAAATGTCCTGCCTCGCGTTGCGTCAGCCGGCTTCGGAAGTTGTGCGCGGACCGGCGCGTAGGTTGGGTTGCCGACAACGAGCAGCGTGTCGCCGCGCGCGGTGCGGTAGGACGAGACGGCCACGCCTTCAGTTTTCCACGGCGTGTCGGGCGCGTAATACGGCAGCCATGTGGCGTTCTCGATGCCGAGATCGTCGCGCAACGCGATCAGTTCGCGGTTCGGATGATCGCCGGGATAGCCGGTGCAGAGCACGTCGTGCAACAGCGCGAGCATGGCGCTCTCGGTCGGGTTGTGATGTTCGGCCTTCTGCTGCGTGCCAAACGTGGCCGCGCGGTAGTATTCGCAGAGGAACAACGCCAGCGGCCCCATGTTGCGGCCGGAAATTTGCGCGCGGAAGGCGTCGGGTGTCAGGTTCTTGATCGTCTGCGATGTGTATTGCTCGCCGTCGCAGAACGCGGTCGTGAACGCCGCCAGCGCCGGCGGACAGCCGCCCTTGTGATGCGCATAAATCTCCGCGTGACCGCGCGCTTTGCAGAGCATCTCGTAGGTGCGCCGCCAGATTTCGCGCATGGACCACGTCGGGAAATCGCTCTGGCGCGCGCCGGCGCGGTCGAGCCAGCCGTGGTCGTGCTCGGCGTTTTGGCAGGCTTGAATGACGTAAGAGGTGTCCACATAAAAACCGTCCACGCCGTAACGTTGGATGGCCAAGTCGAGGTCTTTCAGTTTCCACTCCAGCCACTCGCGGCTGCCGGGACAACAAAACACGCGACGTTTGGTGCCCTTGAGGGAGGCGATGCTGATTTTTCCTTTCGCGTTTACCAGTCCCCAGACGGACGGCACCTTGACGGCGCTTTCCTCGACGTGCGCGTAGGTCGTGTATGCGATCGCGCGTTTGCCGCGCGACTGGATCGCTTTCACGAGCGCGGCGCGCTCGGCGTCGCGTTTCGGGTCGTTGGTGAGGAACGTCGCGTACTTGTCCGACATCTCGGTCCAGAGCCGGTTGCACGACACGACGCGCTGAAGCTCGTCCGCGCCCGGTCCGTGCGAGTAAAGCTGCCAATGCCGTTTCTCCGGCTGCCGAACCGGCGTGGCGATGAACCCAAACCGATAGTTCACCGGCGCGTTGATCTCGGTCGGCTCGGCAATGATCTGGAAGAGCATCTGCCCCGGCCCGCTGCCGTCGCGGCTCAATGTCACCCCCGGTCCGCGCCAATCGCGGAACGTGCCGACGTAACAAGCGAACCCGGCACGGTCGTTGCCGCCCCAGATACCGGGAACCGGCTCGCCAAACTGGCGTTGCCGCGGCCAAAAT
This sequence comes from uncultured Verrucomicrobiota bacterium, assembly GCA_964574605.1. Classification (GTDB taxonomy): domain Bacteria; phylum Verrucomicrobiota; class Verrucomicrobiia; order Palsa-1439; family Palsa-1439; genus CAIKAP01. Next base: position 17,252 of record CAZNOK010000071.1, read on the forward strand.
CCTGCCGGGGTTTCTCTGGAGGACGAAATGTGATACAGCGTGGACGCCTCCGGCTTGAACACGAGCCGCAACGACAATTCGCGCACCGATGTTTTGCCTTTCACCGGCGCAAGCGTCAGATCGCTCGTGATGAACCCGTCGTATTCAACCGTCTGCAACAGCGTCAGTCGCACATCGCCTTCCGTCCACGTCCGCTTCGCGATGGCGACGGCTGGTGTCTTGCGCGTCCACTCCAGTCTTGGCGCTTTCACCGGCTGGCCGTTCAAACTGAACTCGCCCCGCTCCAGTAATGCCGGCATCGGCACTGCGCCGCTGAGATCGTAGCGTCGCTCACCGCACTTGACGGCGGACGCTTCCGTCGCTACCGCCACGAATGGCTGCGGCACATACTCGCCGCCTTCAGGCCGCACTGGTGCTCTTTCAGGACATTCAACAGCCATCGCCGCTGATACGACGATTCCGGCAAACACGCCGTAGAAGATTCGTTTCATTTCGTTTTGTTATCTCCTGTCCATGGACATGGCAGCGAAAGACACCCTGCCAGAACATACATCCTCTGAAAAGATCAAAAGGGCCGCAAGAAGACACAGAACCGTAGGGCACGCTATTGCGTGCCATTGTCATTTGGCCGGCGGCACACAATAGCGTGCCCTCCCTCCCTTGGCTACTTTGGGTGTGACAAATACCGATACCTCGTACTACGAGGTATCGCCAGTTTTCGATACAGGCGATCCCGGTGACGGACTTCACGCTTCTCATCCGGGACATTTCCGGAACACCGCGGTGTTCTTCATCTGAGGACCGTCGACACCACGAACTCGATCGCAGCTTTTGAGTCGTTGTAGTTGGTGCGATGGCCTTCGTCGGGACGATGAATGAGCAGTGTGTTTGGATTCCTCGCTTTCACACGGTCGAGCAGACGCTTCACGCTTTCAGGCGGAACAACGCGGTCTTTCCCGCTGGTGGTCGCGGCAATGGGCATCGTGAAACGCTCCAGCCAGAACTCCGCACTCCGCCGGCGATATTCGTCGGTCACCTGCGCCTTCGTTCCACCGAAGGAGGCAGCGATGGCGTCAGCAAAGCCGCTGAACTCGACGAGGTTCGCCGTGCCGTTGAGCGAGACGACACCATCCACAAGCTCAGGATGCAGCGCCGTGAAGGTCAATGCCCCGGTGCCGCCCATCGAACCGCCACAAAAAACGATTTTGGTGACGCGATGGCGATTTTTCAGTTCGGCAATGATCTGCACCATGTCCGCTTCGGCTTTTGGCCCCATCCGCGATGTCTTGGCGCGGTAGTCGGGCGAGACGAACAACATGCCGTGCGCGGCTGCGACATCCCGGGCGGCGCGGCATTCGTCTCTCTTGTCCTTCACGAACTGCCAACGATCCGAACCGTGCCCGTGCAAGGCGATCAGGGCTGCGCGCGGTTTGTTTTCCGAAAACACGATGACATATTTTTGTTCCGTGCCGTCGCAGTTCGCCCGGAACGACACGTCTTCCGTTCTCGGCTCTGCGAATGCCGTTGTCGCCAGACAAAGAATGGCGATCAGTCTCATTTACGGTCCGTCTGACCCCGGCACGACGCGTGTGAGGTCGTCGGAGAGAATCGTGGGGCACCAGTATTTCTCGATGTGCTCGATCACCAGTTCCGTGCCGCGGGCGTGACTGACGAATGGCGGCTGGCGCGGATCATACATCGCGTCGGTCAGGTCGCGCGCCAAGACCACGTTGCGGCCGAGCCGGACCATTGCGCGGATGCCAAACGGCCGGCCGAGGATGCACATGTTGGTGTGGACGCCCATGATGACGATGTTCGTGATGCCGTTGGCTTCGCAGAAGTTGAAAATCTCCTGCGCGTTGTCGCTGACGCCATCGTAACCGACGATGTCGAGGCCGGGATGCTGACGGGTGAACTGCTGCACCGCCGCACCGACAATCGGATCGTCGCTGGAACACTTGCTCGTGTCCACCGGCAACGGCGGCTCGCGTGTTGCGTCGAGGTCACACCATTTCTTCGGGTTCCAATCGGCGGGCATCTTTGCCGCCGGCGCCTGTTGCATCCGTTTGCGGTGGGGTGTGTCGGCATACAAGTAAGTCACGCCACTCGGCGCGTGGATGATTTGAACGCCGCGGCTACGCGCCTCGGTAATGACCGCGTTCATGCGCGGTGCGATCACGCCAAGCCGTTGCGCCGCCGACCGGCAGTAATGTCCGTCCCACATATCAATGATGATGATGGCGGTCTTGGAAACCTCCCAGTCCACCGTGCGCTCGACAACTTTGAACTGCTTGCTGCCGGGTGCGGTCTCCTTGCGCTCACGCAAGTGCAGCCGCAACGTGCCCGCGACTTTAGGCCGGTTCGGCAGATTGTCGCTGCTCGGCTCCTGCGTCACCGGCGGCGCGGCGAACGCAGTCGCGGAGAGGAAAGCCAGTGTGAGAATGCGAATGGATGTGTTCATAATATGCCTCTGTAGATTGTGTCTTGTCGTCTCCTGTCCACGGCCATGGGCATAAGCTGCCAGAACGAGCGTCCTCTGAGAAGCTCAAAACAAATCGGAATAGCCGCGCGTGTTGGGTACCGCGCAGGCGGAGCCGGAACAAACCCGGAACATTTTGTGGCCGACACATGATATATCGCCTGGCGATATATCATGCCTGCGCTGCGCGATACCTAGAACTACGAGGTATCATCGTTTTGGGGGAAGAGATAACGGCCAAGCAAACTTCGCCATTTTCGTTTTGAGAGACCGGCCATCAAACCGTTCATCATCGTCAGACAACCGACGCCGTTTTGTTCGGCGAGCTCACACTTGCGGCGGTCGTTGAGGCTTTGCTTGTCCTCGAAATGGTGAGCGCCACCGGCTTCGATGACGCAGACGGCTTTGTCGTGACGGTACACCACCAAGTCCGCCGAGCCATATTTCCAGATGTGCCGCAAACCGGCGTTGTCCGGCTCCGGGAAAAGCTCGCGCAGCCGCACCTCTTTGCGCGTCGTGAACTGCGGCCACGTCGCGTTGAGGTAGCCTTCGATCTTCCGAATCTCTTCGGTGATGATCTCTCGCGGAACTGTCGTTTCCATCATCTAAGTTTTTACAGCGGGTCTTGCCCGCTGGATCGCCGAACGCGTGGACGCCGCCTGAGCCGGTTGCTAGTTAGGAGTTACCTCCGCCTGCAACCAGCGCTTACAGGCAGGACACTCAAAATTCTTGCTGATGAAATGCGCTGCCGCAAGCTTCAAGGTTTTGAATGCCCGCAAAGTCCGATAACCGGGTTCAGTCACGACAAAGGCGCGGTTCTTGAAAATTGCAACGTCCATCCACTCCCCCTTTGGTCTGTTGCCGGGCCTAATACTAACCAGATCAGCTTCACAAAGTTTGCAGGTTCCAATCCACCATGCGCTTTGACACGGCATAAACTTGCCAAAAACATGAGTGCCCTCAAGGTTCACAACAAATTTGCTCGTTCGACCGAGACGTTTCACTTTCTCTGCCCTTTCCATCTTCTAAATTTTTACAGCGGGTCTTGCCCGCTGTGCCTAGCAACACCTCGCCTCGCCATACACAACCTTACCTGACCTCGCCCCACCTCACCTTACCTCACCTCACCAGACCGTAACTTGAGGCACAAATCAGTGTTCGAACTTCACTACCTCAAACCGTCCAAATTTTGGCCGGTAATCGCCGATGCCTTTGCTCTTGCCGGCTTCGATGAGAATTTCTTTGAGGACTTCCTTCTTCACGCGTTCCTCGTCGAAGTTGATGGTGAACTCGATTTCCCAACTGTTGAAGCGCGGTCGCGATTTGACGATGCGCTGCCGTTGAATGACGGCGGGACGCCGGTCAATCTCGTCGTAGGTTTTCTTGCCGAGCGGGATTTCTTCCGGCTCGACGAACACCGAGGAGAGGATGGTGCCTTTGAGACTGCTGCGGCCTTTGCCCTTGAACTCCTTGGCGGTGTCGCGCAGCGCGGCTTCAATCCACGACGACGGGACGAAGCAGCCGTCCTTGTTGCGGTAGAGCGCCTTCTCGGCGTCTTCCTTTGGATCGAATTTCTCGTCGCGACGCCTGGCTGTTTCCTCGCTCTCCGTTTCCATCGGATAACGATTCTGCAGCATCGGCGCAACGCCTCGAATCTTCACGCGAACATTTTGCATGGCGGGCGGAGTATAGCCGACGCGTGAGATTGCCGTCAACGACACAGCGAAGGTCAAGCGCAAGTAGGGGCACATTGCATGTGCCCTTCTTCGTGATTCCGCAACGGCATGGGCGCACGCAGTGCGCCCCTACAGTCCCTTGAAATGCTCCGGTTTTGTTCCGGTCGTGCGAGGTTGGCGAATCGCGGCCAAAAGGCCGCTCCTACATTCAGGCTTGCTACCGGCTCGGCAGGACGATTGTCTTCGCCCGACCGGGTTCAAGCTCCACTGTCTTGCCGTCGGGCAGCTTGGCGGGTTGGGCGGATTTGTCGTCGTGATTGACGAGGATGATGAGACGGTTGCCGGAATCATCGTGCCACGCGCCGGCTTCGACGAACCAGTTGCCGGTGTCCAACACTTTGCGGCAGCCGAGTGAAGTCAACAGCTCCGACCACCACGCGTAAAGCGCCGGCACAGTCAAGTTGTTGGCGATAAGGCCGAGGTCAAACGCGAATGTGACGGCGCGG